>JAJUGK010000109.1 GCA_029268205.1 Nocardioidaceae bacterium
GCCCGGCCAGTGCGACCAGGAGACCGGCGACGACGAGTGTCGCCACCTCCCCGGCGTTCACCGGATCTCCTCTCCGCTCCGTACGCCCTGCCACTCCGCGAGCAGCCGGGCCTGCAGGCCGAACATCTCGCGGTGCTCGTCGGGCTCGGCATGGTCGTAGCCCAGGAGGTGGAGGATGCCGTGCACGGTCAGCAGATCGATCTCGTCGGCCACGGCATGACCGGCCGTCTCGGCCTGTTTGGCGGCCACGGCCGGGCACAGCACCAGGTCGCCGAGCACGCCCTCCTCGGGCTCCTCGTTGACCAGGCCGGGGCGCAACTCGTCCATCGGGAAGGCCAGCACGTCGGTGGGGCCCTCCTTGTCCATCCACTGCTCGTTGAGCTCGGCGATGGTCGCCTCGTCGACGGCCTTGATGCACAGCTCCGCCTGCGGGTGCACGCGCATCCGGTCCATCACGAACCGTGCCAGCCGCGCCAGACCGGTCGCGTCGACGGCCTGCCCGGACTCGTCGAGCACCTCGATGCTCATCGCCGCTCCTGTCGTCGGGCCGGGCGCCGGCCCGGGGGGACCGCGCCGTTCTCCTGCGCCTGCCGCTCGGCCTCGAACTCGTCGTAGGCCGCAACGATCCGGCCGACCAACCGATGGCGGACGACGTCGCCGGAGGTGAGCCGGTTGAACGACACGTCCTCGACCCCGTCGAGGATCTCCTCCACCACCCGCAGACCGCTCTGCACTCCGCCGGGGAGGTCGACCTGGGTGGTGTCGCCGGTGACCACGATCTTCGAGCCGAACCCGAGCCGGGTGAGGAACATCTTCATCTGCTCCGGCGAGGTGTTCTGCGCCTCGTCGAGGATGATGAAGGCGTCGTTGAGGGTGTTGTGCGTGACCAGGAAGTCATCGGTCACGTAGAGCGAGTCGGCGGCCGCCACCTGGATGCACTGCGTCTCCCGGCGACCGACGTACTCGATCGAGTCGATGAACCGCATCGGCCGCCCGCCACCCGTCGCGGCATAGGCATCGGCCTTGCGCTGCAGGCGGAACGGCGCGATGTCAGCGGGCAGGCGGATGTCGATGATGTCCCCGCGCGGGTCCGCAGTGCCGCCCAACGACCGGACCAGCCACACGATGTCCTGGCTCAGCGCCGACGACGGGCTGCGGAACTCCAGGTGAGCCCGGAGCACGCGACCGCGGTCGGTGTCGAGCAACCCCTGCAGCACCGCCGTGCGCACCGCCAGAGAATTCTCGAGGTAGGTCAGGGGGATCGAAGCGACATCGGCCGATGCCAGCTCAGTCGGCATGTCGCGTCGGCTCGGCGTCCCTTCCCCGCCGACGGTCGCGAACGCCGGCGTCGTCGAGGTCGTCAGGCACCCGTCACCCAGCAGCAGTCCGAGCGCGTAGGGGTCCAACGGGACCTCGACGTCGGGGAACTGCACCGGCTGGACCATCGGCAGCTCGTAGCGCCGAGCGTGGAAGGAGCGCAGGTTGCCGATCATCTCCTGCGTCTCGAGGGTGCGGGTCCTGCCGCGGCGCTTGTCGCTGGCCGTCCGGACGGTCCACAGATGCTCGCCGCAGGCGAGGGTCGAGGCGCCGTCCTGGGTCGTGACGCGGTAGACGTCCTTCTCCCCCTGCGGGTAGACGCCGAGCACGACGGTCGGTCGCCCGTCAGCACCGGTCACGAGGTCACCGACCGAGAGCGTGCCCATCGAGACGAATCCGTCGGGAGTGAGGACATCGGCGTCGAGTGGCTGCGCGCGACCCCGCATATAGGCCAGGGGCGCGACCTCGATCGTCCCGGCGGTCAGCAGCTTCGGGATCGTCTCGGGGTCGAGCATGTCGTGCAGCGCGTCGTAGAGCGGCCGCAGGTAGGGGTCGATCTTCTCGCTCAGCGTGCCGGGCAGGAACCCCAGCCGCTCCCCCGCCTCGACCGCGGGCCGGGTGAGGATGATCCGGCTAACGTCCTTGGCCTGCAGCGCCTGGACGGCCTTGGCCATGGCCAGGTAGGTCTTGCCGGTGCCGGCCGGGCCGATGCCGAAGACGATGGTGTGGTCGTCGATCGCCTCGACGTACTTCTTCTGGTTGAGCGTCTTGGGCCGGATCGTGCGTCCGCGGTTGGACAGGATGTTCATCGACAGCACGTCGGCCGGCCGCTCGACGGTCTCCGCGCGCAGCATGCCGAGTGCGCGCTCGACGGTCTCCTTGGTCAGTCCCTGACCCGTGCGGATGATCGTGACCAGCTCGTCGAGGAGGCGCTCGGCCAGGGCGAGCTCGCCGGCCTCGCCGCGCAGGGTGATCTGGTTGCCCCGCACATGGATCTCGGCGTCGAAGGCCTTCTCGAGGACCGCAAGGTGTTCGTCGGTGGGGCCGAGGAGGGCGACCATGTCGACGCTCGCGGGCACGACCACGGTGGTCTGGGGATGTTCGCTCATGGGCTGTCCATGCTAGCCGTGGCACCCTGTCGGGTCACCCGGGATGCCGGCGCTCCCGGGCTCAGCCGGGCGGCCACGTCATCGCGCGCCCGCCGAGCAGGTGCAGGTGCACGTGGAAGACGGTCTGTCCGCCGTCCTGACCGGTGTTGAGCACCAGCCGGTAGCCGTCGCCGAGCCCCTCGGCCTCCGCGACCTTCACGGCGGCCCGCACCAGCGCGTCGACGCCCCCGTCGGTGCTGGCCGACAGCGCCGCGGCGTCGCGGTGGTGCGCGCGCGGGATCACCAGCACGTGCGTCGGCGCCTGCGGGGCGATGTCGCGGAAGGCGACGGTGTGGTCGTCGGTGTGGACGATCTCGGCCGGGACCTCCCCGGCGACGATCCTGCAGAACAGGCAGTCGCTCGCTGCGTCAGTCATGGGTCCTTCCTACACGAGCGCGGCCACGGGGCCACGCGTTGGCGGCACAGGTAAACCGGTTGTGCCCCGCGAGCGTGGGACTAGCGTGACCACCCAGTTGCTCGTCGCAGGAGTCCCCGGCCGGCCGGCCGCGCGGACGCGGAAGGGGGTCGGTGGGGTGGCGCCGTCCCTGGACGCGGATGCACAGATCACCGAGCTCTACCACTCCCACCAGCGGATGATGGTGCGCCTGGCGACCCTGCTCCTGCGCGACCCGATGGTGGCCGAGGAGGTCGTCCAGGACTCCTTCGTCGCCGTCCACCGGCACTGGGGTCGGCTCCGCGAGCCGGACCACGCGGTCGCCTACCTGCGGCGCACGGTCGTCAACCGCTCGCGGTCCGCGTTGCGCCGCCGTGGGGTCGAGCAGCGCTACGTCCCGCCCGTGGTCCGCGACGCCCCCGGCGCCGACGAGGACGTCCTGGTCGACGAGCGCCGCGCCACGGTGCTGCAGGCACTGCAGGAGCTGCCGACCCGCCAGCGCGAGGTGCTCGTGCTGCGCTACTACCTCGACCTGTCCGAGGCCGACATCGCGTCCGCGCTCGACATCAGCCGCGGCGCGGTGAAGAGCCACGCCTCCCGCGGGTCCGCCCGCCTGCGCGAGCTGCTCGCCGAGGAGGTGGAGCGCCGATGACCCGCTCCCCCTCGCCCGTGCCGCTCGGCGACGCCGACGACCCGGAGCTGCGCGACCTGCTGCACGACGCCGTCGCCGACGTCGCGCCGACGCCCCGCCTCGAGGAGGTGCTGCGCGCCGCGCACGACGGTCGCCGGCGTACGACGTGGCCGCTGCTGCTCGTCGCCGCTGCCACGGCCGCGGTCGTCGCGGTGGGGGTGGGGCTGTGGCTCCCCCGGTCCGGCCCGCCGGCCGACCCCCCGCCGGCGGCGAGCCCCGCCCCGAGCGAGGGCCCGTCGTTGCTGATGACCGACCGGACCAACGTCCCGGTGTACTACGTCGGCGGCGACGCCGAGCCGCGGCTGTTCCGCGAGTTCCCCTTCGTCGACGCCCACGGGAGTCTCGACCTGCCCGCGCTCGCGGTCGACGCGATGCTGACGCTCGCGCCGTCCGACCCCGACTACCGCTCACCCTGGCCCGAGGGCACCCGGGCCGGTGTCGGCTACGACGCCGACCGGTGGGAGGTCGTCGTCGCCAACGACGAGGTCGACCTGGTCGAGCGTCCCGGGTGGTTGAGCCCCCGGGAGGCCGAGCTCGCGGTGCAGCAGCTGATCTACACGGTGCAGGCCGCCGCGGGTGACGCCGAGCGCCACCCGGTCGAGGTCCGCGTCGAGGGAGCGGCGGCCGCGGAGGAGGGCCGGACGACGGTGCTCGGGGTGCCGGTCGAGGTGCCGGTGGTGCGCGAGCCGATGCGCTCGGCGCTCGCGCCGGTATGGATCGTCGAACCCGCCGACGGCAGCCGCCAGCGCACGATCACCGTGAGCGGGGTGACCAACCGGCCGTTGCCCTTCGTCGCCTGGCAGGTCACCGACGGGCGCGGCACGATCGTGGATTCCGGGCGCGCCGCTGTCAGTGCCGAGGCGGTCGGCGCGACATACTCGTTCACCGTGGACGGCCTGCCGTCCGGGACCTACACCGTCACCGTCACGCGCGGACGGGCACCGCGCGGTGCGGGCCCCGGCACCGGCGTGGCCGGCGATCTCGTCGACACCAAGGAAGTGACCGTGCCATGACCGCCTCCCCGCTCCGCCCCCGCCGTACGACGGCCCTCGCCGCCGGCGCGCTGGCGCTCGGCCTCGCGCTCACCGCCTGCGGGGACGACACGACCGGCACCGTCACCGAACCCGAGACCTCGGCCACCCCGACCGACTCCGGCGAGCCGGAGCCCAGCGAGAGCCCCACCGAGGAGCCGACCGCCCCGTCGGCCTCGCCGACGACGTACGCCGACGCCAGCGGCCGCATCACCGTCACCAGCATCCCCAGCGACGGTGCGGTCACCTCGCCGTTCGAGGTCAGCGGCGAGGCGGAGGTCTTCGAGGCCAACGTGCGCTGGGAGCTGCGCGCGGGCACCGACGTGGTGGACGAGGGGTTCACGACTGCCGAGTCCGCCTACGAGATGGCGCCGTACGCCTTCACCGTGGAGGCCGAGCCGGGCGACTACACCCTGGTGGTCTTCGAGGAGGACGTCTCCGACGGCGAGGGCGGTGCCTCGCCGCGCCTGGAGATCCCGATCACGGTCGGCTGAGGCCCCACCGGGGCGTCCGGCTGAGGAGCGCGGCCACGGCGGCGACCCCGGCGGTCGAGGTCCGCAGCACCTCCGCGCCGAGCCGGACCGTACGGGCGCCGGCGGCCGTCAGCCGGGCGAGCTCGGCATCGGTGATCCCGCCCTCGGGGCCGATGACGACGACCAGGTCGCGGACGTCGTCGAGATCGAGGTCCGCCAACGCCGTGCCGCCGGGCGCCTCGTGCAGCACGATCGCGAGGTCGGCGTTGCCGACGAGATCCGCGACCCCGGCGGTCGTCGCGAGGGGCGCCACCTCGGGGAACCAGGCGCGGCGGGCCTGCTTGGCCGACTCCCGCGCGGTCGCCTCCCACTTCGACCGGCCCTTCGCCGCCCGCTCTCCCCGCCAGGTGGCGACGCAGCGCTCCGCGGCCCACGGCACGACCAGTGCGGCGCCGACCTCGGTCAGCATGCTCACCGCGAGCTCGCCGCGCTCACCCTTCGGCACCGCCTGCACGGCGGTGACCCGCGGCAGCGGCTCGGGGTCGGTCGTGCACTCCTCGACCCGCGCGGCGAGCCGTCCCTTGGTCGCGGCGGTGACGGTGCAGACCGCGGCGGTGCCCCGGCCGTCGGCGAGCACGATCCGCTCGCCCATGCGGGTGCGCCGGACCACCACCGCGTGGTGGGCCTCCTCGCCCTCGACCACGACCTCGCGGTCGACGCGGACGGCGGCCAGGTCGGGGTGCCGGTAGACCGGGAGGGTCACTTGAAGGCGTCGCGGAGCCGACCGAACACGCTCTTGTGGGAGGCGTGGACCTGACCGTCGGGGTGGGTCTCCTCGCGCAGCGTCGCCAGCTCGCGCAGCAGCTCCTCCTGGCGGGCGTCGAGGCGGGTGGGCGTCTCCACCAGCACCCGCACGACCAGGTCGCCGCGGCCGGTGCCGCGCAGGCTGGGCACGCCGCGGCCCGGGAGCACGGTCTCGGTGCCGGACTGGGTGCCGGGCTCGATCTCCAGCGGCACCACGGTCTCGACGTCGCTGACCGCGCCGGACTCGACCAGGTCGGCCTCCAGGGTCGGCAGTTGCAGCGTGGTGCCCAACGCCGCCGCGGTCATCGGCACCGTCACCGTGGCGAGCAGGTCGGTGCCCTGACGGGTGAAGGTCGGGTGGTCGGCGACGTGCATCTCGACGTAGAGGTCGCCGGCGGGGCCGCCGCCCGGACCGACCTCGCCCTGGCCGGTCAGCTGCACCCGGGTGCCGGTGTCGACGCCGGGCGGGATCTTGACGGTGAGCGTACGGCGGGAGCGGACCCGGCCGTCGCCGGAGCACTCGCGGCACGGCTCGGGGATGATCGTGCCGAAGCCGCGGCACGCCGCGCACGGACGCATCGTCCGGATCTCGCCGAGGAAGGACCGCTGCACCTGGTGCACCTCGCCCCGCCCGCGGCAGGTCTCGCAGGTCACCGGCTTCGTGCCCGGCGCGGTGCCCTCGCCGGAGCAGGTCCCGCAGCGCACCGCGGTGTCGACCTTCAGCTCGCGGGTCACGCCGAAGGCGGCCTCGGCCAGCTCGACCTCGAGCCGGATCAGGGCGTCCTGACCGCGCCGCACCCGCGGACGGGGACCACGGCCCTGCGCCTGCCCGGTCGACTGACCGAAGAAGGCGTCCATGATGTCGGTGAACGAGAACCCCTGGCCCGCGCCGCCGAAGCCGGCCGCACCGCCGAACGGGTCGCCGCCCATGTCGTAGTGGCGGCGCTTCTCCGGATCGGAGAGCACCTCGTAGGCCCGGGAGACCTCCTTGAACCGCTCCTGGGTCTCGGGGTCCGGGTTGACGTCGGGGTGGAGCTTCCGGGCCAGCCGCCGATAGGCCTTCTTGATGTCATCGGCATCGGCGTCGCGGGACACCCCGAGCACGTCGTACAGGTCCTGACTCATCTCACTCCTCGAGGATCCGGGACACGTAGCGTGCGACAGCGCGGACCGCTGCCATCGACCCGGGGTAGTCCATGCGGGTGGGTCCGACGATGCCGAGCGTGGCCAGCGCCTCGTCGCCGGGGCCGTAGCCGGTGGCCACAACGGAGGTGCCGGACAGCTCCTGCACCGGTCCCTCCCGACCGATGCGAACGGTCACCGTCGAGGAGGAGGTCGCCTCGCCGAGCAGCCGCAGCAGCACCACGTGCTCCTCCAGCGCCTCGAGCATCGGCCGGATGGTGGCCTCGTAGCCCTCGCCGAACCGGGCCAGGTTGGCCGCGCCCCCGACCACGACGCGCTCGTCGGAGCGGTGGTCGCTCATCGACTCGATGAGGGAGGCGACGACCACCGAGGTGGCCGCCAGGCGGGCGCTCGCGCTCTCCTGGGTGATCTGGCCGAGCCGGTCGGCGGCGTCGGCGATGCGCTCGCCGACCACGGCCCGGTTGACGTCGGTGCGCAGCCGCGACAGGTCATCCTCGGCGAGATCCTCGGGGAGCTCGATCATCCGCTGCTCCACCCGCCCGGTGCTGAGGATCAGCACGCTGAGCAGCCGGGTGGGGGTGAGCGGCACGAGTTCGACGTGGCGCACCGTGGAGCGGGCGAGGATGGGGTACTGCACGACCGCGATCTGCCGGGTGAGCTGGGCCAGCAGCCGAACGCTGCGCTGCACCACGTCATCGAGGTCGACCGCCCCCTCGAGCAGGGAGGTGATCGCCCGCCGCTCGGCGGCCGACAGCGGCTTGACGGTGCTGAGCCTGTCGACGAAGAGCCGGTAGCCCTTGTCGGTGGGAACCCGGCCGGCGCTGGTGTGGGGCTGGGCGATGAGCCCCTCCTCCTCCAGGGCGGCCATGTCGTTGCGGACCGTCGCCGGCGAGACCCCGAGCTGGTGTCGGTCGACCAGGGCCTTGGACCCGACCGGCTCCTGCGTGGAGACGTAGTCCTCGACGATCGCGCGCAGCACGGCCAATCGGCGCTCCTCGACCATCGCCACGCTCCTTCCTCGCTCGTCGGTGCGGCGGCTGCCCGCCCGCACTCTGGCACTCGTCTGAGCCGAGTGCCAATCCTACTGGGTCGACGGGTCGGTACCCTGCCGTCGATGAGCTCGCACCCCGCCCCGTCCGCGCCCACCCTGCCGCCCGACGGCGGCCTGGTCGAGTTGCGCCCCGGTTGTTGGGCGTGGCGCACCGGCTTCGTCGACCTCACCCTCGGCGTGATCGCGGGTCGCGACGGCACCGTCGTCGTCGACACCGGCCCCACCGAGGCGCACGCGTCGGCCCTCGCCGACGCGATCGGGGCGCACGGTCTCGGTCCGGTCGTGGCGGTGGTCAACACCCACGTGCACTGGGACCACGTCCTCGGCAACGCGGTCTTCGCCGACCGGTGGCCCGACGCCGCGCTGATCGCCCACGAGCACGCCGCCGCCGCGACCCCCGCCCACGTCGAGGGGTTCCGCCGCGCGGCGGGCGAGCCGGGGTCGCCGTACGCCGACAGCCCGCACCTCGACGCCCTGCGCTCGGCCCGCGTGCGACCCGCGACCGACACCCTCTCCTCGGCTCGCGTGCTCGACCTGGGCGATCGCCGCGTCGAGGTCGTCCACCCCGGGCCCGCGCACACCGACGGCGACGTGGTCGTGCACGTGCCCGACGTGGGGGTCGTCTACGCCGGCGACCTCGTCGAGCAGTCGGCGCCCCCGTCCTACGGCGAGGACTCCTTCCCGCTGACCTGGCACACCGCCCTCGACCTCGTGGTCGGGATGGTGGCCGAGGACGCGGTGGTCGTTCCGGGCCACGGGACCCCGGTCGATCGCGCCTTCGTGGAGGAGCAGCGGGCCGCGGTCGGGGTGGTCGCGACGACCATCAGCGACCTCGCTGGCCGCGGGGTCTCCCCCGCCGACGCGTTGGGGGCCAGCACCTGGCCGTTCCCGGTCGAGGCGCTCGAGCACGCCGTACGCCGCGGGTACGCCCACCTGCCCCGCGGCGCGCGTCGGCTGCCGCTCGCCTGACCGGCGGAGCCGGGGATCCGGGGGGTCGGCTCAGTCGTCGTCGGCGAGCAGGCCGTAGAGCCGGCGGCGGGTCTCGGCGAGGATCTCGGTCGCCTCGGCCCGCTGCTGCCGGGTGCCGCTGAGCACCACCTGGCCGACCGCGCCGAGGACCTGGGCGATCACCGGGCCGAGGTCGGGGCCGTCGTCGGCGCGCGGGGCGTCGTCCTCGGGCGCGGCGAAGGCCTCCCACGTGCGGGCGAGCTCCTCGGGGTGGGTCTCGACGAACTCCCGCCCCGCGTCGGTCAACGTCAACAGCCGGCGGCCACCGACCTGCTCGCCGGCGACGAGCCCCTCGTCCTCCAGCGCCTGCACCGTCGGGTAGACCGAGCCAGGGCTCGGCCGCCAGGCCCCGCCGGTGCGTTCGGCGATCTGCCCGATGAGCTGGTAGCCGTTCATCGGCTCGGTCGCGAGCACGTCGAGGATCGCTGCCCGGACGTCGCCGCGCCGCGCGCGGGGACGCGGGCCGAACCCGGCTCCGGCACCGGGGCCGCCGAGGCCGCGTACGAGGTCGCGCACCCACGGCGGGGTGCCGCCGGCCGCGGGGCCGC
>JAJUGK010000110.1 GCA_029268205.1 Nocardioidaceae bacterium
CGGCGCGCGCCGGATCCGGGCCTGGAGCGGCCCGGCGGTGTGCGGTGGGTGCTACGAGGTGCCCGCCGACCTGCGCGAGGAGGTCGCGGCGACCGTCCCCGCCGCCCGTGCGGAGACCACCTGGGGGACGCCGTCCCTCGATCTGGTCGCCGGCGTGCGCAGCCAGCTGGCGGCGCACGGCGTCGACGAGGTCGTCGACCTCGCCCGCTGCACCCGCGAGGACCCCACCCTGCACTCCTACCGGCGCGACGGCGCCGCCGCCGGCCGGTCGGCCGGCATCGTGGTCCGCACCAGCCCGGAGGTTCCATGAGCAGCACACCGAGCGCCGACGCCCGCCGAGACGAGGTTGCGGCCGGGCTCGCGCGGGTCCGTGAGCGCATCGCGACCGCCTGCGCCACGGCCGGTCGTCGGCCGGAGGAGGTGACGCTGACGGTGGTGACGAAGTACTTCCCACCCTCCGACGTCGCCCTGCTCGCCGACCTCGGTGTCACCGACGTGGGGGAGAACAAGCACCAGGAGGCGGCCGACAAGCGACCGGAGGTGCCCCAGCCGTTGCGCTGGCACTTCATCGGCGGCCTGCAGTCCAACAAGGCCGCAGCGGTCACCCGCTGGGCCGACGTGGTGGAGTCGGTCGATCGGATCAAGCTCGTCGGTCGCCTGGCCGGGGGAGCGGCCGAGCGAGAGGCACCCCTCGACGTCCTGGTGCAGGTCAGCCTCGACCCCCCGGGGGCGGCGGGCCGCGCCGGGGCGGCGCCCGCCGACGTACCGGCCCTGGCCGAGGCGATCGCCACCGCCGGGACCCTGCGGTTGCGGGGGGTGATGGGGGTCGCCCCGCTCGGGGAGGACCCCGCCGCCGCGTTCGCCCGTCTCGCCGACGTCGCCGCCGAGGTGCGGCGCGACCACCCCGACGCCACCTGGGTCTCGGCGGGGATGAGCGGTGACCTGGAGCAGGCGATCGCGGCCGGCGCGACACACGTGCGTGTCGGCAGTGCGGTTCTCGGTCCGAGGCCCGTGATCAAGTAATGTCGCCAACAGTGCGCCCCGGGCGGGGGCGCCGACGTACCGGAGGTCAGAAGCCATGAGCGGCGCAATGCGCAAGATGGGTGTCTACCTGGGCCTGCTCGAGGACACCGAGCGCTACGACGACTACGCCGAGGACCAGCCGGACCGTCGCGAGGAGCAGCGCGGCCAGGCTCGCGACGAGCGGTACGACGAGCCGCGGCCCGCGCCGGTCGCCCGTCTCGACGAGCGTCGTCGACCGACCAGCGAGGTGAACCACGTGGCAGAGCTCTCCCGGATCACGACCCTGCACCCCCGCACCTACAACGAGGCGCGCACCATCGGCGAGAACTTCCGCTCCGGCGTGCCGGTGATCATGAACCTCTCCGAGATGGACGACAACGACGCCAAGCGGCTCGTCGACTTCGCCGCCGGCCTGGTCTTCGCCGTCCGGGGCACCATCGAGCGGGTGACCAGCAAGGTGTTCCTGCTCTCGCCCCCCAACGTCTCGGTCGCCGCGGAGGACAAGCAGCGGATCGCCGAGGGCGGCTTCTTCAACCAGAGCTGACGACCACACGTGCATCCTGTCGGACAATTCATCCAGGGCATCCTCTGGATGTTCATGGTGCTGCTCATCGTGCGGCTGATCGTGGACTGGATCCAGGTGTTCGCCCGGTCGTGGCAACCCACCGGGCCGGTGCTGGTCGTCCTCGAGATCGTCTTCTCGATCACCGATCCGCCGATCAAGGCCGTCCGCAAGGTGATCCCGCCGCTGCGCCTGGGCAGCATCGCCCTCGATGTCAGCTTCATCCTGGTGTTCATCGTCGTGATCCTGTTGATGCGCGTGAACCAATCGATCTTCCTGGGCCTCGGGTGACCCGGGCGCGGATCGCGGTCCGGATGCCCGATGCGCCGTGTGGTGCGCCTTCGGAGTAACGTGACCCGCGGTACGTCCACCCGCCCTCGGCGGGGCGCGATCTGCCGGTCGCCGTCCATCGCGCGACGACATGCACGAGACTGAACAGCGACACCGAACTGCGACATCGAACAACGACATCGAAACGACGACGAGGACAAGGGTGTGGTCATGCCGTTGACGCCTGAGGACGTGAGTAACAAGCGCTTCACTCCTGTGCGGCTCCGCGAGGGCTACGACATGAACGAGGTCGACCAGTTCCTCGACGAGGTCGAGGCCGAGCTGGCGCGGCTGACGAAGGAGAACGAGGACCTTCGCACCAAGCTCGCCGCCGCGCAGCAGGCCGGCGCCAGCGCTTCGGCCCCCGAGGCCACCCCCGAGCCCGTCGCGGCGCCGGAGCCGACCCCGGCACCGGCTCCCGAGCCGACGCCCGCCCCTGCAGCGGCGGCGGCCCCGGTGGCGGTCGGTGGCGTGGAGACGATCCGGGTCGAGACCGTGGCCGACGCCTCGAGCGCGGCCGCCCGGCTGCTGGAGATCGCCGGTCGCAACGCCGACGAGCTCATCGACGGTGCCAAGGACGAGGCCGACAAGATCATCGGTGAGGCCCGCACCAAGGCCGAGCGGCTGGAGTCCGAGAGCAAGGCGAAGGCCGAGCGCCTCGAGTCCGACGCCCGCACCCGCGCCCAGATGCTCGACGCGGAGACGGCCGAGCGCCGCGCCCAGCTCTTCGGCGACCTGGAGAAGGAGCGCGACAAGCTCAGCAGCGAGGTCGAGACGCTGCGCGCCTTCGAGCGCGAGTACCGCAGCCGGCTGCGCTCGTACTTCACCCAGCAGCTCGAGGCGCTGGACAACTCCAGCGAGGGGGGCACGCTCGACCAGCCCGGCGAGCACGCGCCCAAGCGGCTCAAGTCCCTCCTCGGCGAGGAGAACGAGGGCTGATCGCCCACCCCTGACAGTCCGGATCGCGGCCGGTCCACCTCCGGGTGGGCCGGCCGCGGTCGTCGGGTGGCCCGCAGCGTCGGGGGAGCGGCCCGTCGTAGGATGGGCCACGAGCGTTTGAGCCGTTATCAGCGGCGAGCTCTTCGGAAGAACAGCCCCGGCGCGCCGGAGCCCAGTAGAACCGAACGGGTGGGCCCGTCACAGCCCGCAAATGAGTGGTCCGGCCCTTCGGGGGACGGGCAAGCGGGGTGGTACCGCGGGGCAGCACGCCTCGTCCTCGTGCAGCACAGGCATCCGTCCTCGTGCACAGCACCGAGGAGACCGCACCCACCGCAGGAGCCCCGCACCGTGACCTACCCCAAGGCGACCCACCGCGACGAGCAGGCCGACGCCGGCGTCCCCGCGAGCCCGCGCTTCCCGGCCATCGAGGAGCGGGTGCTGGACTACTGGGAGTCCGACGCCACCTTCGCCGCGAGCGTCGAGCAGCGCGACCCCGGCCCCGACGGGTCGGCGGAGTTCGTGTTCTACGACGGCCCGCCCTTCGCCAACGGCCTCCCGCACTACGGCCACCTGCTCACCGGCTACGTCAAGGACGTCGTCCCGCGGTTCCAGACGATGCGGGGCAACCGGGTCGAGCGTCGCTTCGGGTGGGACACCCACGGTCTGCCGGCCGAGCTCGAGGCGATGCGGCTGGGCGGCATCAAGACCACCGACGAGATCGTCGAGATGGGCATCGACAAGTTCAACGCCGCGTGCCGCGAGTCGGTGATGAAGTACACCGGCGAGTGGCGGGAGTACGTCACCCGACAGGCGCGCTGGGTCGACTTCGACAACGACTACCGCACCATGAACCCCGACTACATGGAGTCGGTGATCTGGGCCTTCAAGCAGCTCTACGACAAGGGGCTGGTCTACGAGGGCTTCCGCGTGCTGCCGTACTGCTGGAACGACGAGACCCCGCTGTCCAACCACGAACTGCGGATGGACGACGACGTCTACCAGAACCGTCAGGACCCCGCGGTCACGGTCGGGTTCCGGCTCGACGACACGGGCACCGACCCGGTGCTCGACGGCGCGCTCGTCCTGGTGTGGACCACGACGCCGTGGACGCTGCCGGCGAACCTCGCGGCGATGGTGGGCTCGGAGATCGATTACGTCGTCGTCGAGGCGGCCGTCCCCGGCACCGACCGGACCGCCCGCTACCTGCTCGCCGAGGCCCGGCTGGCGGCGTACGCCCGCGAGCTCGCCGACGCGGACGGCGAGTTCGCGGTGGTCGGCCGGTACCCCGGCGCAGATCTGGTGGGACGCACCTACACCCCGCCGTTCTCCTACTACGCCGGTCACGAGCGGGCCTTCCGCATCGTCGCCGCCGACGACGCGGTCACCACGACGGACGGTACCGGCATCGTGCACACGGCCGGCGCGTTCGGTGAGGTCGACAAGGAGGTGACCGACCGGGAGGGCATCGAGGCGGTCATGCCCGTCGGCAAGGACGGCCGGTTCACCGCGCCGGTCGACGACTACGCCGGCCTGCAGGTCTTCGACGCCAACCTCGTCATCATCGACCACCTCAAGGCAGCCACGCGAGGCGATGGCGAGACCGGGGCGGTCTCGCCCGGGACCGTGCTGCTGCGACGCGAGACCTACGACCACTCCTACCCGCACTGCTGGCGGTGCCGCGAGCCGCTGATCTACAAGGGCGTCTCGTCGTGGTTCGTCGAGGTCACCGCGATCAAGGACCGGATGCTCCAGCTCAACCAGGAGATCAACTGGGTCCCCGACCACATCCGGGACGGTCAGTTCGGCAAGTGGCTGGAGAACGCCCGCGACTGGTCGATCACCCGCAACCGGTTCTGGGGCAGCCCGGTGCCGGTCTGGAAGTCCGACGACCCCGCCTACCCCCGCATCGACGTCTACGGGAGCTTCGCCGAGATCGAGCGCGACTTCGGCGACCTGCCGCGCAACGCCGACGGCGAGCCGGACCTGCACCGCCCCTTCGTCGACGAGCTCACCCGCCCCAACCCCGACGACCCGCGCCCCGAGGGCGAGCGGTCGACGATGCGTCGGGTCACCGACGTGCTCGACGTGTGGTTCGACTCCGGGTCGATGAGCTTCGCCCAGGTGCACTACCCGTTCGAGAACGCCGACTGGTTCGACGGCACGGCGGAGAAGAAGGGGCACTTCCCCGGCGACTTCATCGTGGAGTACATCGGCCAGACGCGGGGGTGGTTCTACACCCTGCACATCCTGGCCACAGCGCTCTTCGATCGGCCGGCCTTCCAGAACTGCATCAGCCACGGCATCGTGCTCGGCTCCGACGGCAACAAGATGTCGAAGTCGCTGCGCAACTACCCCGACGTACGCGAGGTGTTCGACCGCGACGGCGCCGACGCCATGCGGTGGTTCCTCATGGCCAGCCCGATCCTGCGTGGCGGCAACCTGATCGTCACCGAGCAGGGGATCCGCGACGCGGTGCGGCAGGTGCTGATCCCGCTGTGGAACAGCTGGTACTTCTTCGCGCTCTACGCCAACACCGCCGGCCCGGAGGGCTACGCCGCGCGCTGGCGGACGGACTCCACCGACCCGCTGGACCGGTACCTGCTGGCGAAGTGCCGCGACTTCGTGGAGGAGACGACCGCGGCGCTCGACGACTACGCGATCGCCGATGCCTGCGACGCCACGCGCACCTTCATCGACGTCCTCACCAACTGGTACATCCGGCGGTCGCGGGAGCGCTTCTGGGCGGTCGACGGCGAGGTGGAGACCGAGGCGTTCGACACCCTCTACACCGTGCTCGAGACGACCTGTCGGGTCGCCGCACCGCTGCTCCCGCTGATCACCGAAGAGATCTGGCGGGGTCTGACCGGCGAGCGTTCGGTCCACCTCGCCGACTGGCCGCGGGCCGAGGAGCTGCCGGCCGACCCGGAGCTCGTGGCCGGGATGGACCAGGTGCGCGCCGCGTGCTCGGCCGCCTCGGCGCTGCGCAAGTCGCGGCAGCTGCGCACCCGGCTCCCGCTGGCCTCCCTCACAGTCGTCGTGGCGGAGCCCGCGTCGCTGCGGGGCTTCGAGGCGATCGTCGCCGACGAGGTCAACGTCAAGCAGGTCCGCGTGGTCGCACTCGACAGCGAGGAGGGGGCGGCGTACGGCGTCTCCCAGCGCCTCACCGTCAACGCCCGGGTTGCCGGCCCGCGGCTCGGCAAGGACGTCCAGGTCGCCATCCGGGCCGCGAAGTCCGGCGACTGGTCGGTCGGCGAGGACGGCGCGGTCACCGCCGGCGGCCTCGCCCTGCAGGAGGGGGAGTACTCCCTGGAGACCGTGGCGGCCGCCACGGACGACGACTCCGCGTTGGGCATGCTCCCCGGCGGCGGCTTCGTGGTCCTCGCCACGGCGGTGACGCCGGAACTGGCCGCCGAGGGGCTGGCGCGGGACCTGGTCCGGGCGGTCCAGCAGGCGCGTCGGGACGCGGGCCTGGAGGTGACCGACCGGATCGTGCTCCGCGTCGAGGGCGACGCGCAGGTGCGCGCGGCGGCCGAGGCCCACGCGGCGCTGATCGCCGCCGAGACCCTGGCCAGCGACCTCGCGGTCGGCGTCCTCGACGACCCGGCGGCGGAGGGTGCCGAGGGCGGACCCGTCACCGTCGGCGACGGCGGCCGGGCCCGGGTCGTGGTCCGCCGGGCGTAAACGGGGCATCACCGGCTGCGGTCACGCAGCCGACGGCCCCGCGCGCCGCGTTGGTCGCGGCGGGCGGGGCCGTTATCCTCGCCGCAACTTGTGGCCCGGCACACATCGCCGGCCCCTCCCCAGGCGCGAAGGAGCGTCCGCCATGCCACGTTCGACCACCCGCAAGCTGGCCAGCCGTACGGCTGCTGCCGCCAAGAAGGTCGTCGGGCGGCGGAGCGCGGCCTCGACGGGGTCGACCGGCACCGGTGGGTCCGGCGCGAAGCAGGCGAAGGAACCGGTGAAGAAGACGCCCGCGAAGAAGACGCCCGCGAAGACCGCCGCGAAGAAGGCGCCCGCGAAGAAGGCGCCCGCGAAGAAGGCGCCCGCGAAGACTTCGGCGAAGAAGACCGCGAGCACCGCGACGACGAAGTCGACGGCGAAGAAGTCGAGCGCGAAGAAGGCGACCCCGGCGAAGACGACGGCGAAGAAGTCCACCCCGGCGAAGAAGTCGACCCCGGCGAAGAAGTCGACCGCCACGAAGTCCACCGCCACGAAGTCCGCGGCGACGGCGGCGAAGAAGACGGGCACGAAGGCGGCCCCGCCGAAGTCGACGAAGAAGGCCTCGGCGGAGAAGCCGGCGAAGAAGGCAGCGACGAAGGCAGCGACCAAGGCGGAGCAGAAGGCGGGGGCCGCCGAGCGGAAGGCGGCGAAGCAGGCCGCCACGAAGGCAGCCGCCCCGAAGAAGACCGCCCCAAAGAAGACCGCCCCGAAGACCACGCAGAAGGCGTCGGAGAAGAAGGCTCCCAAGAAGAAGGCCCCGAAGAAGGCGCCCCAGAAGAAGCTCGCGGTCAAGGCCGACGAGCGGCCGTGGTCGAAGGCCGAGCTGGCGGAGGTCGAGACCGAGCTCAAGGTCGACCGCGAGCGGCTGCGCTCGGAGCTCAACCTGGCCGAGGAGGAGCTCAACGCGCTGATGCGCGACGCCGGCGACGGGGCCGGTCAGGACCAGGCCGACATCGGCTCGGCCACCTTCGAGCGTGACCACGAGATCAGCATCGCCAACAATGCCCGCGACATGCTGTTGCAGACCGAGCGAGCGTTGGGACGGATCGCCGACGGGACCTACGGCATCTGTGAGAGCTGCGGGGAGCCGATCGGCAAGATGCGGCTGATGGCGTTTCCCCGTGCGACACTGTGCATGCCATGCAAGCAGCGCGAGGAACGCCGCTGAGTCCCAGCGGAGACCAGACCCCGACCAGCCCTCGACGGACCCGCAGTCTCCTGATCTTCCTCGGCGTCGCGCTCCCGCTCTACGCGGTCGACCTCGGCACCAAGGTGCTGGCCACCGAGCACCTCGCCGGGCAGCCCCCGGTCGAGATCCTCGGCTCGTTCTTCACGCTGCAGTACGCCCTGAACCCCGGCGCCGCGTTCAGCATGGGCACCGAGTACACCGTCGCGCTGACGTTCGTGGCCATCGCCGCGGCGGGCGTCGTGCTGTGGTTGCTGCGTCGGCTGGCCAGCCCCGGCTGGGGGGTGGCCCTGGGCTTCCTGCTCGCGGGGGTGCTCGGCAACCTCACCGACCGGCTGTTCCGGGAGCCTGCGCCGTTGCGCGGCCACGTCGTCGACTTCCTGGCGTTCCCGAACTTCCCGATCTTCAACGTCGCCGACATCTGCATCAACGTCGCGGCCGGGGTGATCATCCTGCAGGCGTTCCGTGGGGTGCGGGTCGACGGGACACGCGACGGGGAGCGGTCATGAGTGTCGCCGGCGAGCAGCGCACCGTGCTGGTGCCCGAGGGCCTCGCGGGTGAGCGGGTCGACGCGGCCCTGGCCCGGATGTTCGGCCTGAGCAGGACCCGCGCCGCCGAACTGGTGGCCGAGGGCCTGGTGCTCGTCGACGGGCAACCGGTGGCCAAATCGGAGCGGGTGCACGAGGGCGCGCTGCTCGACGTCACGATCCCGCAGGTCGTCGACCCGGTGGAGGTCGTGCCCGAGGTCGTCGAGGGCATCAACATCCTCCACGACGACGAGGCGATCGTCGTCATCGACAAGCCCGTCGGCGTCGCCGTGCACCCCAGCCCGGGCTGGACCGGGCCGACGGTCGTGGGCCACCTCGCCGGGGCCGGCTTCCGGATCTCGACCAGCGGTGCCTCCGAACGCCAGGGGATCGTGCAGCGACTCGACGTCGGGACCTCCGGGGTGATGGTGATCGCCAAGTCGGAGCAGGCCTACTCGGTGCTCAAGAACGCCTTCCGTCGTCGCGCGGTCGACAAGACCTACCACGCGCTCGTGCAGGGGCACCCCGACCCGTTGCGGGGCACCGTCGACGCCCCCATCGCCCGACACCCGAAGTCGGACTGGAAGTTCACCGTCCGCGCCGACGGCAAGCCGAGCATCACCCACTACGACACCCTCGAGGCGCACCGGTTCGCCAGCCTGCTCGAGGTCAAGCTCGAGACCGGCCGGACCCACCAGATCCGGGTCCACATGGCCGCCCTGAAGCATCCCTGCGTCGGGGACCCGCTCTACGGCGCCGACCCCGTGCTCGCCCGGCGGGTCGGGCTCGACCGGCAGTGGCTGCACGCCACCCGCCTCGGGTTCGAGCATCCCGCCAGCGGCGACTTCGTGGAGTTCACGGCGCCCTACCCCGACGACCTCCAGCACGCCCTCGAGGTCATCCGCGAGGCGCACTGAGCCGCCGTGCGGAGCGACGACCTCGCCCTGCGTCCGGCCACGGCGGACGACGCCCGGGCCCTCGCCGCGGTGCATGTCGCGGCCCGTACGGCGGGCGGGATCCCCACGCCGCACTCCGAGGACGAGGTGCTGGCGTGGGTGCGCGGGTGGCCGGCCGCCGACGCCGTCTGGGTCGCGGAGGACGACACCGGCGCGGTGGGGTACGCCCGCTGGACCCCGACCTGGCTCGACGATCTCTACGTGCGCCCCGACCGGTGGCGACGGGGTGTCGGCACAGCGCTGCTGGGGCTGGTCCAGGCACACCTCCCCGAGGGGTTCGGTCTCTACGTGTTCGCCGTCAACCGCCGCGCCCGGGAGTTCTACGCCCGGCACGGGTTCGTGGAGGTGGCCCGGCACCCGGGCGA
>JAJUGK010000111.1 GCA_029268205.1 Nocardioidaceae bacterium
CACCGGGGTTCGCGGTGGGCGGCATCTCCTACGGCGTCGTCCCCGCCCAGACCCTCGCCCAGCAGCACGACGGCGTACGCGCTGCGGTGCTGATCGACGGCGGGTTGAGGACGGAGTGGTTCGGCGGCACCTGGCCCGCCGGGGTCGCGCTGCAGGTCCACGTCTGCGCCGACGACCCGTGGGCGGAGCGGCCGATGCCCGACGACCTCGCCGCCGAGGCCGGGGGTGAGCTGCACCTCTACCCGGGCGCGGCGCACCTCACCGTCGACAGCAGCCTGGCGGCGTACGACGAGACGATCGCCGGGCAGGTGGCCGAGCGGACGATCGCCCTCCTCGACGGGCTCGGGTAGGCCCGCCCGGGCTCTCAGCCGACCAGGAAGCCGAGCAGGTCCTGGCGGGTCAGCACCCCGACCGGGCGCCCGTCCTCCTGCACCAGGAGCGCGTCGGCGGAGCCGAGGGCGGCGACCGCCTCGGAGATCGCCTCGGTCGCACCGATGGTGGGCAGGGCGGGGCTCATGTGGTCCTCGACCGCGTCGGCCAGCTTGGCGGTGCCGGCGTAGAGGGCGTCGAGCAGCGCGCGCTCGGAGACCGACCCGGCGACCTCGGCGGCCATGATCGGCGGCTCGGCGCGGACCACGGGCATCTGCGAGACGCCGTACTCCGCGAGGATCTGCACCGCCTCGGCGACGGTCTCGTTGGGGTGGGTGTGCACCAGGGCGGGGATGTCCCCCTTCTTGGCGCGCAGCACCTCGCCGACCGACTGCTCCCCGTCGGCGCCCGGCAGGAAGCCGTACTGTCCCAGCCAGTCGTCGTTGAAGACCTTGGTCAGGTAGCCGCGGCCGGAGTCGGGCAGCAGCACGACGATCACCGCGTCGGGGTCCTGCAACTCGTGGGCGAGCTGGACGGCAGCGAAGGCGGCCATGCCCGCGGAGCCGCCGACCAGCAGCGCCTCCTCCTTGGCCAGCCGCCGGGTGAAGGCGAACGAGTCGCCGTCGGAGACCTCGATGATCCGGTCGGCGATCTCCTTGTCGTAGGTCGTGGGCCAGAAGTCCTCGCCCACGCCCTCGACGAGGTACGGCCGGCCGGTGCCACCGGAGTAGACCGAGCCGTGCGGGTCGGCACCGATGATCTTGACGTCGGGGTTCTGCTCCTTGAGGTAGCGCCCGATGCCGCTGATCGTGCCGCCGGTGCCGACACCGGTGACGAAGTGCGTGATCCGGCCCTCGGTCTGCCGCCAGATCTCGGGGCCCGTGGTCTCGTAGTGGGAGCGGGGGTTGTGCGGGTTGGAGTACTGGTCGGGTTTCCAGGCGTTCGGCGTCTCGCGGACCAGCCGGTCGGAGACGTTGTAGTAGGAGTCCGGGTGCTCCGGGGCGACCGCGGTCGGGCACACCACGACCTCCGCGCCGTAGGCCTTGAGCACGTTGCGCTTGTCCTCGCTGACCTTGTCGGGGCAGACGAAGATGCAGCGGTAGCCCTTCTGCTGAGCCACCATCGCCAGACCGACGCCGGTGTTGCCCGAGGTCGGCTCGACGATCACGCCACCCGGCTTGAGCTCACCGGAGGCCTCGGCCGCCTCGATCATGCGGGTCGCGATCCGGTCCTTCACCGAGCCGCCGGGATTGAGGTACTCGACCTTCGCCAGGATCGTGCCCGGCGCACCGTCGGTCGAGCGGTCCAACCGCACGAGAGGGGTGTTGCCGACCAGATCCAGCACGGAGTTCACGTAGTCCACGCTGGGACTCTACGCCGACGTCGGTAGCGTGATGGCATGGGGAAGGCAGCAGCAGCACGCAGACTGGCAGCCGCTGCCGCGTACGGCGGCGGGGGTGCCTCGCTGGTGGGCCTGGCGAGCCTGGGCCTGCTCAAGATCGAGGCGGCACTCGCACGCCGGACGATCGGCAACGCGGACGACCCGGGGCCCGACGCCACCGGCTGGTACGGCCGGGGTCGCCCCGGACCGGCGGTCAAGATCGCCCTGCTCGGCGACTCCAGCGCGGTCGGCTACGGCGTCGAGTGCGTCGAGGAGACGCCGGGCGCCGTCCTGGCGACCAACGTGGCCGAGCGCGCGGACCGCCGGGTCTACCTGCGGTCCTTCGCCGTGGTCGGGGCGCAGAGCGCCGACCTGGCCGGCCAGGTCGACGCGGCGCTGGCGATCGAGCCCGACGTCGCGGTCATCCTGATCGGCGCCAACGATGTCACCCACACCGTGCTGCCGGCCCAGGCCGTGCGGCTGCTCGAGGCCGCCGTCCGTCGGCTGCGCACCGCCGGGGTCGAGGTCGTCGTCGGCACCTGTCCCGACCTCGGCACCGTCGAGCCCATCCCGCCGCCGCTGAAGCAGATCGCCCGGTTCTGGTCGCGCCGGCTGGCCGCCGCGCAGACGATCGCGGTCGTCGAGGCCGGCGGGCGTACGGTGTCGTTCGGCTCGATCCTGGGTCCGGAGTTCGCCGCGGCGCCGGCGATCCTCTTCGGCCCCGACCAGTTCCACCCCTCCGCCGCCGGGTACGCCCGGGCGGCGGCCGTCCTGCTCCCGTCGGTGCTGGCCGCCCTCGGCGTGATCCCCGACGAGGAGCTGGAGCCGGAGGCCTACCGCGGCGAAGGCGTGCTGCCCGTGTCGTACGCCGCCGTCGAGGCCGCCCGCACCCCGGGCACCGAGGTCGGCGGCACCGAGGTCGGCGGCGACGAGCGCGGCACCCGCGGGCGTTGGGCGCTGCTGCGTCACCGACGCCGCTACCCCGACCGGGCCGCGGAGACTCCGGAGGAGAGCGACGAGGTCGACGAGGAGCGCCAGGACCGGGACGAACTCGCCTGAGACGTCGAAGGCCCCGCACCCTCGGAGGGTGCGGGACCTTCGCACGGGCCGGGTGCTGGTCAGTCCTGGCTGAAGATCGCCAGGATGCGCAGCAGGTTGGTGTAGATCCAGACCAGGCTGACGGTCATGGCGAACGCGGCGCGCCACGACTCGCGCTCGGGCAGGCCGTTGGCGATGCCCTGCTCGACGAAGTCGAAGTCGAGGATCAGCATGAAGATGCCGAGCACCAGACCGGCGACGGCGAACAGCAGGCCCATCGGACCGAAGCCGAAGAGGCCGATGTCGGCGTTGAAGAGGCGCAGCACCATCTCCATGAGGCCGAGCCCGACCATGCCGAACATCGCGGCGACGACGCCGCGGCGGAACTTGTCGCCCACCTGGATGTTGAGGGTCTTGTAGGCCACCAGGGTGCCGGCGAACGCGGCGAACGTGCCGAGCACGGCGTTGGTGACGATGTTCCCCTCGAACTGCGCGTCGAAGAGCTTGCTCAGCGCGCCGAGCGCGACGCCCTCGGCGACCGCGAAGGCCAGCACGAGCGCCGGGCTGATGACCCGCTTGAAGGAGTTGACCAGCGAGAGGATGAAGGCCAGACCGGCGCCCAGCATCACGGCACCACCGATCGCGCCCAGGCCCTCGCCCGAGACGGTGATCTCAGGGGTGAGGATCCAGGTGGCCAGCGCCGCGACGATGACGAGGCCGACGGTCATGCCGGTCTTCTGCACGACCGAGTCGATCGTCATCCGCGAGGCCGGCTCGGTGACGAAGCCGTAGTCGGCGGGGGTCTGCGGGTCGTCGGGAGAGCCGAGCGACCAGGTCGACGGGTCGCTCTGCGGCGCGGCGTACTGCACGCCGCCGCGCTGGAAGCCCTCGGCGCGGTTGAAGATCGGGTTGTTGCTCTGCATGTGGTCTCTCCTTGGAGGCCTTGCGGTCGGTCGTCCCAGCCTAGAGGGGTTGTGATGTCAACGCCCCGCCGGTGCGCGGTGTTCCCGGATCTTCGGGCCGATCCGTCGCGCCGACGGGTCAGTCGCGGGCCACCCCGAGCGCGTCCCGGGCGATCTGCTGGTAGCGCGCCGCGAGCTCGGCCGGGGTCAACGGTCCGCCGGCGCGGTACCACTGCGCGACCGCGGTGCACATCGTGACGACCGCTCGGCTCGCCTCACGCGGGTACGGCGTCCCCACCACGCCCGCGCGGACTCCTGCCTCCACCGCGCCGTCGAGCAGGCGCTGCTGCCGGTCGCGCCGGGCCACGTGCTCGTCACGGACCTCAGGCGTGGTGCTGCGCAGCTCGCTCCAGGCCAGGAACGCCAGGTCGCGCTCGTGGGCGTGGAAGAGGACCAGGCACTCCACCAGCGCGTCGATCCGCGCGAGCGGGTCATCCCCGGCCTCGGCGAGCGCCGCCTCGCTGCGCCACCACAGGTCGGCCATCGCCGCCTCGAGGATCGCCACCAGCAGCGCCTGCTTGGAGCGGTAGTGGTGGTAGAGCCCGGGCACCGAGAGCCCGGCGCGCTCGGCGACCTGGCGGATGCTGGTGCCGTCGTACCCCCGCTCGACGAAACACGCGCGCGCAGCATCGACGATCGGCGGCAGGACGCGCAGGTCGTAGGCGCGCCAGTCCCGGGCCGGTGCTGACGGGGGTGCGGAGGAGGCGGACACGTTGCTATCCTAGCCCGACCGAGTGATCGCTCGGTCGTCTCTGGAGGTCACCATGGCAGCGCCGTCCCCCCATCCGCTCCCCGCCGAGCTCGTCGATCTGCGCGACCGCGTGCGGGCATTCGTCCGCGAGACCGTGATGCCGGCCGAACCCGCGCCGGGTGAGCGGATGCCGGAGGAGACCCGGCTCGCGCTGCAGGAGGAGGCGAAGGCCGCCGGGGTGTTCGCCCCGCACGCCCGCGCCGAGCACGGCGGTCTCGGCGTGCCGCTCGAGCACTGGTCGCCGATCTTCCAGGAGGCCGGCTACTCCCCCATCGGGCCCAGCGTCCTCAACTGCATGGCGCCCGACGAGGGCAACATGCACATGCTCGCCGAGATCGCGACGCCGGAGCAGAAGGAGCGGTTCCTCGATCCGCTGGTGCGCGGGGAGGTCCGCTCGTGCTTCGGGATGACCGAGCCGCACCCGGGCGCCGGGTCGGACCCCTCGGCCCTCGCCACGACCGCGACGCGGGTGGACGGCGGTTGGGTGATCACCGGCGAGAAGCGGTTCATCAGTGGCGCGATTGGCGCCGCGTACTGCATCGCGATGGCCCGCACCGACGCGACCGGGGACCACCCCGCTGGCGCCACGATGTTCCTGGTCCCGATGGACACCCCCGGCATCCGCGTCGGCAGCCCGATCCACACCGTCGACCGCTACATCGACGGCGGCCACCCCCACCTGCACTTCGAGGACGTGTTCGTGCCCGACGAGGCCGTCCTGGGCACGCCGGGCGAGGGCTTCCGGTACGCCCAGGTGCGGCTCGGCCCCGCCCGCCTCACCCACTGCATGCGCTGGCTCGGGCTCGCCCGACGCGCCCACGACACCGCGCTCGACCGCGCCGAGCAGCGGGAGCTCTTCGGGGAGCCGATGCACCGCCTCGGTCTCGCCCAGAGCCTGATCTCGGCCTCGGTCATCGACATCGAGACCTCCGACGCGATCATCACCAAGACCGCGCAGTTGCTCGTCAGCGACCCCAAGGCGGGGTCGGCGATGTCGTCGATCGCCAAGGTCCACTGCTCGGAGGCGATCTACCGGGTCATCGACCGCAGCGTGCAGATCTGCGGTGGCGACGGGGTGAGCGACGGCCTGCCGTTGGCGCAGTACCTCGCCGAGGTGCGGCCGTTCCGGATCTACGACGGCTCCACCGAGACCCACCTGTGGGCGATCTCCCGCCGGGCCTCCTCGGCCCGCCGTCGCGAGGTCGAGGCCGGCGCGCCGTTCCTGGCGACGCCGACCCGCCACCCCGAGCCCGGGGCGGACACGGGAGCCGGCGCGTGAGCGACGACCTCTTCCCGGTCCCGGCGATCACCGCGTTCCTCGACGAGCACGGCATCGGTTCGGGGCCCGTGCGCGCCAGCCGCGTCGGCGAGGGTCACTCCAACCTCACCTACCGGGTCGAGCGCGACGATGTCGCGGTCGTGCTCCGCCGCGGTCCGCGCCCGCCGCTGCCGAGGTCCACGCACGACATGGTGCGGGAGGCGCGGATCCAGCGGACGCTGGCCGCCCACGGCGTACCGGTGCCGCAGATCCTCGCCGTCGAGGAGGACGCCGCGCGCATCGGCGTGCCGTTCTACGTCTCCGCCTGGCTCGACGGGATCGTCATCACCGACGAGGTGCCCGCGCACCTGGCCGACGAGGCGGGCCGGCGTACGACGGTCGAGGCGGCCGTCGACGCGCTGGTCGCCCTGCACGCCGTCGACGTGACGGCACCCGACGTCGCCGGCCTCGGCCGGCCGGAGGGCTATCTCGGCCGTCAGGTCGAGCGGTTCCGCGGCCTGTGGTCGGTCAACTCCCAGCGCGAGGTCGCCGGCATCCATGAGCTCGGTGACTGGCTGGCCGAGCACCTGCCCACCACGCAGCGGCACGCCGTCGTGCACGGTGACTTCCGCATCGGCAACCTGATGTACGCCGCCGAGGCGCCGGCGCGCGTGCGCGCGATCCTCGACTGGGAGATGGCCACCCTCGGCGACCCGCTGGCCGACGTCGGCTACCTGCTGGCCACCTACGCCAGCCCGGACTCGGTGTCGACGCCGATGGAGCTCACCCCGGTGACGCGGCAGCCGGGCTACCCCGGCACCGACGACATCGCCAAGCGCTACGCCGCAGCCACCGGCCTCGACCTGGGCGACCTGCGGTGGTACGAGGTGCTCGCGCTGTGGAAGGCCTGCATCTTCCTCGAGGCGATGCACACCCGCTGGCTCGCTGGCGAGCGGCCGGGCGACGCGTTCGCCCCCACGCTGACCGACGGCGTACCCCTGCTCGCCGAGGTCGCGCTCGCCCGCACCCGCGCCTGACCGGACGGCTCAACGATGTCGTGAGGTGTCAGTGGGTGACACCCAACGACATCGTTGAGGTCACCGTCAGCGCGAGGTCGTCGATCGAGACCCCCTGGCCGTAGATCGCCGCCCAGGTCCCGGCGACCTCCCCGTACGCACACCACGTGTGGGGACCCACGAGCAGGGCCCGGAACGCTGCATCCTCGAAGCCCTCGACGTCGACGCGCACGGTTCGCCACGTGCGCACGTCGGTCGTGGGCCTGTCCAGCTCCGCGTCGATCTCCGCGATGTCGTCCCCTCCCGACGCCCCGACCAGGTTACGCAACCCGACCAGCGCCGATGACCTCGCTTCCGCACGACCACCATCGTCCGCGGACTCCACGATCGGCAGATGCGGCGGGTTCATCGCCAGGTGGGCCACGTCAGCGTTCACGGTCACCACATAGGCGGTCCCGTCCTGACACCGGTGCTCGACCTCGATCCGCCGCCAGGGCACCCCATGGCGGTGGGCATCGACCGGGCCGTGCGGGACGACGCAGACGACCGCTCGTTCGCAGTCGCCGGCCCACGCCAGGACCTGCACCCCCGGAACCCGCATGGTCGTCAGTACACCAGGCTCGGCGGTCGCGTGGCGTACCCCCGGTCGGACTCGAACCGACACTGAAGAGCTTTTAAGGCTCCTGCCTCTGCCATTGGGCTACGGGGGCTGGCTAGAGATAAGTCTTGCGCGGGTGGATCGCGTGCGCACCCGCGGCCCGGTCGAGGAAGAGCAGGCCCTGGCAGTGGTCGATCTCGTGCTGCAGGGCGCGGGCCTCGAACGCCTCCGCCTCGATGGTCACCTGCTCGCCCGTCGCGGGGAGCTGACCGGTGACGGTCAACCGGGTCGCGCGCTTCACGTCGCCGGTGAAGTCGGGGACGCTCATGCACCCCTCGCGCGCCTTCTCGTTGCGTGAGGAGGAGACGACCTCGGCGTTGCACAGCACGAAGGTGCCGTGATGGCTGCGGGTCTTGGGGTGCGCCGACACATCGACGCAGAAGACCTGCACGCTCTCCCCCACCTGGGGAGCGGCCAGGCCGACGCAGCCGGGTGAGACCCGCATCGTCGCGACCAGGTCGGCGGCGAGCTGCACGATCGCGGGGTCGGCGGGGTCGACCCGGGCGCCGACCGTCGACAGCACCGATGCCGGCGCGGTGACGACGGGCAGGACGCGACCCTCGACCGGGAGGTCGCTCTCGGACCACCGGCCGACGAGGTCGTCGACCGGCTGGGGCTCGGGGCTCACAGCTCGTCGCTCTCCACCGCGCGCAGCGAGACCTCGACGCCGAGCTCGCCGGCGACCCGCCGCAGCGACGCGCCGACCTCGTCGGCGTCGACGCCCACCGGCAGGTCGACCTCGGCGACGAGCAGGTAGAGCTCGCCGGCCAACCGGGTGGTCAGGTCGGTGATGTTGCCGCCGACCGCAGCGACCTCGCTGACGACCGAGGAGACGATGCCGGGCCGGTCGCCACCGTGGACGGTGAGCACGTACGACGGTCCGGCGGCCGGCGCGGACTCCTCCGCCGGGACCGCGCGCACCTCGACGGTGAGGGTCCCGTCGGCCTCCAGCGGGGCGAGCGCGGCGGCGATGTCGGCCTGCGCGGTCTCGCCGTCGCAGAGCAGCATCATCGCGAAGTGTCCGCGCAGCAGGGTCATCGTCGAGTCCTCGATGTTGAGACCCAGGCCCGCCAGGGCGCGGGTGGTCTCGGCGATGATCCCGGGGCGGTCGTGGCCCAGGACGGTGATGGCGTGGACGGTCACAGGCGCAGTCTGGCAGACGCCGCTCTGGTGCGGAGCCTCAGATCCACCCGCGGTCCCGGGCCACCCGGGCGGCCTCGATCCGGTTGCTCGTGCCGGTCTTGCCGATCGCCGAGGACAGGTAGTTGCGCACCGTGCCCGGGGAGAGATGGACCCGGTCGGCGATGACGCCCACCGGACTCCCGGTCAGCGCGACCCGCAGCACCTCCACCTCGCGGTCGGTCAGCGGGCTGGATCCGCCGGCGATCGACTCCGCCGCGAGCGTCGGGTCGAGCACCCGCAGACCCTGGTGCACCCGGCGTACGGCGTCCGCGAGCTCGGCCGCCGGGGTGTCCTTGACGACGAAGCCCGACGCGCCGGCCTCGAGCGCGCGGCGCAGGTAGCCCGGCCGGCCGAAGGTCGTCACGACGAGCGAGCGCACCCCGGGGAGCTCTGCGCCGATCGCGGCGGCGGCAGCGATGCCGTCGGGGATCCGGCTGCTGCCGGGCATCTCGATGTCGAGCAGGCACACCTCGGCCCGGTGGGTCCGTGCCGCCTCGACCACCTCGTCGGCGCGGCCGACCTCGGCGACAACGTCGAGGTCGCCCTCCAGCGTCAGCAGGGCCGCCAGGGCACCGCGGACGAGGGCCTGGTCGTCGGCCAGCAGGACCCGGATCCCGCTCACGTCCAGCACACCTCCAGCCGCGTGCCCCCGGCGGGCACGTCCTCGACCGTCAGTGTGCCGCCCGCGGCCCGGACCCGCTCCTCGATGCCCCGCAGACCGTGGCCCACCGGCGCGTCGCCCCGACCGTGGCCGTCGTCGGTGACCACCAACCGGTCGCCGAGCAGCTCCACGACGCACCGCGAGGCGTTGCTGTGGCGGACGACGTTGGTGACCGCCTCCCGCAGCACCCACGCGAGCACGAGCCGGCGTCGCGGATCGACCACCGACGGGTCGTCGGGGACGACGGCCGCGATCCCCGCCGCCGCGAGCGCGCCGCGCGCGGCGGCGAGC
>JAJUGK010000112.1 GCA_029268205.1 Nocardioidaceae bacterium
GGAGCCAGCCGCACGCGCGCGTCCACGCGTCGAGCGCGCCGGCGAGCTGACCGGCGAGGAACGCCTCGGTGCCCCCGAGCGCATCGCCGGGCTCCAGCCGCAGCCGGGCCCCGGGCTCCAGCCACCGCACCCGCCAGGGCGCGTCGTGCGGGAGGAGCCGAGCGGCGAGGTCGGTCAGCGGGTCGGTGAGCGCGGCCGGGAGGTCGTCGGCGGCCACGGGGGCGCCGTACCCGATCAGGTCCGTCTCGCGGCTGACCGCCGCCCGCACGGCGTCGCGGGCGCCGTACCCGAAGAGGTCCTGGTCGGGCTCGCGCACGAGCGCCCGGGCGCCGGGGCCGTCGTCGTCGACGGGCAGGACCCGGCCGGCGAGCCCGCGGACCAGGGCGAACGGCCGACCGCCGAGCTTGCCCTTGACCAGGTCGCCGAGGGCGGCGAGCTCGTCGGGCACCGCCGGCGCCGTGACGGCCAGCGTGTTGCCGTGGGCGTCGGTGAGGCCGGCGTGGTCGTCGTACGGCGCCAGGCCGGCCATCCCGATCGCGATGTCGGTCTGCCCGTGCCGCCAGGCGCGTCCGGCGGTGTCGGTGACCACGACGGCGACCCGCCGCCCGGTGCGCTCGATCAGCGCGGCCCGCAGCACCCGTGCGGAGGCGTCAGGAGCGACCGGCAGCAGGAGCACGCTGCCCGCCGCGGTGTTGGAGTTGTCGATGCCGGCACCGGCGAGCACGAGCCCGTGGCGCGTCCGCACGATCGTGGTCGGTCCGCGCCGGGCCACCACCCGGGTGGTCTCGCCGGCGAGGGCCGCGTCCCGGTCGCCGGTGCGCAGGCGGTCCTCGGCCTTCGAGACGACCTTGCTGGTCACGAGCACGACGTCGTCGTCGTGGAGGCGCTCGCCGTTCGCGGCGAGGGCGGTCAGGAACAGGTCGGCGAGATCGTCGCCGGGGCCGACCTCGGGTACGCCCTCGAGGGCGATCGCGGTCAGGCGGGCGGGGGGAACAGGGAGTGGCACCGTCCCATCCTCCCGCGTGCTCAGCGCGTCGACCCAGCCAGGTCCACCGCGGCCCGCACCATCGCGGCGGTGGCGTCCGGATCGGTCATCATCAGCGGTACGGCCCGGGCCCGGATGCCGCCCTCCTCGAGCGCGACCACCTGGCCGGCGTCGCTCTCGTCCACGAGCCACCCGTCGAGGAAGCCGGTCGGGCGGGCGCCGTAATGCAGGCCCACGCCCGCGGCCGACACCTCGATCCCGCGGGACTCCAGCAGTTGTTGGGCCATCCCGCGGACGTGGCGGCCCGCGACGATGGGGGAGAGCCCCACGACCGGCGCAGGCGTACGGCGGACCGCCTCGTCGATGCCCGGGACCCCCAGGATCGTCCCGACCGAGACGATCGGGTTGGAGGGCGGCAGCAGCACGAGGTCGGCGGTCTCGATCGCCTCGACGACGCCCGGGGCGGGGGTGGCCCCGTCGATACCGACCGGGACGACGGCGAGGGCGGGCACCTCGGCCCGCAGCCGGATCCAGTACTCCTGGAAGTGGACGACGCGCTGCCCCGACGGGGCCTCCGCGTCCGGGATCGCGACGTGGGTCTCGACCCGGTCGTCGGTCATCGGCAGCAACCGGACGCCGGGCTGCCACCGTCGGCACAGGGCCTCGGTGACCGCCGAGAGGGGATAGCCCGCCTCGAGCATCTGGGTGCGGACGAGGTGGGTCGCCAGGTCGCGGTCGCCGAGCCCGAACCACGTCGGCTCCACCCCGTAGGCCTTCAGCTCCTCGACGGCGTGCCAGGTCTCGTCGGTGCGGCCCCAGCCGCGCTCGGTGTCGATGCCGCCGCCGAGGGTGTACATCACCGTGTCGAGATCGGGGCACACCTTGAGCCCGTGCACCCACATGTCGTCGCCGGTGTTGGCCACGACACTCACCTCGACCGGACCCCCGCCGGCGGCGACGCGCTGCGCCGACCAGTGCAGCAGGCCCTGCAGGAACCGGGCGCCCCCGACGCCGCCGGAGAGCACGGTCACGCGGGTGGGGGAGGCGGCAGCGGCCACAGGGCGCTCCTCGGTCGGGTGGCGGAAACCGGTCGGTATCGGTCTATCAGGCGCGCATCGGCGTCGCGACGTCGGGCCAATACCAGACGCGGGCTTGACTCAGTCGCATTGACAGGCATGTAATTTCATCCATGTCCTTCCAAGGGGGGAGGACACACGATGGGGGCCCGCAAGGGTCTCATGGGTCGAAGGGGCGATGACCGTGCGAGAGCTGTACGTGCTCGACGGGGACGCCGAGGAGTTGGGATGGCAGGAGCGCGCCCTGTGCGCGCAGACCGACCCCGAGGCGTTCTTTCCGGAGAAGGGCGGCTCCACGCGGGAGGCCAAGAGGGTCTGCCTGACGTGCGAGGTGCGTGATGAGTGTCTCGAGTACGCCCTGCAGAACGACGAACGGTTCGGCATCTGGGGCGGACTGTCCGAGCGGGAGCGGAGGAAGCTGAAGAAGCGCGCCGTCTGAGCGGCTGACGGGACGGTTCAGCGGGGGCTCTAGGGTGGCTCCCCGTGACCGTCACCGCCGTGCTCGTCAGCCACGACGGCGAGCGATGGCTGCCCCGGGTCCTCGAGGCGCTCGCTCGCCAGACCCGACGACCCGACGCCGTGTGTGCGGTCGACACCGGGAGCACCGACTCCTCGCCCCGGCTCCTGCACGACGCCCTCGACGGCGACCCCGATGCCCGGGTGCTCTCCCTCGGCCGCGAGGAGCCGTACGCCGCAGCGGTCCGCGCCGCGCTCGACACGCTGCCCCCGTCCGCCTCGCCCGAGGACGACTGGATCTGGCTGCTGCACGACGACAGCGCCCCGGCCCCCGACGCGCTCGCGGCGCTGCTCGCCGCGGCGCAGCGGCACCCCGACGCGGACCTGCTCACGCCGAAGCTGCGCGAGTGGCCCTCCCGGCGCCGGCTGCTCGAGGTCGGGGTGACCCTCAGCGGCACGGCCAAGCGGGAGACGGGGCTCGAGCGGGGCGAGTACGACCAGGGCCAGCACGACCGGGTCCGTGCGGTGCTCGCCGGCAACACCGCCGGGCTCCTCGTGCGACGCGCGGTGCTGGAGGAGATCGGCCCCGACCCGGCCCTGCCGGTCTTCGGCACCGACCTCGATCTCGGGTGGCGCGCCGCCCGCGCCGGACGGACCACCCTCGCGGTGCCCGACGCGGTCGTCTTCCACGCCGAGGCCGCCCATCGCGGCCAACGCTCCGGGGTGGTGCGACCGCGCCGCGCCGAGCGCGCGGGCCAACTGATGGTCGTGCTGGCCAACTGTGCGGGCCCGGCCGTGCCCTTCGTGCTGGTCCGGCTCGTGCTCGGGACCCTGCTGCGGGCGCTCGGGCTGCTCCTGGTGCGCGCGCCGGGCGAGGCCCTCGATGAGGCCGCGGCCGCCCTCGGGATCGCACTGCGCCCCTGGCGCGTCCTGGCCGCTCGCCGGCGCAGGCGGGCGACCCGGCGCGTCCCGGCGCGGGAGGTCCGGCACCTGCTGCCCTCACCGTGGCTGCCCTACCGCCGGGGTCTCGACGCGGTCGGCGACCTCGTCTCCGAACTGTGGCACCTCGCGCGGGAGGGGCTCGCCCGCCGGTCCCGGGAGCGCACCTGGGCGTGGGGGATCGTGCTCGGACTCGCCCTGATCGCCGCGTCCGCCGTCGCCGGACGCGACCTGCTCGGCGGCGCCCTCGCCGGCAGCACCGTCTCGGGGGGAGCGCTGCTGCCGGCACCCGACGGTGTCGGCGTCTGGTGGGAGGCCGTGGTGAGCACGCCGGTCGGGGCGTGGCTGCTCCCGGCCGCGGCCGCGGCCACCCTCCTGCTCGGCGACCCCGATCTGCTCGTCCGGCTCGTCCTGGTCCTGGTCGTGCCGCTGGCGACCTTCGCGGCGCTGCGGTTCTTCCGCCAGCTCCTCGGGCCGGTTCCCGCCTGGTGGGGCGCTCTCGCCTACGGCCTCACCGTCGGCGCGTCCGGGCTCGTGGGCACCGGACGGTTCGGCGTCCTGGTGGCAGCGGTCGTGCTGCCGCTGCTGGCCCGCAGCGCCCTCGGGATGCTCCCGTTCGCAGCGCCCGAGCAGCGCCGGCGCGCCGTGTGGCGGGTGACGGCGTGGTTGGCGCTGAGCACCGCGTTCGCGCCGTCGACCTGGCTGCTCGCCCTGGGCGCGGCGGTCGTCGCCCTCCTCCTCGGACTGCGGGCGCGCGCGCCGCGGGCCGTGCTGCCGGTGCTCGTGCCGGTGCTCGCCACCCCGCTCCTGCTGCTGCCGTGGGTCGTCACGCGGTTGGGGGAGGCGCCGGGACTCCTGCTGCTCGATGCCGGCCTCCCGGTCGCCCACCTGGGGTGGGAGCCGATCGAGGTCCTCACCGCCCGGGTCGCCGACGGCGCGCCGGCGTGGTGGGGGCTGGGTGTGCTGATCGCCGCCGTCGTCGTCCTGCTGCGCGCCGACACCCGGGTGTACGTCGCCTGGTGCTGGGCGTTCGCGGGCCTGGCGCTGCTGGTGGCCGCCGCGCTGACCCGTATCGAGGTCACGGTGCCGGGCACCGGCGAGACGCTCGTACCTGCCCCCGCCTACCCGGTGCTGGTCGCGCAGGCGGCACTGATCTGTGCGGCGGCGCTCGGTGCCGACGGTCTGCTGCGGCGCATCACCGGCGCGGCGTTCGGCTGGCGCCAGCCGCTGGCGGCTCTGGTCGCGGCGGCGGCGGTGGCGAGCCCGGCCGCTGCGGGGTTGTGGTGGCTCTCGGGCGCCGGCACCGACGGGCTCGACCGGGCGGCGGCCGACCCCGTCCCCACCTACATGACCCAGATCTCGCAGGCGCAGGAGGGCCACGACGTGCTCGTGCTGAGCCCCGCCCCCGCCAACGGCGTCGACCTCGGGTGGAGCGTGCGACGTGGCCCGGGCGTGTTGCTCGGGCTCGAGTCGGCCGCGCTGGCCACGCCGTACGACGACGCCACCGCCCGCGCGGTGACGACCCTGCTCACCGAGGGCGGCGACGACGCGGTCGGCGACCTGGTCGACGCCGGCGTGGGCTACGTGTACGCCGCGCCCCCGGCCTCCCCGCGCATCGTCGCCACGCTCGACGCGACCAGCGGGTTGGCCCCCTCCTCCGCGCCGCAGCGGCGCGCGGGCGCCTGGCAGCTCGAGGGGGCGGGCAGCGGCACCCGACCGGTCGCCGACCACCAGCGCCTGCCCTGGCTGCTCGCCGGGCAGGCGGTGGCCCTCCTCGCCGTGGTCGTCCTGGCCGCGCCGGGGCGACGCGAACCCGCAGAAGCAGGTGGTCGCCGATGAGCGATCAGCGACCGGGTCGGCGCGACCGGCGGACACGGGGTGCGCTCGTCGCGGTCGTCGGGCTGCTCGCGGTCGGCCTCGGCACCTGGGCGACCGCCGACGCGCCGTCGGTCGTACCCGACCGCACGGCCGCCGCTGCGTCGCCGGTGCCACGCGCGAGTGTCGTCTGTCCCGATCCGGGCGAGCGGGGGCTGGTCTCCGCCGCGATCCTGCCCCTGACGACGAGCACCGACGGCGCCGGCGGCACGCTGCGCATCGGTGGGCCGACGGCCGCCGCGACCGCTGCCAGCGGCGACGGGGTCCTCGACCTCGACGGCGCCGAGCTGGGGACGACCCTGCCGGTGGTGACCACCCAGCCGGCCACCGGCGACCTGGCGGCCACCGTCAGCAGCCCGCGGCCGCGCGCCGGGGCCGGCCCGTGCGTCGTCGCCGGGTCGCGGGCGTGGTTCACCGGGCTGGGAGCCGAGGTCGATCACGCCGCGTCGTTGGAGCTGGTCAACCCCGAGAGCGGCCCCGCCGTGGTCCGGATGCGGGTGCTCGGACCCGAGGGGCCGGTCGAGACCGTCGACCTGCGCGAGGTCAGCGTGCCGCCGGGGGAGCGGGTACGGATCGACCTGGCCGAGGCGGCCCCTGCCATCGGCGAGATGGCGCTCGAGGTCCGCACCAGCCGCGGCCGGGTCGCCGCCTTCGTCACCGACCGGGTCGGCATCCTCGGCACGGGCCGGCCCGCCACCGACCTGGTGCCCTCGCAGGGCACCCCGCGCCGCCGGGTCGTGCTCGGCGGGCTGCCGCGGCGGGCAGACTCCCACGTCCTGGTCGTCGCCAACCCCACGGAGTTCGAGACCCTGGGCACCGTCGAGATCCAGGGCCCCGACGGCACCTTCGTCCCCGAGGACCCGGGGGAGCTGCGGGTCCCTCCCGGCGGCACCGTCTCGCTCGACCTGACCGACGCCGTGGGACGGACCGGGGCGGCCGTGCGGGTGCGCACGGACGCCCCCGTGACGGCCGTGGTGCGCTCCCGGGTCGGTGCCGACCTGAGCTACGCGGGTCCGGTGCGGTCCGCCGGCCCGGCCTCCGGTGCCGTGCTGCCCGCCGGGTCCGAGGCGACCCTCCAGCTCTCCAGCGACCGGGAGGCGCGCACGGTCGTGGTGGAGCCGTACGGCGCGGGTGGGCGTCCGCTGGCCACGGGGGAGGTCGAGGTGCCTCCCGCCGCGATGCTCGCCGTCCCGTTGCCGCCCAGGACCCGGATGGTCGTGGTGCGCGACGGCGGGACCGGGGTGCGCGGCGCGGTCGTCCTGCGCGGCGAGGCCGGGATCGCCACGCTGCCACTGCGCCCGGGTGCGGCCCGCGGACGGGCACCCGTGGTCGTCCCCGTGCTGCGCTGAGTGGGTCCTGGCTGAGTGGGTCCTGGCTGACTCAGTCCTCGTCGTAGCGCGGGTCGATGTCCTCGACCGGGACGCCGAGCAGCTCGGCGATCTGCTCCACCAGCACGGTGTGGACCAGCGCCGCCAGATCGGCAATGCTCTCGGCCCGGTGCTCCAACGGACGGCGGAACAGCACGATCCGTGTCGGCGTGCCGGCCGTGGCCGGCGCCACCGCGGCCAGCGGGACGACGTCGCTGGACCAGTCATCGGGCAGCCAGGGGATCTCCTCGACCGCGAGCTGGGCGCCCCCGAGGTGGGGCCCCCAGCGCTGCTCGAGGTCGGCGGCGACCGACAGCACGGTGCGATCGAACTGCTCGCGTCGCGACCGGGCCGCGGGCACCCCCGCGGGACTCAACGGTCCGGGGAGGAACGCGGGTCCGCGCGGTCCGCGGCCGCGGCGTTCACGGACCGATCCGCGGCGCGGACCGGACGCCGCCATGCGGGGCTCAGAGGGCACGACCGCGAGCCTACGACGTGCTGTCGGCGGCAGGCGGTACCGTCTGCGCCGTGAGTTCGAGCCGTCGTTGTTCGCGGACCGCGTGCGCGCGCCCGGCGGTCACCACGCTGACCTATGTCTACGCCGACCAGACCGCCGTGCTGGGTCCGCTGGCGACCTTCGCCGAGCCCCACGCGTACGACCTGTGCGAGGCGCACAGCGAGCGCCTGAGCGCGCCGCGGGGCTGGGAGGTCCTGCGGCTGGCCCCCGACCCCGACGCGGCCGGCCCCTCCAGCGACGACCTGCTCGCGCTGGCCGACGCGGTGCGCGAGGCGGCGCGGCCGGTGCCCGACCAGGTCCCGAGCGGCTACGTCGCCGACCCCGGCAACGAGACCGGCCGGGAGGTCGGCCGCCGCGGACACCTGCGGGTCCTGCGCTACCCGGCCGACGACTGAGCCCGCCGCGCCCTACGCTGACGCCATGAGCGCCAGCCACCGCACGACCGACGCCACCAACCTCGCCGCGATCTTCAAGGCCTACGACGTCCGCGGCACGGTCCCGGACCAGATCGACGAGGAGCTCGCCCGCGCGGTCGGTGGAGCGTTCGTGCCGGTCACCGGGGCGTCCACGGTGGTGGTGGGGCACGACATGCGGCCCTCCTCGCCGGCGATGGCGGCCGCGTTCGCCGACGGAGCCGCGGACGCCGGAGCCGACGTCGTGCTGGTCGGACTCGCCTCCACCGACCAGCTCTACTACGCCTCCGGTGCGCTGGGGCACCCCGGCGCGATGTTCACCGCGAGCCACAACCCGGCGCAATACAACGGCATCAAGATGTGCCGCGCCCACGCGGTGCCGGTCGGCGCGGAGTCGGGCCTGATGGAGATCCGCGATCGGGTGGCGTCCGGCGACCTCCCCACCGCCGCGCAGCGCGGGACGATCACCGAGCGCGACGTGCTGGCCGACTACGCCGCGCACCTGCGCAGCCTCGCGCCGGTGAGCGGGCGACGGCTGAAGGTCGTCGTCGATGCCGGCAACGGCATGGCCGGCCACACCGCGCCTGCGGTGCTCGAGCCGCTCGACCTCGAGATCGTGCCGATGTACTTCGAGCTCGACGGCACCTTCCCGAACCACGAGGCGAACCCGATCGATGCCACCACGCTGGTCGACCTGCAGGCCCGCGTACGTGCCGAGGGAGCCGACATCGGGCTGGCCTTCGACGGCGACGCCGACCGGTGCTTCCTCGTCGACGAGCGGGGCGAGCTGGTCAACCCCTCGGTGCTGACGGCCCTGATCGCGGCCCGCGAGCTGGCCAAGGAGCCGGGCGCGACGATCATCCACAACCTGATCACCTCCCGGGCGGTGCCGGCGATCGTCACCGAGCGGGGCGGCACCCCGGTGCGTACTCGGGTGGGGCACTCCTTCATCAAGGCCACGATGGCCGAGACCGGCGCCGTCTTCGGTGGCGAGCACTCCGGCCACTTCTACTTCCGCGACTTCTGGCGCGCTGACTCGGGCATGCTCGCGGCGCTGCACGCACTGGCAGCGCTGGCCGAGCAGGACCGGCCGCTGAGCGAGCTGCTCGCGGAGTACTCCCGCTACGTCTCCTCGGGCGAGATCAACTCCCGGGTCGACGACCAGGACGCGGTGCTCGCGCGGTTGCGGGAGCAGTACGCCGCGGCCGACGGGGTCGAGGTCGACGAGCTCGACGGCCTGACCGTCACCCACGCCGACTGGTGGTTCAACGTGCGCGCCTCCAACACCGAGCCGTTGCTGCGGCTCAACGCCGAGGGCGCCGACGGGGCCACGATGGCGCGCGTCCGCGACGAGGTCCTCGCGGTGATCCGCGGCTGATGCCGCACAATGGCAGTCATGCCCGCCAACGATCCCGCCGCTCCTGCCGGTGACCTCGGTCTGGACCCGCTGCTGCTCGAGCTGATCGCCTGCCCCGACTGCCACGGCAGCCTCGCGGTCGACGTGGACGCCTCGGAGCTGGTCTGCACCGCCTGCGGCCTCGCCTACCCGGTCCGCGACCGGATCCCGGTGCTGCTGGTCGACGAAGCGCGCCGACCGGGCTGATCCCGGAGCCGCCATGTTCGACGACAGCCTCCTCGACGACCGGGCGGCCCTCGCGCGCGCCGACGCCGCGCTGCGGCCGTTGGCGGAGGCGGGTCCACGGGTCCGCCGGGAGGCTGCGCAGACCGCCGAGGCCTGTGACGCCGCCGTCGCGGCGGCGGCCGGCCAGGA
>JAJUGK010000113.1 GCA_029268205.1 Nocardioidaceae bacterium
AGCACGCCCGCGTCGCACGTGGTGCCCTCCAGGGTCGGTTCGACCGCGGGCTTGCCCGGCCAGGTGATCGTCATCGAGGCGCCGCACGACGCGCGCCCCCGCACATCCCGGGCGCCGGTCACCCGGAGCCGGGAGCCGACCTTCGCCGCGCCGCGGACGCGACCGAACGACTTCACGCGGGTCGCGATCACCCGGGCGGGCTTCTTCTTGAACGCCGCGTTCAGCGGGCGCCTCGGGGCGTACTGGGGCGCCCAGAACATCCCCTTGTGCCGCCGGTACCCGCCGTTGCAGCCCAACCGGAACGCCGAGCCGCCGTCGGTGATGGTCCATCGCAGGGTCTTGCGGCCCTTGCTGCGCAGGGAGACCTCCCAACGGGCGAAGGGGCCACCCTTGCGCGGCAGGTTCAACGACAGCTCCGCGTCGGAGCGCCAGGGCTGCTTGCCGACCTTCACGGAGACCATCGAGCCGTAGGCCCGGTGGGCCACCCGGCCCCGGCAGTCGATCAGGCGGCCGCGTACGACGCTGTGGAACGGCAGCGGGTGCTCCCGGTCGGGATGGGAGAACTCGAGGGTGAGGAAGTGGGACACGTCGTCGTAGACGGTGTGGTCCAACCCGATGGTGCCGAACCTGTACTCCCGGTCGTACTGCTCGTACTCCCCGGGTGCGGCGGAGGCGGGGGCGGTCGCCAGCCCGCTCACGACGAGGGCGAGGGCGGCGAGGATGCGCTTCACCCGGGAAGTATCGCGGTCCGGCGCGGGACGTCATGCGTTTTCGGCGCAATTGCTCCACAGGCGTATGACATCGCGGCGCGGGGGTCACCAGCCGTCGAGCCGGTCGAGCGCGGCGGTGATCTCCTCGGCGCTGCCGGCGAACGACATCCGGACGAACCGGTTGCCGACCGCGGTGTCGAAGTCGATGCCCGGCGCGGTCGCGACCCCGGTCTCGGCGAGCAGGCGGCGACACCACGCCATCGAGTCGTCGGTCAGGTGCCCGATGTCGGCGTAGACGTAGAACGCGCCGTCGGCCGGGGCGAGCCGGTCGATGCCGAGCCGCGGCAGACCCTCGAGCAGCAGGGCGCGGTTGGCGGCGTAGCGGGCGACGTGGCCGTCGCACTCGGCGTAGGAGGCCTCCTCGAAGGCGGCGAGCGCGGCGTACTGCGACAGCACCGGCGGGCAGATCGTGAAGTTGCCGGTGAGCACGTCGACCGGGCGGCGCAGATCCTCGGGCACGAGCATCCATCCGATGCGCCAGCCGGTCATGGAGAAGTACTTCGAGAACGAGCAGAACACCACCCCGGTGCGCGAGGTCTGCCAGGCCGACGCCCGGGCCGGACCGGTCGCCGCGCTCGCGGGCGTCTCGGCGTACTCGATGCCGTGGTAGATCTCGTCGCTGATCAGGCGTACGCCGTTGGTCTCGCACCACCGGGCGAGATCGGCGAGCTCCTCGGGGCGGAGCATGGTGCCGGTCGGGTTGGCCGGGCTCGCCACGACCAGGCCGTCGAGCGGTCGGTCGAGGTCCTCCAGCTGGGCGACGGTCGGCTGGAACCGGGTCTCGGGTCCGCAGTCGAGCTCGACCACCTCGCACCCGAGTGCGGTCAGCACGTTGCGGTAGCACGGGTAGCCGGGGCGGGCGATGCCGACGCGTGCGCCGACCTCGAACGCGGCGAGGAACGCGAGCAGGAAGCCGCCGGAGGAACCGGTGGTCACCACCACCTCGTCGGGGGAGACCTCGATGCCGTAGGTGCGCCGGTGGTGGGCGGCGATCGCCTCGCGCAGCTCCGGGATCCCGGTGGCGACGGTGTAGCCGAGCAGCGACTCGTCCAGCGCGCGCTTCGCGGCCGCCCGTACCGGAGCGGGCGCCGGCGTGGACGGCTGCCCCGCGACCAGGTTGAGCACATCGCCGTGCGTGCGGCCGCGCTCGCCGGCCGCGGCGAGCAGGTCCATGACGTGGAACGGGGGGACGTCCGCGCGGCTGGCCGCCGCGAACCGGCGGACGTCCGCGCTGCTGGGGGAGCCGGTGGTCATGGGGTCACTGTGCCCCACGCGCCCGCGTCGCGCCGCTCAGCCCGGGCGCCGAGCCGCCGCCGCGGCACCGGCGCGCCGCCCGAAGTAGGAGCCCTCGCCGAGCTGCGTGCCCGAGGCGTAGCCCTGGGCGTCCTGGGCGAGGTTCGACGCGCACGACCCGGCGGCGTACAACCCCGGCACGAGCGAGTCGTCCTCGCGGCGCACCTGCCCGTCGACGGTGACCGCCAGCCCGCCGATGGTGAACCCGGCGTAGAACGCCTTGCCCAGCGAGAGGTCGAAGGCGCCCCAGGGGCCGGTGTCCTGCGGTGCGAGCCAGTCGGGGTGCTTGTGGAAGTCGGGGTCCTCGCCGCGGGCGGCGTGCTCGTTGTAGCGGTCGAGGGTCCGCTGCAGCGAGCCGGCGGGCAGCCCGAGGCCCTCCTCCATCTCCGCGACCGTCTCCCAGCCGTCGATGAACGGCGTCAGGGGGAACTTCGGGTGCTCGATGTGCTCGGAGTCGACGATGAGGTACGCCGCGGCGTCGGGCTGCTCGAGCACGAACCCGGACGTGCGGGAGTGGTAGGAGTCCTCGGCCACGAACCGCTCGCCGCGGTTGTTGACCACGATGCCCTTGAGCAGCGAGCTGGGCGGATAGAAGGCGACCGTGACGAACGCCTGGTCCATGTGCCGGGTGGCGCCGCCGACCGACTGCCCCAGCCGGATGCCCAGCCCGTCGTCGTACGTCGAGCCCAGGGTGAACGGCTTCTCCGCGAGCTGCGGGGTGTGCGCGGCGACCATGTCGGGGTTCATCACGAACCCGCCCGCGGCCAGCACGACCGCGCCGGCGCGGATGTAGCCGGTCTCCTGGAACCGCTTCCAGCGCACGCCGACCACCGCGCCGTCGCCCCCCGGGGAGTCGTCGACGACCAGGGCGACCGCGCCGGTCTCGTAGCGGATCTCGGCGCCCAGGTCGCCGCAGCGCTTGACCAGCAGGTCGATCACCATCGCCGCGCCCTCGGTGTCGCCGGGCACGGGCACCTTGTGGCCGCGGGGCGCGGGCACCGCCTGCTCGCGGTAGGGCCACACCTTCTCGTTGCCGGTGAACATCAGCCCCTCGGTGCCGGGCTGGATCACCGCCTTCTCGGGGTAGTAGCTGCGCTCGAACTCGAAGCCGAGGCGCTCCAGCCACCCGAAGTGCTCGACCGAGTCGTGGCAGTAGGCGCGGATCTTGTCGGGCTCGGGGTCCCGGGAGACGGCGGTGAGGTACTTCGCCATCTCCTCGGGGGAGTCCGCGTGCCCGGTCGCGACCTGCACCGGCGTGCCCCCGCCGAGATAGAAGTGCCCTCCGGCCATCGCGGTGGTGCCCCCGGCGACCGCCGCGCGCTCGAGGACGAGCACGTCGGCACCCGCCTCGGCGGCCTGTGCCGCGGCGCACCCGCCGGCGATGCCGAAGCCGACGACGAGCACGTCGACCTCGTCCGAGAACGCCTCGACGCTGGACAGCGGGACGGTCTCGGGGATCGCACACCCGGGTGCGACAGGGCTCTCAGGCATGGGCGGAGCGTACGACCGGGAGGAGAACTAGAACAAGTTCTCATTCCAGGAACCGGTCACCCGCAGGTCTCCTCGTCGGGCTCCACCCGGATCGCCCGCGGGGCGCGGGCGAGCTTGTTCCAGTTGTTGCCGACCATCACGGTCAGGCCCGGACCGAGCCGCTCGCCGGCCACGACGGGCGTACGCCGGCCCAGGTGGCGCGCCAACAGCTGCGCGGCGGGGTCGTCCTCGCTGGCCGCCCACACCTGCGCGCGGGCCACCTCGACGCCCTCGGGAGCGTTGCCGATCGCGCCCGCCCGGAACCCGCGGTCCTCCAGCGCCGCCAGCACCCGCCCGGCCTGGCCCGCGCGGTTGCCGGCGTTGTAGACGCTCACCGTGATCTCGCGGGTGCGGATGCGCCGGCCCTCGACGGTGGTCGGGGTGCAGGTCGGCGCCGCGACCGCGGGGGAGTCCGACTCGTCGGCGGGGTCGGGGAAGAGCGCGTTCCATCCCCAGACGGCGGCCAGCACGAGGATCAGCGACAGCACGGTCAGGGTGCTGGCCGACAGCACGGCACGGCGATCCATCGGGCTCAGTCCTCCATCACGTGGACGCGGGCGTGCAGGACGGTGCGTTGCTGGAGCGCCGCCCGCAGGGCGCGGTGCAGGCCGTCCTCGAGGTAGAGCTCGTCGTGCCACTGCACGACGTGGGCGAAGAGGTCGCCGAAGAAGGTGGAGTCCTCGTCGAGCAGCGCGGCCAGCTGGAGGGTGTCCTTGGTGGTCACCAGCTCGTCGAGGCGGACGGCGCGCGGCGGCACCTCGGCCCACTCCCGCGGGGTCAGCCCGTGGTCGGGGTAGGGCCGACCATCGCCGACACGCTTGAAGATCACGGTGCCCGAGCATAGTGCCCGCCCCCGCGGCCTCCGGCTCAGCGGACGACCTCCTTGACCGTGCTTCGGGGCGGGCCTAGGTTCCGGCGAACGAGAACGCGTTCTAGCTGCCGCGAGGAGACCCATGCCCGACCAGTCCGACCCGACCGACCCGGGCCTGGCCGCCCTCCTCGCCGACGAGGCGGACCGGCGGGCGATCTGTGAGCTGAAGTACCGTTACCTGCGCTGCCTGGACCTCAAGGACTGGGACGGCTTCGCCGACTGCTTCGTGCCCGAGGCGACCGGGGCGTACGCGGGCCTGGACTTCGGCGACCGCGCCGCGATCGTGACCTACATGCGCGACAACATGGGCCCCGGGCTGATCTCCCTGCATCAGGTGCACAACCCCGAGATCGGCCTGCGGGTCGACGGCGATCCCGACCGGGCGAGCGGCACCTGGTATCTCGAGGACCGGGTGCTGGTGCCGGCCTTCGACTTCGTCCTGGAGGGGGCTGCCTTCTACGACGACCGGTACGTGCGCACCGCCGACGGATGGCGCATCGCCCACACCGGCTACCGCCGGACCTTCGAGCTGAGCTACTCCACCAAGGACATCCCGAGCTGGAAGCTCAAGCTCGGGACGGCCTACGACGGTCGGGCGGCGATCTGAGTGAGCACCGCACGGCTCGCCTTCGCCCTCTGGCGCGGGGACCCGACGTACGCCGACTGGCTCCGCGCGGCCGTGGGTCCGGAGCTGGAATCCCTGTCATTGACCGGGATCCGCGTGAACATCGACGACGAGCACGTCGCCGCCGCGCAGCTGCGACTGAGCACCTTCGACGTCGCTCCGGACGCGTTCGTCTTCGCCACCACTGCGCCCGGGGCGGCTCCCGCGGAGGTCGGGGCCGCGGCGCTGACGCTGCTGCGCACCCGCGCCGCCCGGGTCGAGGGCTGGCGGGTCGAGACGGTCGAACCGCTGGTCGCGCCGGCCGGTCCCGCCGGTGAGCGCGACCCCGGGCTGGCCAACGTCGCGCTGATCCGACGCCGGGCCGGGATCGACGACGCGGAGTTCGTCCGGCGCTGGCAGGGCGACCACACGGCGGTGGCGATCGCGACGCAGGACACCTGCGGCTACGTGCAGAACCGGGTCGTCGACGGGCTCGAGGAGTCGACCCCCGAGCTCGCCGCGATCGTCGAGGAGACCTTCCCGATGGCGGGCATGACCGACCTGCACGCGTTCTACGGCAGCGGGGGCGACGACGCCGAGCTGAGCCGCCGGATGACCGAGCTGATGGAGAGCGTGAGCCGCTTCGCCGACGACCGCATCGACGTCGTCCCGACCAGCCGATACCGGGTTCTGCGGTAGCTGCCTCTAGTGTGGGCGGGTCCTGAACGACCTTTTTGCACCACAGCCCAGGAGGCACTGGATGAACAAGCGCGAACTCGCCGCCGCCGTCGCCGACGCGCACGACCTCGACAACAGCACCGCCACCGCGGTCGTCGAGACGGTCTTCAACACGATCGCCGAGCGCGTCGCCGCCGACGACTCCGTCGCGATCGCCGGTTTCGGCACCTTCGAGCGTCGTCACCGCGCTGCCCGCACCGGCCGCAACCCCCAGACCGGCGAGGAGATCCAGATCGCCGAGACCTACACCCCGGGGTTCAAGGCCGCCACGGCGCTGAAGCGCACCGTCGCCGGCGAGTGACACAGCAGCACTGATCGGGGCGCCGGCACCGCCGGCGCTCTGGCACAGTGGGTCCGGGCGTCGCGTACGCCCGGACCCACTGTCGTGTGGGGACCCGCAGCGAGCACAGGAGGGATCGGTGGCCGTCACCCGCCCCGAGGCGGCGCTCCGCGACACGCGTCAGCGGCGAGCGGTGGCCGGCGTCCTGGCGACGACCGACGAGTTCCGCAGCGCCCAGGAGATCCACCAGCTGCTGCAGGACTCCGGGCAGCGGGTCGGGCTGGCGACCGTCTACCGCACGCTGCAGGCGATGGTCGATGCCGGCGAGGTCGACCAGATCCGCGCCGAGGGCGGGGAGGCGCGCTACCGGCGCTGCGCCACCGAGGAGCACCATCACCACCTGATCTGCCGCAGCTGCGGACGCGCCGTCGAGGTCGACGGCCCCGCGGTCGAGCAGTGGGCCGCGGCCGTGGCCCGCGAGCACGGCTACGCCGACGTGACCCACACCGTGGAGCTCACCGGCACCTGTGCCGCCTGCCGCTAGTCGCCGTACGCGCGGATCTCTGCGTCGGAGCCCGCGTCGGCGCCCTTGTCGAGCGAGCGGGCGATGATCATCCGCTGGATCTGGTTGGTCCCCTCGAAGATCTGCATCACCTTCGCCTCGCGCATGTAGCGCTCGACCGGGAAGTCGCGGGTGTAGCCGTAGCCGCCGAGCACCTGCACCGCGTCGGTGGTCACCTTCATCGCGTTGTCGGTCGCGACCAGCTTGGCGATCGAGGCCTCGCGGCTGAACGGCAGGCCCGCGTCCTTGAGTCGGGCCGCGTGCAGCGTCATCGCGCGTGCGGTCTGCACGGCCGCCTCGGCGTCGGCGAGCACGAACCCGAGGCCCTGGTGGTCGATGATCCGCTTGCCGAAGGCCTCCCGCTCCCGGGCGTAGGCCAGCGCGGCGTCGAGCGCGCCCTGCGCCAGCCCGGTGGCCACTGCGGCGATGCCGAGCCGCCCGGAGTCCAGCGCCGCCAGCGCGATCCGCAGGCCCTGGCCCTCCTCGCCGATGCGCCGCTCGGCCGGGACCCGCACGCCGTCGAAGCGCATGGTCGCGGTGGTCGACCCCATCAGTCCCATCTTGCGCTCGGCCGCGTCGGCGGAGAGGCCCTCCGCGTCGGCGGGGACGAGGAAGCAGGAGATGCCACCCCCCTTGGGCCCTGAGCTCGAAGGGTCCGACGTCCGGGCCATCACGGTGTAGAAGTCCGCCTCGCCGCCGTGGGTCACCCAGGCCTTGGCGCCGGTGAGCACGTAGTCGTCGCCGTCGCGCACCGCCTTCGTACGCATCGCTGCCGGGTCGGACCCGGCGTGCGCCTCCGAGAGGCAGTAGGCGCCGAGCAGCGAGCCGCCGAGCATCTCCGGCAGCCAGCGCTCCTGCTGCTCCGGGGTGCCGTAGTTGGCCAGGGCGAAGCACGACAGCGCGTGCACCGACGTGCCGACGCCCACGCTCGACCAGGCGCTGCCGATCTCCTCCAGCACCTGCAGGTAGACCTCGTACGGCTGCCCGCCGCCACCCTGGGCCTCGGGATAGGGCAGCCCGAGCAGGTCGGCCTCGCCGAGCAGGGTGAAGACCTCGCGCGGGAAGCTCGCGGTCTCCTCCGCCTCGGCGGCCCGCGGGGCGAGCTGCTCGCGCACGATCTGGCGGACGAGCCGCAGCAGCTCGGCCGCCTCGTCGGTGGGCAGGACGCGGGTGGCGGGCATGGGACCTCCGGACGGCTCGCCGGCGTACGCCGGGAAGAAAAAAGGGACACCTGGAGTATCCCTGCGGGCCAAGGGGGATTAGGTTGGTTCCTGCACCTACCAAATCGGGGGATTTCCGGTCGTGCCGCCGCACGGGCGCCTGACGCTCGACGTCGGCCTGACCTCCCCATGTACTCATGAGGAGTCAACATGCGGGTCATGTCGAGGATCGCGACCGCTACGGTCACTGCGGTCGCCCTGGCGGTGCCGACCGCCATCGTCTCCGCCGGCGCAGCCGGTGCCGCCCAGGGCGGCGAGGCGACGTTCGAGACCGCCGCGGTCAAGATGAAGCTCAAGCGCTCGGCGAAGGGGTCGCACCACGGCGCCCCGGGCGTGAAGGTCACCGCGGTCGTCCGGAAGAACGGCAAGCCGGCCAAGGGCAAGGTCGCCTTCTTCGTCAAGAAGAAGCGGATGAAGGTCGTCAAGCTCAAGAAGGGCAAGGCCGTCTACCGCCTGCCGTCGAAGCTGAAGGCCGGCAAGTACCTCGTCCGGGCGAAGTACGGCAAGCGGATCGCCAAGACGAAGGTCGCGGTCTTCAACTCCGCGCTCACGGTCAACCAGACGAAGTTCACGATCTCGAAGTCGATGAGCTACTCCGAGCTGCCGACGCTGTACGGCAAGGTGAAGTACAAGGGCAAGAAGGCCAACGTCGGCTGGGTCGACATCTACCAGGGCGGCCGCAACAAGGGCGGCAGCTCGTCGAAGTGGTATGTCACGATGACCAGCGCCAGCAAGGGCAAGTACGACTTCGGCACCCGGTTCGCCTCGAAGGTGCAGGAGAAGAAGCCCGGCACCTACCGCTTCAAGGCGTTCTACACGCCGAACGCGTCCTTCGGTGACTACGTCCACTCGTCGTGGATCACCGTGAAGGTCACCGAGTGATCCACTGACTCCCCGCCGAGGCCCCCGCGTGCACCCGCACCCGGGGGCCTCGGTGCGTGTGGGGCACGTGGAGGAGGGAACACCCTGGGGGTGACCCCTGCATCCGCCGAACCCCTGGCTCCCCACGTCCTCGTCGTCTTCGGCGCGACCGGCGACCTCGCCGCCCGCAAGCTGTTCCCGGGGCTCTACCGGCTGGCCGCAGCCGGGCGGCTGCCGGAGGCGTACGCCGTGATCGGCAGCGGGCGCAACTCGCCCGGCACGGACGAGGAGTTCCGCGACCAGGTCCGGACCGGACTCGAGGAGAGTGTCGACGGCCTCGACGCCGGCGTGCTCGATGAGCTGCTGGGACGGATCAACTTCTGCGTCTCCCATGCCGACGACGGGTCCGACCTGGCCGCGGCGGTGCGCAACGCCGAGCAGCAGCTGGGCGACGACGTACGCCGCCTGCTCTACCTCTCCGTGCCCCCGTCGGCCCTGCAGTCGATGGTGGAGATGATCGGTCGCGAGGGCCTCGCCGAGCGGGCCCGGCTCGTGGTCGAGAAGCCGTTCGGGCTCGATCTGAAGTCCAGCCGGGAGCTCGATGCGACCCTGCGAGAGGTCGCCGAGGAGGACCAGGTCTTCCGGATCGAT
>JAJUGK010000114.1 GCA_029268205.1 Nocardioidaceae bacterium
CGCGCGACCAGGGTCCGCCCCAGTCCGCGCAGCACCCGGTCGTCGTCGGGATGGCCGCCGGCGGTGCGCACGTGGAAGCCCGCGAGCTTCTTGCTCCCCTTCGTGACCCGGAACATCAGGCCGTTGGGCACCGACCGCTGCCGACCGTCGGAGGTGTGGTTCATGGTCGCGACCGACGCGCCCGCCGGTCGCGCCATCATCGTCGAGGAGCCACCGCCGTCGAGGTTCAGGCCATCGACCGCACCGGCCTGCTTGAGCAGCCGCGCGGTCTCGCCGAGGGTCACGCCCGTGCTGTGGGCGGCCCGGCCGTCCACGGTCAGCAGGAAGACCCGCCGCCCGGTCGCGTCGACCCCGATCGCGGTGCGGGGGTGCCGCACCGGGTCACCGCCGAGCACCTTGCCGTTGCGCAGGATGACGGTGTTGCCGCTGATCGCGACCTGCGAGGAGGTGTCGAGCCCGTAGGAGACCGCGACCCGGTTGCCCTTGCGCCAGCCGGAGAGCCGGCGGGCGCCCTTGCCGACCCCGATCAGGACCGTCGTGCCCTTCGGGATCGCACCGGTGCCCAGGCGGAGCTTGTTGCTGCGGACCCGTCCGTTGCGGATCACGACCTGCCGGGCCCGCTGGCCCGGGACCACGCGACTGCGGGCGTCGGCGCCCCACGCCGGGGTGTAGATGCCGATCCCGTCACGCGCGATCGTGGGGGAGTTGAGGTTGGTCGCCGTCAGCAGCTTCCCGCCCGCACGACGCACGGTCGCCTTGAGGTAGGTGCTCGCGATGCGGGCCTGCTGCTTGCGGCCGAGCAGGAAGGAGTTGTTCCAGCCCTGCGCCGGCGCGTGGAGCAGCCCGCGGCCGCGCTGCTGGCCCACGCCCAGCGCCGCGCCGGTGTCGCCGATGTCGAAGAAGTCGCCGTTGATCCCCGCCACGGCGCGGTGCCGGCGCAGCATGGTCGACAACGGTTCGGTCGAGGACACCCGCGGCGCCCCGACGTAGTTCAGCCGCAGCCCCGGCGTGCCGAGGTCGGCGGTGAGCAGGTTGACCCGGATCCAGCCGGTCGCGAGCAGGCGGTCGAACCGGGAATGCGTCAGCCCCGGAGCGACCGGGGTGACGACCTCGTCGACGTCGAAGTGGGGGGCGGCCGGCCGGGTGTCCGCCTTCAGCCCCGCGGTGCCGTACCCGCCCGACGCCGGCCGCCCGGACTCGTAGCGGTAGGCCGCGTCCGGCGGGGCCGCATCGGGCGCTGCGGTCGCGCTCTGCGCCGAGCCGGGGGCGAGGACGAGCGCGAGACCGCACACGAGCACGGACAGGGAACGGCCATGGTGACGCAGGGAGGGCATGCGGTGAGGGTAGACAACGCCCCGCCCGACCCGTGGGGATATGCCACGTTTCGTCCCCAGCGGGGCGGGCGTGCCGTGCTGTCCACACCCTCGGGTCCGCCCGGCCCGCGTCCGCGCCGGTCGTCCCTACGGTCGCCGTCCGCGGCGCACCGGGCGCCGCCCGTCCCGAGGAGTTCGGATGCGCCGCATGGCCGTGACCTTCGTCGTCGTCCTCGTCGCCACCCTGACCGTCGCGGGGGTGTACGCCGCCGTCTCGACCCGCGCCGACGCCGCGACCGGGGTCCCACCGGGGTGGACGCCCCGACCGGGCACGATCGTCGCGGTCACCGGCGACCCCGCCAACGGCTTCCGGATCGACCGGTACGACGGGCGGGTGGAGTTCACGCCGACCCGGAGCGAGGCGCTCGCTGAATGCGGCGAGTACGCGCGGACGGTCGTCCGGGTGCGCTGCCGGACCGCGATCCGGGTGCGCTATCGCACCCTGCGCGCCACCGTCAGCGCCCTGCGCTACCAACAGTGGAGCGACGACTAGGTTCGGTACGTGGTCTACACCAGCCCGTACCCGATCTTCTCGGTCACCACCGACGCGGTCGTGGTGGCACCCGGACGCCGGGTGCTGCTCGTCGAGCGTGCCCGCCCGCCGTACGCCGGCCGGCTCGCGCTGCCCGGCGGCTTCGTCGACCTCGAGGAGGACCTCGTCGAGGCGGCAGCGCGGGAGCTGCTCGAGGAGACCGGGGTGCGGATCGAGCCGTCGCACCTGCGTCAACTGGGCGCTTACGGGCGACCCGGTCGGGACCCCCGCGGCCGCACGGTCAGTGTGGTCTTCGTCGCCCAGGTGCCCGAGGAGCTCCCCGCGGTCGGCGCCGACGACGCCGCGCACGCCGGGTGGTACGACGCGGACGCACTGCTCGGCGCGCCCGACCGGCTCGCCTTCGACCACGCCGAGATCCTCCGCGACGCGCTCAGTCCCTGAGCACCCCCGCGGCCCGCGCGGGCTCGGCGTAGGCCTCGGCGAGGCTGGCCACGGTCGCATGGGCGTTGAGGCCGCTGGGGTTGGGCACGACCCACAACCGGGCCCCGCCGAAGGTGCCGGGCTGCTCGCCGACCTTGGCGGCCGGGACGCCGAACGCGGTGCGGTACGCGGTGATCCCGGCGAGGGCGACCACCTGTGGACGGTGCTCGTGCACGAAGGCGAGCAGCTCACGGCCGCCGGCGCGCAGCTCCTCCTTGCTCAGCTCGTCGGCTCGGGCGGTGGCCCGGGGGACCAGGTTGGTCAGCCCGATCCCGCGCTCGCGCAGGTGGGCCCGGTCCTCGGCGGTCATCCCCGCGCCGGGGTCGATCGGGCGCGTGATGATGCCGGCGCGCAGCAGCGCGGGGTAGAAGCGGTTGCCCGGGTGCGCGAAGTGCGTCCGGGTGGCGGCGGTCCACAGCCCGGGGTTGATGCCGACGAAGAGCAGGCGGAGCCCGGGGCCGACCACGTCGGGGACGGTGCGGTCGCGGAAGGCCTCCAGCTCGGCTCTGGTGAATCCCACGCGGTCACCCTACGGATGCGCCGTCGATGCGCACAGCGCTATGTCGGTTGCAATAGTGTGCCGCGCACACTATTGTCCTGGACATGGATGACGTCCTCGCGGCTCACGTGGCCGAACTCCGCCGCGGCACCGTCGTGCTCGCATGTCTGTGCGTGTTGGACGAGGCGCGCTACGGCTACGCCCTGCTGAGCACGCTCGAGAGCGCCGGGTTCGAGGTCGACGCCAACACGCTCTACCCCTTGCTGCGCCGGCTGGAGAAGCAGGGGCTGCTGGCCAGCGAGTGGAACACCGAGGAGTCGCGGCCCCGCAAGTTCTACGTCCTCACCGCGGCGGGACGCGAGGTGCGCGCCGCCCTCGCCCACGAGTGGGCCGCCCTCGACCACCGCGTCCGTACCGCTCTCGAAGGGAGCTCCCGATGACCGCACGTACGACCACCCCGCCCGGGACCGCCGACGACCTGGTGGAGCGCTACGTCCACCTCGTCGCCCGGCACCTGCCCGCCGCCCAGCGCTCCGATGTGGCCGACGAGCTGCGGACGAGCATCTGGGACTCGGTCGACGACCGCACCGGACCCGCCGTCGAGGAGGCGCACCGCGAGCGCGCCGTGCGCGAGGTGCTCGCCGAGATGGGGGAGCCGACCAGGCTCTCCCACGCCTATGCCGCCGCACCCCGGCACCTGATCGGTCCGCGCTACTTCGACGACTGGTGGACCACGGTCCGCGCGCTGATCGTCACGGTCGTGCCGCTGATCGTCCTGATCGGGGTGGCCGCGGACCTCGGGCTCGATGGCGCCTCCGTGGGCGCCGCGGTCGGGGGTGCGGTCTGGACCGGGTTCAACGCCGCGATCCACATCGCCTTCTGGGTGACGGGCGTCTTCTGGATCCTGGAGCGGACCGGCTCGCCCAGCGCGATGGAGGCCTCCCGGGCGGAGTGGGGCCCGGACGACCTCCCGGAGCTCCCCCGGTCGCGCCAGGTCGGCGTACCGGATCTCGTGTGGGGTGCGGGGCTCATGGGTCTGATCCTGGCCTGGCTGCCCTGGCAGCACTTCCGGTCGCCGCTGGACGGACCGGACGGGTCGCCCGCGCCGATGCTCGCCCCCGACCTGTGGGCCTCCGGTTGGGCTTGGGGGCTCGTCGGTCTGCTCGTGGTCACGATGGCGTTCGAGATCGGCAAGTTCGTGGTCGGCAACTGGACCCGGGCGGTCACGGTGCTGAGCGTTCTGCTCGACGTGGTGTTCGCGGCCTTCCTGATCGCCCTGGTGCGCACCCAGGACGTCGTGAATCCAGCGGTGATCGCCGGTCTCGACGACCCGGGTGCCTCGCGACGCCTGGTCGGCGGCATCGTCCTGGCCGTGGCGGGCGCGACCGCGATCCTCGGGATCGTGGACGCGGTGCGCAAGCATGCCGCGTATCGGGCCATGACCGACAGGTGAGCGATCGGGCCCGAATGGGTAGGGGCTCCCCGGTCTCGGCGTGGAGCCGACCTGTTCGCTGTACCCAGTCCGACCCGAGGGGATGCGTATGCCCAGTCGGGTCGAAGCGGGGCTGGTGCACCCGAGCGGCACTGGCGGGTCCGACTGGCGCGGGCGCTGGCCTTCCCCTCCCTGGCGCGGGCCACCTCGGAGCTGGACGCCACCGTCGTCCCCGCCCTGCGCGAGGTCGCCGCCGAGGTCGAGCGTCAGGGCAATGTCGCCGAGGTCATCGAGGGCACCGACGAGGAGGGCAGCCGGTACGCCGAGCTGTGCGTCGATCCGGAGTCCGCGACCCGGTTCAGCTACCAGGTGCACGTGCGTCGGGCGCCCATCCCGGCGTACGCGGGCCGGGTGTCCCGGGGTGATGACTACTACGGCCGATTGGAGGTGTTCCTCTCCAGCGGCGGACAGGGCTACGACGTGCTGGGCTACTCCACGACCCAGCTCATCGACGACGTGCTGGATCAGTACGAGCGGCACCTGGAGTTCCTCCGTCGGCACGAGTCGGCGCAGGAGGTGTGATCCCGCACGCGGCCTCCAGCGCCCGCAGCTCGTCGTCGAGATGGGTCAGCAGGTGCTGGAGGCTCGGCGCGGTGCGCCGACAGCCGGTGAGGCCGAAGCCGATCGAGCCCGCGTACGTCGTGCAGGTGATGTTGAGCGCCATGCCGTCGATCGGGATCGAGAGCGGATACATCCCGACCAGCTCCGCCCCGTCGAGGTAGAGCGGCTGCCGGGGGCCCGGCACGTTGGAGATGATCAGGTTGAACGGCGGTGGCGCGACGTCGTGCAGGCGCAGCGCCGGCAGCACCACCGCCGGGGCGAGCCCGAGCCCGGAGAGCGCGATGATCTGCAGCGGACTCATCGCCCCGAGGGCCTGCTTGCCATCGGCCATCGACCGGTGGATGGCCAGCAGCCGCTCCTCGGCGGTCGGCAGGTCGGTGGCCAGCCGGACCATGACCGACCCGACAGCGTTGCCGCCGCTGGTCGACGGCGTGCGCACCTCCCCGGCGCGCAGACCCACCGGCACCATCGCGACCAGCGACTCCGCCGGTAGCCCGCCGTGGTCGGTGAGGTAGGTGCGGAGCGCACCGCTGCACATCGCCAGGACCACGTCGTTGATCGTGGTGCCGGTCGCGACGCCGACCGCGTGCAGCCGGTCGAGGTCCCAGTCCTGGGCGGCGAACCGGCGGGCCGCGGTGATGCGTGCGTTGAGCGGGGTACGCGGGGCCCCCAGGGAGATGGACGCCGGCTCCCCGCGCATGCTGCGGCGCAGGGTCCGGACGAGCGCGCTCGGGAGTCCCGCCGCGTCGGCTCCCAGCGCCCACGCCTGGCGCAACGCCGCCACCGGGAGCTCCCACGCCGTACGCCCCGGTGCAGGGTCGGCGTCCGCGTGGCGTGCCGCCCAGGGCGGCAGCATGCCGCGTTCGTCGGGGTCGGTGCTCAACACGCCCTGGAGGAGTCGCATCGCCGAGACGCCGTCGAGCAGGGCGTGGTGCACCTTGGTGTAGATCGCCACCCGCCCGTCGGCGAGACCCTCGATGACATGTGCCTCCCACAGCGGCCGCTCCCGGGCCAACCGGGTGCCGTGCAGACGGGAGCACAGCGCCAGCAGTTCGAGCACCCGTCCCGGCCGCGGCAGTGCACTGTGGCGGACGTGGTACTCGATGTCGAAATGCGGATCGGACTGCCACACGAAGTGACCGCCGGTCGCGGGGGAGCGGTGCGGACGGCGGAGGAAGAGCGGGGCGATCTCGTCGGCGCGCAGCAGGGACTCGTACAACGTCCGCGCGGCGTCCGGGCCCGCGTCCGGCGGCGGACGGAACAGCTCCAGGCCGCCCACGTGCATCGGCATGCGGCGGCTCTCGGCGAGCAGGAACGCGGTCGCGGTCGGATCGGCGGGAACAGCCACGGCGTCGATCCTGCCCGTTCGGGCGGCTCGGCGATAGACCTTCGCGGAACCCCTCAGGTCCGGGTCCGGGTTGCCGACCGGGGGACACACGGCGTCGCCACGGGAAGGGGGCTGCGCCGTCGGAGCCGACCACTGGACAGGAGCTCACCTTGCACCCCATGCGACACCTGACGCGCGTCGTGACCGCGGCCGTCGTCAGCCTCGGGCTGATCGTCGGCCTCTCGGCGCTCACACCCGCGACGGCGGCACCCGCCGAGCGGGTCGTGCCGGCCGCGCTGGCCCCGACGACCGCCACCGCCAGCAGCACGACCACCGCCGCGTCGACGTGCGTGTCGGCCCAGGGGCGCGCGACCCGGACCCAGACGGCGTTGACCCGTGCGGTCACCAAGCAGAGCCGGATCAAGAACCGGCTCAAGAAGGCCAAGAAGGTGCGCGCCCGGACCAAGAAGCGCGCCGTCCGTGCCCGCAAGCAGTTCCGGGCCGACCGGATCACCGTCAAGAAGCGCAACACCGCGGTCAAGAAGTTCCGCAAGGCCAAGCGCGTCGTGCGGGTCCGCACCCGCAACCTGCGCGCGCAGAACAAGATCGTCAAGACCCGGCGCACCGCGCGCAACGATGCCCAGCGCAGCATGCGCGACCTGTGCGCGAACCGTCCCGGCTCCAAGAAGGAGGCCCAGGACCAGGTCAAGGACCAGATCGGCAAGCTGAACGGCCTGCTCACCGACAACCCGCTCCTGGCCCTGCTGCCGGCCGAGGTCACCGCTCCGATCACCGCCCTGCTCGACGGTCTGCTGGGGCAGCTGCTCGACATCGACGCCGAGCTCCCCGGCGCCCGGGGCGCCGACCTCGACCACCTGCTCGCGCTGCTGACCGACCTCGACGCCGACACGCTGCTCGGCCCGTTGGGCGAGCTCACCGGCGTGCTCGGCGGGCTCACCGGTGACGACATCGGGCCCGCGCAGCTGCAGGCGCTGCTCGGCGGTCTGCTCGGCGCGTTCGGCGAGGGAGGTCTGCCCCAGGGCGCCGACATCACCGTGCTCACCGGGCTGCTCCAGCAGGTGGTCGACCAGGTGATCGCCGCCGACCCGACCGGCCTCACGGTCGCCCTGCGCTCCGTGGTCGACGCGCTCACCGGGTTGCTCGAGTCGCTCCTCGGCGGGAGCAAGCAGGTCGACCAGCTGGGCTCCCTGCTCGGCATCCTCGACGAGGCCGGGCTCGGCTCCCTCGGCGTCACTCAGCTGCAGTCGTTGCTCTCGCTGGTGGGCGGCGCCCTGAGCGGCGTCCCGCTCTCGGCCATCCCGGGTCTCAACCAGATCCCCGGCCTGAGCATGCTCGACCCGGCCGTGGTCGTCGGGGTGCTCACCGGTCTGACCAACGTGCTCGCCGGTGGACTGGACAGCGACGTCACCGGGGTCCTGGAGGGTCTGCTCGACGCGATCCTCGGCGACCTGCTCGACGGGCTGCTCGGCGAGGACGGGCTGCTGCCCATCTCCAAGATCCCGGTCCTCGGCGACGTGCTCTGCGGACTGCCGATCCTGGGCTTCATCGTCTGCCGCTGATCCCAGCCGCGGCATCGGACACCGCTGCCGGCCATCCCACGGGGGTGGCCGGCAGCGGCACGTTTGCGGTCGGGGCACCCGTGCCATGATGCGGCCATGCCCGAGGCACGTGACCGGTACCTGACCTTGGACCTGGCGCTGCGGGTGGGGGAGATCCTGCTGTCGTCCGGCGCGGGCGCCGCCGACGTCACCGCGACGATGCTCTCGTTGACCCACCATCTGGGCCTGCGCAACTGCGAGGTCGACGTCACCTTCACCTCGCTGCGGATCTCCTACCAGGCCGACGCCGACGAGCCGGCGATGCTGTTGATCCGCCAGGTCCGCCAGCGCGACATCGACTACGACGACCTCACTCGCGTCGACGCGTTGGTCAACGCGGTCCTGGCCGATGCGATCGACCGCGACGAGGCCCGCGCCCGGATCGCCCGGATCCTCTCCACCGGCCACCAGCTGCCGCGATGGGCCTCGACCCTCTCGGTCGGCGTAGCCGGCGGGGCGATCGGATTGCTGCTCGGCGGTGACCTCTTCGTGATGGGCATCGCCTTCCTGGCCGCGGTCTGCGTCGACGTGCTGAAGTGGCGGATGGCCCGGCGGCGGCTGCCGGAGTTCTACCAGCAGGTCGCCGGCGGTCTGCTGGTGACGCTGCTGGCGGCCGTCACCACGGCGGCGTTCCCGGAGGTGTTCCCCCAACCCTCGTTGGTGATCACCGCGAGCGTGATCATGCTGCTGGCCGGCATCAGCTTCATGGGCGCGATCCAGGATGCGCTCACCGGCTTCTACATCACCGGCGGCGCCCGCATCCTCGAGGCGCTCCTGGCCACGGCGGGTCTGATCGCCGGGGTCTCCGGGGGGCTCACCGTGGGCCGACTGCTCGGCCTCGACCTCGGCTACCTCCAGCCCGGCGCGGGCGGCGGGTTCGAGTACCTGCCGTTCATGATGTTCGGTGGCGGTGTAGCGGCCGCCGCCTTCGCGCTCGCCTGCTACGCGCCCTGGCGAGCGCTGCTCCCCGTCGGTTTCATCGCCGCGGCCGCGGTCGGCATCTACCAGGTGATCGTCATCCAGGAGCTCTCGCGGACCTGGGCAGCGGCGGTCGCCGCGCTCGCCGTCGGCCTGGTCGCCTACGCCGCCGGCGGACGGTTCCGGGTGCCGCCGCTGGTCATCGTGGTCCCCGCGATCGTGCCGATGCTCCCCGGGCTGTCGATCTACCGCGGGTTGTCGCTGATCGGCGCCGAGCAGGGCAACTCCGCCGACGGGATCCTCGCGCTCGGCACCGCCGCCTCGATCGCGATCGCCCTCTCCTCCGGCGTGATCCTGGGGGAGTACGCCGCCCAGCCGCTGCGCCGCGAGGCGCGCCGGCTCGAGCAGCGGCTCTCCGGTCCGCGGCTGGTCGGCCCGCTGCGCGCCCGCGCCGCCCGGGCCCCGCGCCCTCAGGACGCCGAGGCACCGCCGCCGAACGGCTGAGCCCGGTAGAGGTCGCGCA
>JAJUGK010000115.1 GCA_029268205.1 Nocardioidaceae bacterium
CGTCACCTCGAACCAGACCTCCTTCCGGGTCGTCGAGCCGAACCCGAGCCCGGTCAAGACCGTCAGCAATGACGAGCCGCGCGCCGGGGAAGAGGTCACCTACACGCTGACGGCTCGCAACCTCGACCCGGCGGGGCCCGACATCCGGCGACCGACGTTGTATGACGTCGCGCTCGTCGACTGCGTCCCAGCAGGCCTCTCGGTGGACGCAGGCAGTCTGGTGATCAGCCCGGGTGGCACAGGGACCGCCACCGTGACTGAGGACGACTGTGGGGTCACCGGCGACGGCACCAAGATCGTCTGGACCAACTTCGACCTGTCCTGGCGCTCGCCCGCGGACGCCGACCCGGACTCCGGCACCGACCCGTGGCCGACCCTGAGCTATCGCGCCACGGTGTCGCCGGACGCTGCCGGCGCTGCGCGCTATGTCAACACGGTGACCCAGAGCGGATCGTCCCGTGACGGTGCCCGCGACGAGGAACGGTCCTACGCGACCCCGACCGACGCGACCATCACGGTCCCGGGTGGTGCCCTGGGCAAGACCACCAGCACCCCCACCGTTGCGGTGGGCGACCTGGCGACGTACGAGATCGAGGTCGCGCTCCCGGCCGATGTCAACTTCTATGACGCGATCATCGCCGACACCCTGCCGATCGGTATCGACCCCGCGTCCGTGGAGCTCGTGCCCGGCAGCTTCGAGTGCACCAATGCCGACGACACGGCGTGCGCAGGCGCAGGCGCGGTCGCGCTGAGCAGCACGCTCGCTCCTGTCGACCGTCAACACGGTTGGTCGCTGGGTGACGTTCCCGCGTTCGGGCAGGCGCGCACCATCGCTTTCGCCTACACCGCACGCGTCACCGCGGCCGAGGCGACCAACGTCGCGGGGACCACACGGGACAACCGTGCTGCCCTCAAGTGGTTCGACGCTCCTCGGGTGACCCCGCCGGGTGTGGCCGACACCTTCCCGAACGCGACCCCGGAGGATCCGGCGACGATCACCGTCGCCGAACCCAACGTCTCCATCGCCAAGACCGTCTCGGACCCCCAGCCGCAACACGGCGATGTGTTCACCTACACGGTGAAGGTGCGCAACGGTGCTGGGCCGAACGTGTCGACGGCGTACGACCTGGTCGTCGTGGACGACATCCCGGCCGGGGTGGATGTGGCTGGTGCGATCAGCGGCAACGGCACGGTGTCCGACGGCGGTCGGACCATCACCTGGCAGATCGACCGGATCGAGCCCGGTGCGACGGTCGAACTGACCTACGACGCGCGCCTCGCTCCGGGCACGAGGACCGCGCAGACCAACACGGTCGAGGTCCGGGAGTACTTCTCGGTCTCCGACGGCGGTGGGCGCAGGTACGACGGCCCCGAGGACACCGCGATCGTCACGCCGGCGCTCCCGGAGCTCACGGTCGCGAAGACCGCGCCGTCCGGTGCCCTCGCCTACCGCGGTGAGCCGACGACCTGGCAGATCGAGGTCACCAACACCGGTGCACCGACGGCGTACGACGTCGATGTCGTTGACACCCTGCCGGCCGGATGGACGTTCGAGGCGATGGGGACGGCGATCCTGAACGGCACGCCGCTGACGACGACGCCGATCCCGGCGGTCGATGGCCGGACCCTGACGTGGTCCGAGGTCGTTGACCTCGAGGAGAACGACGTCTTGATCCTCACCTTCACCGCGACCCCTGATGGCGACGCGGGGGTGGACGCTGTGCACACGAACGCCGTCGAGGTCAGCGGCGACGATCGGCCCGGTGGCTCACCCGTCACCGAGGCCGACGACACCGCGACGGTGCGCATCGACTCGGCCGACCTGCGGCTGGTGAAGGACGGTCCCGCGACGGTGGTCGCCGGTGGCCCGATCTCGTGGTCCATCACGGTGGTCAACGGCGGTCCCAACGCGGCCGTCGGACCGTTCATCGTCACCGATACTCTGCCCGCGGGCGTCCACTTCGAGCGGGCGACGGATCCGGCCGGCGGACTCGACTGGTCGTGCTCGGAGACCGATGGCACGCTGACGTGCACAGTGGGCAACGCCACCACGAGCATCGCCCCGGATGCAGCGCTCCCGGTCATCACCGTGACCGGCACCGTCGCCGCCGACATCCCGTCCGGGACCGAACTCGTCAACAGCGCGCGGGTCACGGGCGGCACGCACGACCCGAACCCGGACAACAACGAGGACGACGCGACGTCGGTCGTCGAAGTCGTCTCGGACTTCGGGATCGAGAAGTCCCTCAACGACGCCCTGGTTGCGGGCAGCACGGCGACCTACACCCTCGCCGTCACGAACCACGGACCATCGGCGGCGCGCGGACCGGTCGTCGTCACCGACACCCTTCCCGCGGAACTGACCTACGTCGGCCACTCCGGGGAGAACTGGGAGCTCCGTCGGGACGGGCAGCAACTGACGTTCACCTGGACGGGGACGGAGCCCGTGCCGGTCGGACCGATGGGTGAGATCACGCTGACGGTGAGGTTGGCTGCCGACCACGTTGCCGCGGTGACCAACACCGCCTCCGTGACGGAGCCGACCGACCCGAGCGCGCCGACCGAGGCGCCGGACAGCAGCACCGACACGACGACGCCGACCCGCGCAGCGGACCTCGCCCTCCAGAAGGAGAGCCTGGGTTCGTTCACCGCCGGCACCGAGGACGTCTACCGGTTCACGGTCAACAACTTCGGTCCCTCCGACGTGCTGGCGAGCGATCCCGACATCGTCATCACCGACGAGCTGCCCGCCGGAGTCACCTACCAGCGGGTGAAGACGGATACGAGCAGCGCCGGGTGGGCCTGCACCGTGACCGGCCGGGATCTCTCCTGCGCCAACGGGTCCGGTCTGGCGGCCGGTACCGGTGTCGGTGCTCCGACGTTGGTGCTCGACGTCGTGGTCGCCGTCGACCAGGACCTGGCCGGGCCCATCGAGAACACCGCGACGGTGAACATGCCGATCCCGGATCCGAACCCGACCAACAACACGGATGGGGACGACACCACGATCGACGTCCAGAGCGATCTCGCCATCGCCAAGACGCTCGAGACCGGGTCGGTGATCGCCGGCGAGCAGGCGACCTACACCCTGCAGGTGCGCAACGCCGGGCCGTCGCAGACGCCGGGACCGATCGTGGTCACCGATGTCCTCCCGGCGGGGCTGACCTATGCCGGCCACACCGGAGCGGGATGGGTGCTGGAGCAGGACGGCCAGCAGCTGACCTTCACGCTGGCCGCACCGCTGTCCCCCGGGCCCGCGCCGGCCATCACGCTGGTGGTTGACGTTGCCTCCGGGGTGGGGACCACGACGCTGATCAACAGCGCCAGCGTTGATGGGCCCGCACCCGACCCGGATCCGGGCAACAACACCAGCAGCGCTCCTACCCCGGTCGTGGAGGACACCGAGCTCGCACTGACCAAGCGTCGTACCTCGGCCGGCCCGGCCGTCGCCGGGAGCGACGTGACGTTCGAGATCGAGGTCACCAACACCGGCTCGTCCGACGCCCACAACGTCGTGGTCACCGACCTCCTCCCCTCGGGGATGACAGTGGTATCGGTCGAGGGCGACGGGTGGGACTGCACCGCACTGGTGTGCGAGCGGGACCGGATCGTCGCGAAGACGAGCGCGGCGCCGATCACCGTCGTGGCGCGGATCGGGTCGGGTGTCGCGGACGGGACGAAGCTGGTCAACCGGGCCACCGTCACGACCCCGACCCCCGGAGATGATCCGCGCGACAACAGCGACGACGCGGGCGTCGACGTCATCGCACGCGCCGACCTGGCACTGGTCAAGAGCCACGCGACGGGGGTCGCGGTCGCCGGGGAGACCACGGCATACACGCTGCGGGTCACGAACAACGGCCCTTCCGATGCCGTCGGCCCCCTGACGGTCAGCGACACCCTCCCGGCATCGATGACCTTCCTCAGTGCCAGCGCACCCTGGACCTGTGTCCCGGGCGAGGACCAGGTGGTGACCTGCGAGCTGACCGACGGTCTGCGCGCCGGCAGTGCCGCACCGCCGCTGACGATCACCGTGGCGGTCACCTCCGCTGCGGATGCCGGGACCGTGGTCAACACCGCCGAGGTGAGCTCGCCGACCACCGACCCCGACCCGGACAACAACACCGACGACGAGTCGGTGCGCATCGACCGGGCCGCCAACGTGTGGATCATCAAGTCCCACACGGGCACCGCGGAGATCGGCGAGGAGACGACCTTCACCCTGCAGGTCGGCAACGACGGTCCATCGGATGCGCGCGACGTCGTGGTCACCGATGCACTGCCCGACGGCCTCGAGTTGGTCGCGGCGAACGGCGCCGGCTGGACCTGCGAGGCCACGGACCCGTTGCGCTGCGTCCTGACCGCACCGTTGGCCCCGGATGCCGAGGCGCCTCCGATCACCGTGACCGTACGCGTGCTGCCGTCGGCGTACCCCGTCATCGAGAACCTCGCTGACGTCACGACCACGACGCCGGAGACGAACGCGGACGACAACTCCGACGTCGAACGCGTCGAGATCCCGGCGCTGGCCGACCTCGGCGTCGTGAAGACCCACCGTGGGCAGGCCAAGGTCGGTGAACAGGTCACCTTCGACCTCGTCGTGACCAACCACGGTCCCACGCCCGACCCGGGACCGATCACCGTCACGGACACGCTGCCCGAGGGGCTCGGCTTCGTCGCCGCGTCGGGCGACGGGTGGGTCTGCGACCAGCTCGCGGCCCGTGCTGGCGGCACCGTGGATTGTGAGTATGCGGGGACCCTCTCCGTCGGTGAAGCGGTTCGGTTCGCCGTGACTGCCGAGGTGTTGCCCGCGGCCTATCCCGAGGTCAGCAACGTCGCTGCTGTCGGGAGCCCCAGCGCGGATCCCGAGTCCGAGAACGACACGAGCACCGACGTCGTGCCGGTCGAGCCGACGGTCGACCTGGCGCTGGACAAGTCCATCGCTGCCGTGAAGGGGAAGCGCATCCGCTATCGCCTCGCCGTGACCAACAACGGTCCGAGTGCCACCGTCGCCCCGATCCGACTCACCGATCGACTGCCGAAGGGCCTCCGGCTGGTCTCCACGCGGGGCCGCGGTTGGTCCTGCGTCGAGCAGGCACGCCTGGCGAGCTGCACCTACGAGGACACGCTCCCGGCAGGTGCGACCACCGTGGTCATGGTGGCCACCGAGATGACCGACGTCGCCGAAGGCGTCATCGTCAACTCAGCGGTGGTCCGCGGCGGCGGCGACCCGGTCGGCGACGAGGACGAGGCACGCCATCGCGTGCCGCGCAGCCCTGGTGAGCGCGCACCGGTCGATCGGACTCCCGACGGGACCGTCGGTGGCGACGGCGCCGGCGCCGGGTCCCCGGGCGGCGGGCTCGGCAATGCCGGCGGCCCGGCCGCGTGGCTCGCCCCGCTGGCGCTCGGGCTGATGCTGGCCGGCACGGCGCTTCTGCGGCGTCGCCGACGGACGACCGGGCAACCGGCTCAGCGCGGGTAGCCGCCCGGGCCCCGAGCAGCCGTACGGGACGATCGTCCCCGAGCGCCCGGGAGAGGTCGTACGCCGCCGCGGCCATCACCGCGGCGGCGACGACCGCGACCAGGAACTAAGGTCGGCCCCGTGAGCACCACCGAGGGAGGGCGCCGCTTCCCCGACCGGGACGTCGGCACGCTCGCCCAGTCGCGCCGGGCCCGCAACCTGCGCCGCATCGGCCTGGCGCTCCTCGCCCTGCTCGTCGCCGCGGCGCTGGCCGGACAGCTCGGCCCGCGCGAGCGCACCACCGTCGTACGGACCGATGACGGCCTCGCTGTGCAGGCGACGCACCCGACCGTCGTGCGACGAGGCATGGAGATCGACGTCGTCCTGGCCGTGACCGCCCCGGGCGGCCCCGACGAGGTGACCGTCGAGATCGACCAGGACCTCTTCGAGCGCGCCGGCATCGAGCTCGCCGTACCCGAGCCGGACCGGCAGGAGGCCCGCGCGGGCCGGGTGCGGATGACCTTCGCCGTCGCCGACGGTGAGGAGGACGTGACCCTGCTGCTCACCGGGCGGCTGCCGACCCGGGCCGGCATGGGGCCCATCACCGTGGGGATCGACGTCGGGCGCAGCGACGACCCGGCCGCGGTCGCGCCCCTGGGGTTCCGGATGTGGGTGCTGCCCTGATGAGCGTCGTGATCCAGGCGACCGTCGTCTTCGCCGTCCTGTGGCTCGTGGTCCGGGTCGTGGGCAAGCGGGAGCTGAGCCAGCTCTCCGCTTTCGACCTGATCCTGCTCGTGGTCATCGGCGACCTCATCGCCGAGGGCGTGATCAGCGAGGACACCTCGGTCACCGGCGCGGTGATCGCTGTCTCGACCTTCAGCCTGCTCACCGTGGCGCTGTCGTGGCTGTCGTGGCGGTTCCCCCGCACCCAGCGGGCCCTGGAGGGGATCCCCACCCTGCTGATCCGCGACCTCGACCGGGTCGAGTGGGCGGTGCTCGAGCAGGACGGCAGCTTCTCGTTCTTCGAGCGCGAGGACCGCGGCTAGCGGCGGGGACCTGCGTCGCGTCGCGTCAGCGGCGCTCGACCAGCAGGCTCTGGGCGACGCGACCGATCGGGCCGCTCGGGTCGTGGAGCACCGCCGAACCCATCCCGACCCCGTCGGCGCCGACGGTGGTCTCGGCCACCACGCCGAACCACGGGCCCTTGGGTACGTCGTGCAGGTGCACGGTCAGCTCGGTGTTGAGGAAGCTGAACCGCACCGGGTCGAGCCGGGCGCCGACGCCGTTGGTGACGTCGGCGATCATCACGACCGCCTCGAGCGGCGAGGTCTCCTCGCCGGCGACCAGCGGCTGGTCGAGCCGTACCCAGGCGGCCGACGGCCCACCGTCGGGGCCGCCGCCGAAGGGCCGGGTCACCCGCCAGGACAGGGCGTTGACGAACCCGACCGGCTCCCAGGCCTCGGGCAGCGCCTGGTCGATCGCCCCGGACGCCGTGCCGCCCGGCACGTCCTCGGACAGGTCGGCGGGCAGGTCCTCGCGCGGTGCGACCAGGTGGACGACGTCGTCGGTGGGCTGCGTCGCCTGCCGCCAGGCGGTGGCCTGGGCGACGGCCCGCCACGAACCGTCGGGTTGTTCGGCCTCGAGGCGCGCGCCGAGCAGGGTGATCCGCCGCCCCGGCCGCAGCATCCGCGCGGTCACGCGGACCTCGGACATCGGGACCGCTCCCAGCAGGTCGACACTCACCTTGGCGATCCGCGCGTCGGGCTGGGGATCGAGCCGGTCCATCGCCCGGACCAGCAGGCCGGCCGGCGGGCCGCCGTGCTGGATCCCCGGCCCCCACGGGCTACCCACGTGCTCGGTCGGCGACAGGATGTCGTACGTCGTGCCGGCGTCGTCCTCGGTCGCGACGAGGTGGTAGCAGCCGGCGATGGGAGAGGTCACGGTCCTCTTCTATCCCACCCGCGGTGGCGGTCCACCCGCGGGCCGGCGACGGCTGCGAGGATGGCCCACCCCGACTGCCGAGGAGGGCGCATGATCCCCGAGATCACCACACCGGTGGCGCTGCTCGACGAGCGCGGCCGCCTGCGGCGCGAGGCCGTGGGGTGGACGCGGACGCCGCTGCACGACACCAGCGGGGTGGCGCGCCGTACCGGCTGGCGCCCGCCGGTGGCCTGGGGGCGCAACAAGCGCTGGGAGTACTGGGCGGTGCTGACCCCCACCCACGTCGTCGCGATGGTCGTCGCCGACATCGACTACGCCGCGGTGCACGGGATCTACTGCCTCGATCGGCGCACCGGTGAGCAGATCGCCCACGACGCCATCGGGCTGCTCGGCCGGTCGGCGCGACTGCCCGGCTCGCTGGGCGCGGGGCCGGTCCGCGGTCGTACGCGTGCGGTGCGTACGGCGGTCGACGAGACCGCGGACGGCACCCGCCTGCACGCCGCCGGCGCCCGGGTGTGGCTCGACGTGGAGGTGCCCCGGCCGCTGGGGCACGAGGCGATGGGTGTCGTGGTGCCGTGGTCCGACCGGCTCGTGCAATACACCGTCAAGGACGTGGGGCGGCCGGCGCGGGGGCGGCTCACGATCGACGGCGAGGTCGTCGAGGTGGACCCCGCGCAGTCGTGGGCGATCCACGACCACGGACGGGGACGCTGGCCCTACGACGTGGCGTGGAACTGGGGCGCGGGCGTCGGCCGCGTCGACGGGCGCGTGGTCGGCGTGCAGCTCGGCGCCCGCTGGACCGCCGGCACGGGGTCGACGGAGAACGCGCTCTACGTCGACGGGCGGCTGACCAAGATCCACCACGAGCTGGACTGGCACTACCGCCCCGACGACTGGCTGGCCCCGTGGCGGGTCACCGGGGACGGCGTGGAGCTGACCTTCGCGCCCGAGCACCTGCGCCGCGCGGTCACCGACCTCAAGGTCTTCGCCTCCCGCACCCACCAGGTCTTCGGCACCTGGGCGGGCCGGGTCCGCGACGCCACCGGCGACTGGGTCGAGGTCCGCGACGCCTACGGGTTCGCCGAGGACGTGCACAACCGCTGGTGAGCCGTCACGACCGCTGACGCGCGAGCCACCGGCGTACGGGCACCGGCTCGCGCTCGGCGTACCCGACCGGCAGGTGCACGTCGCCGAGCGCGGTGGAGTAGAAGACCTCCCAGGCGTGGAACGCCAGGTAGGTGCGCGGCCGCTGCTGCATCACCTCGGCCAACCGCGCCACGGCGCGGACGTAGCGCACATCGTTGTTGTAGGAGTACAACGCCCGCGCCTTGCCGCCGGGCCGGGTGAACCCCCGCGCCCGCAGGTAGCGCGCCGCGGCGGCGATCGCGTCGCGCGGCTCGTCGACGTCGCCGCGTCCATAGCGGCGCCAGGTCTCGGGCATGAACTGCATCGGGCCGCGGGCGCCGGCCACCGACGTGCCGCGGATGCGCCCCATCCCGGTCTCGACCAGGTTGATCGCGGCGAGGTACTCCCACTCGACACCGAAGCGGCGCTCGGCGCGCCGGTAGTGGCGGCGCAGCTCCCGGGCCGAGAGCGGTTCCTCGACGCGCCAGGCCGGGAGGCGCCTGTTGGGCCGGTAGCCACGCTGCATCGAGAGGAACTCCCGGCGCGAGGCGAGGTTCTTGCGGGCGGTGGAGCGGTGCGCGGCCGGCAGCGCCCGGAGCACCGCGGCGTCCCACCGGGGTCGCTGCGCGACCGCGCGGTAGACCACCTGCTGCACCCGGCCGGCGGCCGCCAGCAGCTCC
>JAJUGK010000116.1 GCA_029268205.1 Nocardioidaceae bacterium
CGGACTGAGCACGTCGAGGACCTGTGACATCTCGCACCGCCAGAGCCCCGCCAGCGATGCCAGATGTCACACCCCGCTCAGTCGAGCACCACGACCGCCGACGACCTACCCACGACGGTGCTGTCCGCGACGCCGGGCACCCCGAGCGGGAGCTCGAACGGCGCGCGGAGCTCGATCACGATGGCGTCGCCGTCGGTGCGCACCGACCAGCTGAGGCCGGGGTGTCGCGCGGCCGCGCCGCTCGCGGCGAGGTGGGCGCCGACGTATGCGCGGGCTGCCTGCGGGTCGACCCGGATGCGTGCCCCCGCGCCCGGCTCGGGCAGCCCACGCTCATAGACCTGCTCGCCCTGCACGCCGTCGGCCGCGGCGATCGCGGCACTGTCGGCGAGCGCCGTGAGCCGCTGGCGCGCGAGGTAGGCGGCCGAGGCGTCGACCACGACCGCGACCAGCAGCACGATCACCACGAAGAAGCCGATCACGAGCACGACGCCTGCGCCCTCCTCGCGGCGGGCGCGACTCACCGGTCCTCCCGGAAGGTGCCGTACGGGATCCGGTGCTCGGCGTCGACCGAGATCGCCGGGGTGGCCGACCCGAGGACGGCGGGCATGAGCGGCAGATCGACCTCGGCGTCGATCACCACCGTGACCACCGACCCGGGGGCAAGACAGTTGCGCGGCTCGGGTGCGCAGTCGATCACGATCTGCTCCGGCGACGCCTCGACCCCGTGATCGCGCAACGCGACCGCCGCCGCGGCCCGGGCCCGGCCGACCGCCGCGGACTCGTCCGGTGCGAGCGTGAAGGCCCGGCCCGCGGCCTCCGCGGCGGCCGAGACACCGTACGCCGCCCGCTGGACGGTGAAGACGGCCACGACGATGTAGACCAGCGGCATCAGCAGCAGGATCGCCAGCCAGACGACCTCGATCAGGGCCGACCCGCTCTCGGCCCGGCGGCGGATCACGGGGGCTCCTCGGCGATCGCGTGCCCGGCGACCTCGAGCCGGACGCCGGGCCCCCACAGTCCGAGGGCGGGGACCTCGGCCCGCACCGTCACCCGCAGCCCGGCCGCCCCGGCGACGATGGTCGGCTCGGCGCGGACGTCGTGGGCGAACCGGGCGGAGATCGCGCCGCTGATCCGCTCGCGGGTGCGCGCGACGGCGTCGGTGGAGTCGCGGTCGAGCGCGGCTCCGTGCCGGGCGCCCTCCGACGCCGCGTTGGTCAGGGTGTTGCGCACGTGCAGCACCAGCCCGACCTGGATGATCCCGAGCACGAGCGGCACCAGGACGACCATCGCCAGGACGAAGTCGACCACCGCCGACCCGCGCTCCGAGCGCCGGCGACGGTCAGCCCGACACGGACTGCAGCGCATTGCGGAGCATGTCGGCGAGTTCGTCGCCGGCCACGCCCCAGATCAGGACGACCAGGCCGGCGCTCATGATCGTGACCATCACCCAGCCGGGCACATCGCCGCGTTCGTCGCGCGCCTCGGTCGGATCCAGGACGCGCAGCAGGAACGCGGAGAGCAGATGGAACGACAACGGTCGCTTCCTTTCTTGGGGCGGAGGGATCACGGGGTGAACAGCCGAAGGCCGACCACCCCGGGGAAGAAGACGAAGAAGACGACGGTGGGCAGCACCAGGAAGACGACCGGCGCCATCATCAGCACCTCGCGGCGCGCGCCGGACTCGATGAGCGCGCGACGCCGGGCCTCCCGTACGTCGGCCGCCTGTGCGTGGAGTACGTCGGCGAGCGGCGTCCCGCGCTCGATCGCGACCGCCAGCCCCTCGGCGAAGCGCGCCAGCACCGGCAGCCCGGTGCGAACGGCGAGGTCGTCCAGCGCGCGGGTGACCGGGGTGCCGGTGCGGACGGCGGCCAGTACCCGCTCGAGCTCGCGTGCCAGCTCGCCGTCGGTGCGGGCGGCCACCCGAGCGGTGGCCTGCACGGGGCCCTCACCCGCCGCCACCGCGAGCGCCAGCAGCTCCGCCACCGTGGGGAACTCGGCCAGCATCCGCTCCTCGCGTCGGCGTACGTCGGCGGTGAGCCGGTTCTCGCGCAGCAGCACCCCGAAGGCGAACGCCAGCAGGCAGGCCAGCAGCATCGGGACGGCCCGCTCGGGCGAGCGGATCGAGACGAGCGTGGCCACCGCCGCGGTGCCGGCGAAGGCGATCAGGCCCCAGGTCACCTGGGCGACGCGGAAGTCGTGCACCGTCATCGGAGAGCCGAGCCGGTCGAGGCGGCGGCGTACGGAGTCGGCTCCGCCGAGCACCTGCTCGACGGCGTCGGCGACCCGGCCCACCCATGGTCCGAAGACGGCGCGAGCGGCGGAGACCCGCCGGTCGGTCTCGGGCGGGGCGAGGGCGCCGTGGACGGGGAGGTCGCGCAGATAGGGCAGGACCCGCTGCTCGAGCCGCGGACCGCGCAGCGCCAGGAGCCGGTGGAGGACGACCAGGAGCGCCCCGCCCGCCACCGCCCCGAGCAGCGCACCGACGACCGCGGGGCTCACGCCAACACCCGTCGTTCGGTCGGCAACCGTCCGACCCGCAGCATGAGTCGGTAGGCCAGCACGCAGGCTGCTCCACCGCCCAGGAGCACCACCACCCCGGCGGGCGAGGCGTACCTCCCCACGACATCGGGCTGGAACGACAACAGCAACAGGACGGCCCACGGCGCCGCGACGGCGAGCCGCGCGCCGGCGACGGCCCACGCCTGCCGGGACTCCAGCTCCGAGCGCGTCCGGGCGTCCTCGCGGAGGTAGGCCGACAGCGTGCGCAGCAGCCGGCCGAGATCGCCGCCGCCGACCTCCCGGGCGAGCCGCAGCGACTCGATCACGCGATCTCCGACCGGGTCGGCGAGGCGATCCTTCAGCCGGTCGAGGCACTCGGCGAACCGGCCGGTGAGCTGGTAGTCGGCCGCGAACTCGGCGAACGGCTCGCGCAGGACGGCGGGGCCGCGGTCGGCGAGCCCCGCGAGCGCATCGGGGAGGGACAGCCCTGCCCGCACGGCCGAGGACAGGTTGTCGACCGCCTCCGGCCAGACCTCCGCGAGCTCGCGGCGCCGACGCCGGGCGCGTCCGGCGACGACCGCGAAGGGGAGGTACGCCGCGATCACCCCGAAGGCCAGGGCGACCGGCAGCGTCCGCGACACGACCTGGACCACCAGGGTCGCCGCCAGTCCGCAGCCGGCCGCCAGCGCCACGAGCGAGACGGTCCCGACCCGTTGGAGACCCGCCGCGTCGAGGATCCGGCGCAGGGCGCCGGGACGGCGCGGGGCCGCGATGGTCGCCCGCGGGGTGAGGAACGCACTGCCGATGAGCAGCAGCCCGATCCCGACCCCGAGGCCGACCACGACCCCCATCTCAGCCGGCCTCCGCGAGGAGGGCGTGGACGTCGATGCCCCGGGCGGCGTACCGCTCCGTCCGCGGCGGGACCCCGCCCGCGCGTCGCAGCATCCCGCCGTCGCGGACGAACACCGACTCGGTCTCGATGACGTCTCCCTCGACCCGACCGGGCACGGCGACGATCTCGCGTACGCAGCGCAGCCCGTCGGGCTCGATGCCGAGGTGCACAACGAGGTCGACCGAGGCCGCCACCGTCGGCACGACGAACTGGGACCCGACGTTCTCCCCGGCCAGCAGCGGCAAGGTGCACATCTTCACCAGCGCCTCCCGCGCGCTGTTGGCGTGCAGGCTGGCGAGTCCGGGGAGCCCGCTGTTGAGGGCGAGCAGCAGGTCGAGGCACTCCTCGGCCCGCACCTCGCCGACGATCAGCCGGTTGGGCCGCATCCGCAGCGACTCCTTGACCAGGTCCCGCAGCACGACCTCGCCGGTGCCCTCGAGGCCGCCGTGCCGGGTCTGGAGCGCGACCCAGTCCGGGTGCGGGAAGCGGAGCTCGAAGACCTCTTCGGCGCTGACCACCCGCTCGGTGCCGGGGATAGCCGCCGCGAGGCAGTTCAGCATCGTGGTCTTGCCGGCCTGGGTGCTGCCCGCCACGACGATGTTGAGCCCTGCGCGGACGCTGGCGTCCAGGAACCGGGCCGCCTGCGGGGTCAGGGAACCCAGCTCGACCAGCTCGTCGAGCCGCGCGGCTTTCACCACGAACTTGCGGATGTTGACGGCGGTGAAGCCGCGCGAGATGCCCGAGAGCACGACGTGCAGCCGGTGACCGCCCGGCAGCAGCGCGTCGACGAACGGCCGGCTCATGTCCAGGCGCCGACCGCTGGTCTTGAGCATCCGCTCCACCAGGTCGGCGACCTCGGCGGCGGTGAGCACGGTGGTGGTGAGCTCGTGCCGGCCGTCGCGGGCGACGAAGACCCGGGAGGGGTCATTGACCCAGATCTCCTCGACCGAGTCATCGTCGAGGTACTGCTGCAACGGGCCGAATCCGGAGAGTCGCGACACCAGCTCGGTCACCACCCCGGCCGGGTCCCCCACCGGCAGCACCGCGCCGGTGAGGCTGCGGGCGTCGTGCTCGGCCACCAGCCGCTCTGCGGTCTGGCGTACGACCGCGGGCGCCTCCTGCGGGTCGACGCCCGCGGACCGCACGGCGGCGCGCAACCGCTCGTCGAGCTGGGCGAGGACGTCGTTGTCAGGGGTCGCCGCGCCCACCGCTCGACCCGACGCGAGCACGCTCACCGAGAATCACATCCCCCGAGATAGGACTGCGAAGCCCCTGCAGTCTCACCCGAGGCGTCCTGATCTGGCCACCCCCACGGAACGGCTGTGGACGAGTCTTTACTCGTCCGAACGCGAGGAGGCGCTCTCGCGCTCGCGCAGCAGGTCGAGCGCGATGTCGATGATCATGTCCTCCTGACCACCGACCAGGCGGCGGCGGCCGACCTCCATGAGCAGGTCGCGGGTGTCGACGCCGTACTGCTTCGAGGCGTTCTCCGCGTGCCGCAGGAAGGAGGAGTAGACGCCGGCGTACCCCAGGGTGAGGGTCTCGCGGTCGACGCGCACGGGCCGGTCCTGCAGCGGACGGACGAGGTCGTCGGCGGCGTCCTGCAGCTTGAAGACGTCGCAGCGGTGCTTCCAGCCGTAGATGTCGGCGACCGCGACGAACGGCTCGATCGGGCAGTTGCCCGCACCGGCGCCCTGACCCGCGAGCGAGGCGTCGACACGGTAGGCGCCGGCCTCGACCGCGATGACGGAGTTGGCCACCGACAGCGAGAGGTTCTCGTGGGCGTGGATGCCGATCTGCGTGGACTCGTCGAGCACGTCGCGGTAGGCACGCACCCGCTCGTCGACGCCGGGCATCGTGAGCCGGCCACCGGAGTCGGTGACATAGACGCAGTGCGCGCCGTAGGACTCCATCAGCTTGGCCTGCTGCGCGAGCGAGGCGGCGTCGGACATGTGCGACATCATCAGGAAGCCCGAGACGTCCATGCCGATCTCGCGCGCGGTCTCGATGTGCTGCTTGGCGACGTCGGCCTCGGTGCAGTGGGTGGCGATGCGCACCGATCGGACGCCGAGCGAGTACGCCCGCTTGAGGTCCTCGACCGTGCCGACGCCGGGCAGCAGCAGCGAGGTCAGCACGGCGTTCTCGATGACCGATGCCGCCGCCTCGATCCACTCCCAATCGGTGTGGGAGCCCGGGCCGTAGTTGACCGAGCCGCCGGTCAGACCGTCGCCGTGGGTCACCTCGATCGCGTCGACGCCGGCCTCGTCGAGGGCCTTGACGATCTTCTTCAGGTCCTCGGGGTCGATCCGGTGCCGGATGGCGTGCATGCCGTCCCGCAGGGTGACGTCCTGGATGTAGAGCTCGGTCATGCGGGCGCTCCTTCGGTGGTCGCGACCGGGCGCTCGGCGATCTTCTCGGCCGTGCGCAGCGCCGCGGAGGTCATGATGTCGAGGTTGCCGGCGTACGCCGGGAGGTAGTGCGCGGCGCCCTCGACCTCGAGGAAGACCGCGACCTTGTGGGTGACGGCGATGTCGCCGGCGCTCTTGCCGACCATCGTGTGCACCGGCTCGCCCTCGGGCACGACGGTGAACTGCACGTCCTGCTTGAGCCGGTAGCCGGGGACGTACTCCGCCACCTTGGCCACCATCTCCTCGATCGAGGCGCGGATGGCGTCCTGCTGGCCGCCGTCGGGGTCGTTGATCAGGCAGAAGACGGTGTCGCGCATGATCAGCGGCGGCTCGGCCGGGTTGAGGATGATGATCGCCTTGCCGACATGCGCCCCGCCGACCGCCTCGATCGCGTGCGAGGTGGTCTCGGTGAACTCGTCGATGTTGGCGCGCGTGCCCGGACCGGCCGACTTCGACGCGATGGACGCGACGATCTCGGCGTAGGGCACCTCGGTGATGCGCGAGACGGCCGCGACGATCGGGATCGTCGCCTGGCCACCGCAGGTCACCATGTTGAGGTTGTCGAGGCCGATGTGTTCCTCGAGGTTGACCGGGGGTACGACGAACGGGCCGATCGCCGCGGGGGTCAGGTCGACCAGCTTCTTGCCGTACGGCGCGAGCTTGGCGGCGTTGGCCTTGTGGGCGCCGGCGCTGGTCGCGTCGAAGACGATCTCGATCTCGTCGAAGCCGTCCATCGCGATCAGGCCGTCGACGCCCTCGGCGGTGGTCGGCACGCCGAACCGCTCGGCGCGGGCGAGCCCGTCGGAGCTGGGGTCGATGCCGACCATCGCGCCCATCTCGAGGGTCTCGCTGACGCGCATCACCTTGATCATCAGGTCGGTGCCGATGTTGCCCGACCCGATGATGGCGACCTTGGTGCCGCCGGATCCTGCCTTGGCCATGGGTTTACTCCTTGCTGGAAGAGAACGTGGCGGTCACCGGGCCGAGGCCCGAGACGGTGGCGGTGACGACGTCGCCCGGCTGGACGGCGACCATCGGGCCGAGCGCGCCGGACAGGATCACCTGGCCCGCCCGCAGCGGGTCGCCGAACTCGCGGGCCTTGTGCGCCAGCCACGACACGGCGTTGAGCGGGTCGCCGAGGCAGGCCGCGCCGTTGCCCTGTGAGACCTGCTCGCCGTTGCGGGTCATGGTCATCTCGACACCGACCGGCTCGACGTCGTCGAGGGAGAACCGCTGCTCGCTGAGCACGTAGAGCGCGCTCGAGCCGTTGTCGGCGACGGTGTCGCCGAAGGTGATGTCCCAGTCGGCGATGCGGCTGTCGACGATCTCGATCGCGGCGCAGATGTAGTCGATCGCGCCGCGGATCTGCGCGGCGTCGAAGTCGCCGTCGACGAGGTCGTCCTTCAGCACGAAGGCGATCTCCGCCTCGGCCTTCGGCTGCAGCAGGCGGCTCATCGGGATCACGTCGGACTCGGCGTAGCCCATGTCGTCGAAGAGGTAGCCCAGGTCGGGCTGGTCGACGCCGATCTGCTTCTGCACCGCCTCGGACGTCAGGCCGACCTTGCGGCCGACCACGGTGGCGCCGGTGGCGAGCTTGGCCGCGGTGCCGCGCGCCTGGACGGCGTACGCCTTGTCGATGTCGGTGCTGCCGATCAGGTCGCGCACGGGGGCGCACGGGATGCCGTCAGCGGCGGCGGCGAGGAGCCGCTCGGAGGCCGCGACGACCTCCGGGCTCTCGGTCAGGTTCTCTGGCATGGCGCCATCGTCGGCGCCCCGGGGGTCCCGGGCGAAACGATGTGTTCCGGTGAGTGGAACTCGCGGCGGTATGCTGGCGCCATGGCCCTCGACCCCGCGAGCGTGCTCGGCAAGGCGATGCGCGTGCTGCACGCCTTCGACGCCGACGACCACGGGCTGGGGTTCGCCGAGCTGCAGCGGCGCACCGGGCTACCGAAGGCGACGCTGCACCGGATCGCCGGCGACCTGGTGGAGGCCGGCCTGCTCGACCGGGTCGACGGGGCGTTCCACCTCGGCTCCCACCTGTTCGAGCTGGGCATGCGCGCCTCGGTGGAGCGCACCCTGCTCGAGGTCGCCACACCGTTCCTCGAGGACCTCTACGAGCGCACCCACGAGGTCGTCCACCTCGCCCTGCGGGAGGGCTCGGAGGTCGTGTACGTCGCCAAGGTGGCCGGGCACCGCGCGGCCAAGACCCCCTCGCGCCTGGGCGGCCGGATGCCGGTGAACGCCACCGCGCTCGGCAAGGCGCTGCTCGCTCATGCCGGGGAGGAGGAGCGCATCGCGGTGCTCAGCGGCCCGCTGGTCCGGCGTACGCCGCGCACCATCACCGCGCCGGGCCGGCTGCGCCAACAGCTCGACAAGGTGGTCGAGACGGGGGTCGCCTTCGAGTACGAGGAGGGCGCTCCCGGGCTGGTCTGCGTCGCCGCGCCGGTGCTGGATCCCGACGACCGCCCGGTGGCGGCGATCAGCATCTCCGGGGCCCCGCCCCGGTTCCGGCCGCCCGACCACGCCGCGTCGGTGCACGCGGCGGCGGCGGGCATCGCCGCGACGCTCGCCCGACGATCCGCCCTCGCCTCCCGCACCGGCGGTTGAGCGACATACGCTGCTGGGATGACCCAGTCCGCCGACCCTTCGGCACCCCTGCGCAACGCGAAGGGCAACAAGCTCAACCGCCGCGGCCGCGAGACCCGGGAGCGGGTCATCAGCACCGCGATCGAGATGCTCGCCGGCAACGAGCGCGGCGGCGCCAGTGCCAACCTCGTCGCCAAGACCGCCGGTGTCACCTGGGGCACGGTCCAGCATCAGTTCGGGGACGCCGACGGCCTCTGGGCGGCGGTGCTCGACGAGATCCAACAGCGCCGCACCTTCCTCCCGCCCGACTCCATGCAGCCGGCCGTCGGCATCCCCGCCCGGATCCGTCAGGTCGTCGAGGCGCTCTGGGACGGCATGGCCACCCCGGAGGCCCGGGCGGTCTCGGCGATCCGCAACACCCTGCCGGTCGATGTCGACGAGCTCACGGCCGCCTATCCCCAGACCGCCGAGCGGTTCACCGCGTGGGACCGGCGCTGGCGCCGTACCTATGCCCGCGCCTTCGACGGTCTCGAGGTCGACCCGCGTCGCCTGGAGCAGGTGCGCGAGCTGCTGCCGCCCGCCGTGCGCGGCCTGCGCACCGAGCACGGACTGAGCACCTGGACCGACATCGAGGAGGCGCTGGAGGGCCTCGTCGGGGCGGCGACCGCCTACCTCACCGGGCCGCTGCCGGAGTGAG
>JAJUGK010000117.1 GCA_029268205.1 Nocardioidaceae bacterium
ACGAGCAGGGCCAGGGCGGTGACGAGCCACACGGTTGCGAAGCAGACGGTGAGGACGGTCGTACGCCGCCGCGACGACGCGTTCGGGGGGACCAGCGGGGAGAGCACGCTCCACTATCGGTCCTGAACCCGCCCGAATGAGGCGGATCGCCACAAATCGGCTCAGCGTCGGGCGGCGCGGGCCTCGGCCAGGATTGCGTCGCGCTCCTCGAGCGCCTCGGCCAGTCGGCCGTCGCGGGCCTGTCGGGCGGCCTCGATCAGTTCGTCGCGTCGCTCCCGCGCGGCGTCGAGGACATGGTCGCGGATCTCCCTCGCTGCCGCGGTCAGGGCGTCGCGCCGGGCGCGCACCAGGTCACCGACCGCTGCCCGTTCGTCGGGCGGCAGCGCGTCGTCACCGAGGAGGTCGCCGAGGATCGCGTTCGCCTCCCGGATGGCGTCGCCGTTGATCTCGTTGGCCCGCCGGATGGCCGCGCCCATGATCGCGTTGGCCTCCCGGATCACCGCGCCGGTGACGCAGTTGGCGTTGCGGATGGCGACGCCCGCCTCGGCGTTGTAGTTGCGGATCGCGGTTCCCGTGCGGCAGTTGTAGTAGCGCGTCCACGCCGCCCAGTCGTAGGCGGTGAACGCGTCCTCCAGGTCGTCGGCGCGGCGGGCGTCGGTGTAGCTGCCACCGGCGGCGCGGGCGGCCTGCCGCAGCTGGCGCGCCGCCTGCCGGTCGACGTCGAAGCCGACGATGTTGACGTCGACCCCGACCCCGGCGGTGGACAGCTGCTTCGCCGCGGCGACCGGGTCGCCCTCGCAGGTCTCGATGCCGTCGGAGAGGACGTAGACGAAGTTGCTCGTCCCCTCCCCGCCGACCCGCTCGAGGTCCTTGCCCGCGGCGCGCATCGCGCGGGCCAGGGGCGTCCACCGGGCGGGCCGCACCGAGTCGATCCCGCGCCGGACGCGCGGTGAGGTGGCTGGGACGAACGGCACCCGCCGTTCGGTCGCGGCGCACGAGCGCGGCTTGTCGGCCCCGCTGCCCGTGCCGACGTGGCCGAAGACGCGCAGCGACACGTTCGCCGTCTCCGGCAGCGTGGCGACGAAGTCGCGCAGCACCCGCTGGTCGGCCTGCATCTTCGTCCCGCCCTGCGCGGGGTCGGCCATCGAGCCCGAGGCGTCCAGCAGCAGCTGGATGTTGATGGTCTCCTCGAGGTCCTCGGCCAGGGACGTGGGGTGTTCGCAGGTGTCGGCGGTCGTATCGGCTCGCAGGCCGCACTCGGAGAGATCGGCGGCATGCTCGGCCAGCGCGTCGGCGTAGGCCTCCTCGGCCGACGGCTCCTCGCCGGGGTCGAAGTCGACCTCGCGGTGCTCGGCGAGCAGCGCGGCGAAGCGGTCCTGCGCCGTGTCGCCCGAGGTGCCCCCGGCGCCGGCCGAGGGGTCGGCCGACGCGCTCGGCGATGCGGACGCGGCCGCCTCGTCCGGGGGCTCGGGGTCAGGCTCGGAGGACCTCAGGCGGCCTGCGCGGAGTTCTGCTCGGCGGTCAGGCGCCGTGCCTGCTGCTCCAGCCGCGCCTGCGCCGCGCGGCGTACGCGCGGACCCTTGGTGGCCATCGCGTAGAGCATCTTGAGCTGGGAGGGCAGGTTCTTGCGGTTGGTCGTGGCCAGCCAGCCGTTGGGCAGCGAGAGCCGGACCACCTTGTGCCAGGCCGAGTAGACCTGCTGCGGCAGCGGGGCCTCGTGGTAGTTGAGGTCGTACTTGTCGAACAGCGCCTTCACCTTCGGCGCGACCTCGGCGTACCGGTTGCTGGGCAGGTCGGGGAAGAGGTGGTGCTCGATCTGGTGAGAGAGGTTGCCGGTCATGATGTGCATGAACTTCGAACCCGAGATGTTCGCCGAGCCCAGCATCTGGCGCAGGTACCACTCGCCGCGGGTCTCGCGCTCGGGGATGGCGGCCTTCTCGAAGGTCTCGACGCCCTCGGGGAAGTGGCCGCACATGATCACCGAGTGCGACCACAGGTTGCGCACGAGGTTGGCGGTGAAGTTCGCCGCCAGGGTCGGCAGGAACGAGCCGGTCGGCAGCGAGAGCAGCGGGTGCGCGACGTAGTCCTTGGTCGCCTGCTTGCGGATCTTCTTCAGCGTCGCCCGGGCCCGGCGGGTGAACTCCGGGGAGCGCTTGTCCTTGGGGGTGCGCAGGTTGCGGCCGAGCTCGAGGTCGTAGGCGGCGATGCCGTACTCGAAGAAGCAGGCGTTGATGAAGTTCCACAGCGGCTGGCCCAGGTGCATCGGGTACCAGCGCTGGTCCTCGTCGACGCGCATGATGCCGTAGCCGAGGTCGTTGTCCTTGCCGACGATGTTCGTGTAGGTGTGGTGGACCTCGTTGTGGCTGTGCTTCCAGCCCTCGGCGGTCGAGGCGTTGTCCCACTCCCAGGTGGTCGAGTGGATCTTCGGGTCACGCATCCAGTCCCACTGGCCGTGCATGACGTTGTGGCCGATCTCCATGTTCTCCAGGATCTTGGCGATCGAGAGACCGACGGTGCCGAGGATCCATGCCGGGGCGAACGCACTGCCCAGCAGCACGGCGCGGCTGCCGAGCTCCAGCTTGCGCTGCACGTCGACGACCTTGCGGATGTAGGCCGCGTCGCGCTCGCCGCGGGTGTCGAGCACCTCCTGGCGGATGGCGTCGAGCTCGTGGCCGATCGCCTCGATGTCCTCGGGGGTGAGGTGCGCGATCGGGTTGGCGGGCTGCTTGGTGATGACGGTCATGGGGAGCTCCTGGATCAGGGGATGGCGATCTCGCAGGCGCCGGCGGCGGCCGAGATGCAGGTCTGGATGGGGACGCCGTCGGGGCCGGTCTCGCCCGGGACGGCGGTGGTCAGGGCGCCGTTGCGCAGGTCGCGGACGGCACCGGAGCGCAGGGGGACGACGCAGCCGAAGCACACGCCCATCCGGCACCCGCTGGGCATCAGGACGCCGGCGTCCTCGCCCGCGTCGAGCAGGGAACGGGCGCCGTCGGTCTCGACCGTGGTGTCGGCGCCGCCGGCCGAGAACCGCACGGTGCCACCCTCGCCGGGCACGATCGTGGTCGGCCGGAACTGCTCGGTGCTCAGCGGCAGCCCGGCGGCGGCGTGGTGGTCGGTGAGCGCGTCGAGCAGCCCACCGGGACCGCAGGCGAGGGTGGTGCGCTCGGCGAGGTCGGGGACGAGGTCGGACAGCTGCGCCACGTCGAAGATCCCGTGGACGTCGTCGTACCTGCTGACCAGGCGGATCACGCCGGCGTCGGCCAGCGCGCGCAGGTCGCGGGCGAAGATCGTGTCGGGCTCGCTGGGGGCCAGGTGCACGACGGTGATGTCGTACGTCGCCCCCCGCGCCGTGCGCACAACGCCCGCGGCGGTGGAGGGGTAGAGGTTGCGCAGCATCCCGATCACCGGAGTGATGCCGGAGCCGGCGGTGATGCACAGCAGTCTGGCCGGGTGTCGCGGGCTGCCGGGCTCGGGGAGCACGAACTCGCCGGCCGCCTGCTCGAGGTGCACGAGCACGCCCGGCTTGAGCCGGTGCACGAGGTAGGGGCTCACGACGCCGTCGGGCACCGCCTTGACGGTGACGCTGATGCAGCCGTCGGCGCGCGGACCGTGGGTCAGCGAGTAGGCGCGCCACTGGCGCACGCCGTCGACGTCGACCCCGAGGCGGATGTACTGCCCGGGCACGTGGCCGGCCCAGTCGGCGCCGGGGCGCAGGACGAGCGTGGCGGCGTCGGCGGTCTCGGGCTCGACCGCGACCACGCGGGCGCGCAGGTCGGCGCCCTTGCGCAGCGGGGCGAAGACATCGAGGTAGTCGGCCGGGACGAGCGGGGTCGCCAGCACCTCCGCGGCCTTGGTCAGGGTGGCTCCGACCTCGCGGCGCCACCGACTCCATCGGGGTGCCGCGCCGGCGCGGGCGTTCCCGACCGGACGCAGGACGGGAGCAGGGGACGTCATAGTCGCTAGTTTTCCCGTTCTCGGGTACGAACACTTGCCCGTCGAGCGTGAATCTGACCCAGGTGTTTTGTTCGCACAGGACAAATCTCGGCGTACGCTGGCTGCGTGTCCGACCGTTTCCCCTCCGTGCCGGGTGTCCGGCCCGTCCGGGCCGGCGCCCTGCGGTTGCCGCGCCCGGTGGTGGCGGCCATGCGCGAGCACCTGCCGGAGGTCGCCGAGCGGGTGATCGACTCGGTGATGCGGGAGGTGCCGGCCTACTCCGAACCGTTCCGCGGGCGGATGGGGCGCAACATCGAGGTCGCGGTCACCATGACCCTCGGCGGGTTCCTCGATCTCGCCTCCAGCGAGGAGGGGGTCGGGTTCGGCGCGCGCGTCGGGACCGTCTTCGAGGCCGCCCACGCCCTCGGCCGCGGCGAGGCGCGCAGCGGCCGGTCGATGGACGCCCTGGTGTCGGCCTACCGGGTGGGAGCGCGGGTGGCCTGGCACGACCTCAGCGCGGTGGCGGTCGGGGCCGGCCTCCCCGCCGGCGAGGTCGCGAAGTTCGCCGAGCTGGTCTTCGACTTCATCGACCAGCTCTCGGCGGTCAGCGTCTCAGGTCACGCCGAGGAGTCGGCGACCACCGGCCGCGTACGCCAGCGCCGCCGCGAGCAGCTGGCCGCCAGCCTGCTCGCCGGGGCGACCACCGACCGGCTCCTGGAGCTGGCCGAGCGCGCCGAGTGGGTCCCGCCGCAGACGCTGACCGCGGTGGTGTTGCCGGTCGCCGCCGTCGGCGACGTCACCTCCCGGCTCGACCCGGGCACGCTGCGCGCGGGCGAAGCGGCGCCGGGCCTGGAGGAGCACGACCACCTCACCGTCCTGCTCGTCCCCGACCAGGGCGGCTCGGCGCGCGCGGTCCTGCGGCGGGCGATGGGCACCCACGACGCGGTGCTCGGTCCGACCCGGCCGTGGGAGGCGGCGCGCGCGTCGTACGAACGGGCGCTGCGGGTCGTGCTGCTCGCCTCGGGCGGCGAGGGGCCGCGGGACGCCGACGACCACCTCGCCGAGCTCGTGCTCACCGCCGACCCCGAGGCCCTCGACGACCTCCGCTCGCGCGTGTTGGCCCCGTTGGCGGGGCTGCGGCCGGCCACCCGGCAGAAGCTGATCGAGACATTGCGCGCCTGGCTGCTGCACCAGGGACGGCGGGAGGAGGTCGCCGCGGCCCTGTTCGTCCACCCCCAGACCGTGCGCTACCGGATGGGGCAGCTCCGCGAGGCGTACGCCGAACGGTTGGAGGACCCCGACCTCGTCCGCGACCTGGTCGTCGCGCTGGCGGTGCCCGGGCGGCTCAGTCCCTGACGCCGACCTCGATCGGCGTACCGAGCTCGACGGTGCGCGAGACCGTGCACAGCCGGTCGTGCGACTGCTGGATCGCCCGCTCGACCACCGACCGCGCGGCGTCGCCCGCCTCGCCCTCGGGGAAGGTCAGGTCGAAGGTCAGCCGGAGCCCGGTCATGTGGTTGCCGCGCTCGTCCTTGGCCTTGTGGCCCTCCATGGTCGCGGTGAACGCCTCCGGCTCCGCCCGCCGACTGGTCAGGAAGTCGACGTCGACCGCGCTGCAGCCGGCGATCGCGACCAGCAGCAGCTCGACCGGCGTGAACCGGTCGGTGTCCCCGGTGCCGAGATCCAGCGTGGCGCCGCGGCCGTTGTCGGCGCGGTACTCACCGCGGGCGGTGCGGGTCAGGGTGATCGACCGCAGGGAGTCGGGGGCGGGGGAGGACGTGTCGGCCATGGTCCGAGCGTATGACCTCCGCGGACCCCCGACCTCCCCTAGGGTGTGACCCACCTCACCCTGCTGCACCGAACCCCGCGAAGGCTCCCTGTCATGGACTCGGCTCTCACCACCGTGCTGCTCCCCGTCGCCCTCGGCATCGTGATGCTGGGGCTGGGCCTGAGCCTCACGGTCGACGACTTCCGCCGCATCGGCCGCCACCCGCGCGCGGTGGTCATCGCGCTGACCTGTCAGCTGCTCCTGCTGCCGCTGGTGGCCTTCGGGCTGGTGCTGGCCTTCGACCTCTCCCCGGTGCTGGCGGTCGGGATGATGCTGCTCGCCGCGTCGCCGGGTGGCACCACCGCGAACCTGTTCAGCCACCTGTTCCGGGGTGACGTCGCGCTCAACATCACGCTGACCGCGGTCAACTCCGTGGTCGCGGTGGTGACGCTGCCGATCGTCACCAACCTCGCCTTCGCCTACTTCGACCCCGATCTCGACGGCCAGGTCGGCCTGCAGTTCGACAAGGCCGCGCAGGTCTTCGCGATCGTGCTGGTGCCGGTCGCGATCGGCATGCTGGTGCGCTCGCGCCGCGCCGCCTTCGCCGACCGGATGGACAAGCCTGTCCGGCTGATCTCGGTCGTGGTCCTGGCCGCCGTCATCGCCGGCACCATCGCCGCCGAACGCGACAACATCGCCGACTACCTGGCCGATGTCGGCCTGGTCGCGCTGGCGTTCTGCCTCATCAGCCTCGGGCTCGGGTACGCCGTCCCGCGCGCCCTGGCGGTCGAGCCGAAGCAGGCGCTGGCCAGCTCGATGGAGATCGGCGTGCACAACGGCACCCTCGCCATCGCGATCGCCGTCAGCGTGCTCGACTCCGTGACGCTGGCGGTGCCGGCCGCGGTCTACTCGGTGATCATGTTCCCCGCCGCCGCGGTGGTGGGCTACCTTCTCAGCCGGACCGTGCACCGCACGCCCGCGGCCACCGACCCGGTCGACGTCTGACTCTGGCTACCGCTGCCTCGGATCATCCCCGCGGGACCGCGAACTCCGCCCACACCAGGTTGTGGTCCGAGGGCGCGTCGTCGGAGGTCTCCGGGTGCACGCCGTACCGGCGGGTCTGGGTGCCGATGCCCTTGCTCAGCAGGTAGTCGACCCGGTAGCCGAACCCCGAGGCGTGCTTCTTCTGGGCGGCGAAGTGGTTGGTCGAGGAGTACGCCGTGCTCGGGTGCAGGCGCTGGGCCTGTCGGCTGTCCCACCAGCCCTCCGCGGCGAAGGTGCGCAGCGGCCCGACAGCGCGCTGCCGCTCGGCGGTCTGGTTGGAGTACAGGTCGCCGCCGAGCACCACCGGTAGCGGCTCACCCGCGGAGCCGTACTGGGCGCGCAGGTCGTCGATCTGGTCGTCGAGCCCGCGGACGTCGCGCCCGAGCCGCTCGAGCTGGGCGACGTTGCGGATGTCGCCGCCGTGGCCCAGGTGCAGCGAGACCACGAGGAAGTTCACCGTGGGGTCGGCGATGCTCTGCAGCACGCTGGCGGGCACATGCGTGACCCCGTCGGCGCGCCGGTTCGGGACGGTCAGGGTCTCGGTCGCGATCTGGGTGAACTTCTCGGCGTTGTAGAGGATCCGGCTGCCCTGGACCCCGTCGTCGTACCGGTCCTCGCTGTTGAGCTCCCAGTCGCCGCCGATCGTGTCCTCGATCGTGGTCGCGAAGCGCGCGTAGAGCTGGCCCTCGCCGGTGTCGTTCTGCACCTCCTGCAACACCGCGACGTCGACGCCGGCGGCCTCCAGGCGGTGGGCGATCTCGGGACCGCGCTCCTTCCAGGGGCGGGCCGTCCGCCCGGAGGCGCTGCACCCGTCGCAGAGGATGTTGTAGGTGCCGACGGTGACCGGGAGCGCGTCGGCGCGCGGTGCGGGGGCACCGGGCAGCGTGGTCTGCCAGGTCGGTCCGCGGCGCGCCTTCTTGGGCGCGTGGACGTTGCCGGCCACGACGTTGGTGACCAGCGGGTTGCCGAACCGCGGGACGGTCAGGTCGACCTCGCGGCCGGTTGCGACCGTGCTGCGGACCCCGGCGCCCAGCCACGGGCCGGGCAGGGTCGCCGCGCCGGCGAACGGCCCGGCCTGGACGCGGTAGCGGGTCGCGTTGACCGAGGGTCCCCACTCGACGCGGACCCCGCCCTCGACTCGGCTGGTGCGGATGCTGCCGGCCGGGAAGGGTCCGGGCCGCTTGGGCCGGGTCACGGTGCGGATGGTCCGCGACCAGCGCCCGCGCTTCTTGCCCCGGATCGCGCGGACCCGGATGAAGTAGCGCTCGCCGATCGCGAGCCCGCGCAGCCGCAGCCGGGTGCGCTTGACCAACCGCTTCTCGGCGTTGCGGAACTTCGCGTTGCGCGCCCACTGCACCTGGTAGCGCTTCGCGCGGCGGACGGCGCCCCACCGCAGCTGGACCTGCCCCTGGGGGAGCGGTTTGCCGGCCACCCGCTGGCCGGACTTGAACGGGCGCACCTTCGTCAGCGGTGCGGCCTCGGCCGGCACGGTCAGGGCGGTGCCGACGAGGCTGCCGATGGCCAGCAGGACGCCGGCGAGGAGGGCACGGGCACGCGCGGAGGGGGTCGGTGCCATTCGAGAAAAGTACGCCCTCGGGGCGCTGTGCGCACGGGTCCGGGGAGGTGACGTGACGTATCCGACGTCCCGGGGATCGGAACACCCGTTCCCATGGCCTGGAAGGTGAGGCTAGCCTTAGTCGCATGGCCGACCTCTCCACCCTCGACCGCGCCGCCCGGGCCCGCACGCTCGTGGCGTCGGCGACCGACGTCCAGGTCAGCGTCGCCGGGGTCCCGCTGCGGGTACCGTTCGTCGACCTCGACGGTGCACCGCTACTGGTCGTCCCCGCCGGCATGGCCGGTCTGCTCCAGGAGGACCGCCTCGTCGGGCTGCGCCTGACCCACACCAGCGGCGGCGCCGCGAGCGGGTGCGTCGTGCTCAGCGGCAGCCTCGAGACCGTCAGCCACGACCTCCTCGATGCCGACGTGCGCGACGAGGTCGCCGCCGTCGCCCGGCGGATGCCGGCGCGCGACGGCCGGATCGCCCTGCTGCACCTGGTGCTCGACGCCGTGGTCACCTACGACGAGGACGGCCCGGCCAGCCTCGACCTCGACCTCTACTCCGCGGCGCAGCCGCAGGAGGTGCTCGCCCGCGGGTGGCAGTTGGCCCGGCACCTCAACGCCCAC
>JAJUGK010000118.1 GCA_029268205.1 Nocardioidaceae bacterium
GCCGGCGGCGGTGCTGGCGCGCAACGTGGTGGAGGTCTGCAACGCGGCGGCCCGCGCTGCCGGGGTGCGCCGGGGGATGCGCCGGCGCGATGCGCAGTCCCGCTGCCCGGAGTTGGTGCTCCTGGGGGCCAACCCCGAGCGCGACGCGCGCGCCTTCGAGCCGGTGCTGGCCGCCGTCGAGGCGGCCCGCCCGGGGATCGCACCGCTGCGTCCGGGGCTGCTGGCGCTGCGGGCGCCGGGGCGCTACTACGGCGGGGAGCCGCACGCCGCGGCGCTGCTGGCCCAGATCCTGGTCGAGACCGGGGTGGTCGACGTGCGCATCGGGATCGCCGACGACGTCTTCACCGCCGAGCAGGCCGCCCGGCGCGCGGACCCCCAGGACCACGTCGTGGTGCCGCCCGGGGGCTCACCGGCCTACCTGCGCTCGCTGCCGGTCGAGGCGCTGCTCGCCGACCCGGAGGCGGCCGAGGTGGTGTCGCTGCTGCAGCGGTTGGGGCTGCGCACCCTCGGTGATCTCGCCCAGCTGCCGGCCGCCGACGTGGGTCATCGCTTCGGCGCCTACGGCACGGAGATCTGGCGCCGCGCCCGGGGGGAGGGCGGCAGCCGGCTCGCCGCGCGTACCCCACCCCCGGAGTTGGCCTGCGAGGTCGGCTTCGAGCCCCCGCTGGACTCCGCCGAGGCGGTCGCCTTCAGCGTGCGCACCACCGCCGAGCGGTTCGTCGCCGGGTTGGCCGAGCGCCAGCAGGTGGCCACCGCGGTGCGGGTGGAGGTGGAGTGCGAGGGCGACCGGGGCGAGAGCGTGCTGGTCTCCGCACGCTCCTGGCTGCACCCGCGGCACTTCAGTGCCCGCGACCTGGTCGACCGGGTGCACTGGCAGATCCAGGGCCAGGCGCAGGGGGCGGTACGCAGCCGCCGGTCGGTGGCGGCGATCGGCGAGCCGATCACCCGCGTGCGGTTCGTGCCCGAGGTCGCCGAGCCCGCTGCCGACCACGCCGAGCCGCTGTGGGGAGGCGGGGCAAGTGAGCTGGTCGCCCGGGGGATGGCGCGCGTGCAGGCGATGCTCGGGTACGACGCCGTGGTGGTCCCGGTGCTGCAGGGCGGCCGGTCGCCCGCGGCGCGGCAGGCGACGGTGCCGTGGGGCGAGCGGCCCACCCGGTTGCGCCCGACCGATCGCCCGTGGCCGGGCAGCCTGCCCGGCCCGGCCCCCGCCCGGGTCTTCGCCGACCCGCTGGCCGCGGGGATGCGGGACGGCGTGGGTGCCACCGTGCGGGTCGACGAGCGAGGAGGGGTGACCGGTGAGCCCGCCACCGTGCTGCTGCCCGATGTGGGCTGGCAGCCGGTCGAGTCCTGGGCGGGTCCGTGGCCGGTCGACGAGGCCTGGTGGGAGACGGGCGCCGGGGGCACGCCCGCGGCACGGTTCCAGGTCGTGGGCATCGATGGCCGGGCCTGGCTGCTGCGCTGCCGCGCCGGGACGTGGGAGCTGGAGGCGGCCTATGACTGATCACTGCACGCGCAGAGGAGGACGCTGATGGGCTGGAGCAACCCCGCCGTCCCGTGGCGCGAGCTGGAGCGGCGCCTCTCGGGGCGGCCGGGAGCGGAGGACGCGCCGATCTCCCGCCGGCGCGAGCGTGGTCTCGACCGACGGGCGGGTCTCGACGAGCTCGACCGACGGGTGGAGCCGGCCGGTCCGGCGTACGCCGAACTGCACTGTCACAGCCACTACAGCTTCCTCGACGGGGCGAGCGCACCGGAGGACCTGGTCGCCGAAGCGTTGCGGCAGGGACTGCACGGGTTGGCGCTGACCGACCACGACGGGTTCTACGGTGCGCCGATGTTCGCCGAGGCCGCCCAGGAGCACCCGCACCTGCGCACCGTCTACGGCGCCGAGCTCTCGCTCGGATTGCGCGGTCCGCAGAACGGCGTCGCCGACCCGGAGGGCAACCACCTGCTGGTGCTGGCGCGCGGGGTCGAGGGCTACCACCGGCTGGCGGCGGCGATCACCGACGCCCAGTTGCGCGGCGACGAGAAGGGCCGTCCGGTCTACGACCTCGACGAACTCACCGACCGCGGGCGCGACCACTGGGTGGTGCTGACCGGGTGCCGCAAGGGCACGGTGCGCGTGGCGCTGGCGGCCGGCGGTCCCGCGGCGGCCGCGGCGGAGATCGACGCCCTCGTCGAACGGTTCGGGGTCGAGGGGGTGGTGGTCGAACTGATCGACCACGACCTGCCCGGCGACGACGAGGCCAACGCCGTGCTCGCGCGGATCGCCGCCGACCTGGGGCTGCCGGTGGTCGCGACCAACAACGTCCACCACGCCCGGCCGGACGAGTTCCGGCTGGCCGCGACGATGGCCGCGGTCCGCGCGCGGCGCAGCCTGAGCGAGATGGACGGCTGGCTGCCCCCGGGGCCGGCGGCGTACCTGCGCAGCGGCGCCGAGATGGCCGCGCGGTTCGCCGCCCACCCCGATGCGGTCGCGCGCAGTGTGGTGCTCGCCGACGAGCTCGCCTTCGACCTGCACAAGGCCTCCCCCCGGCTGCCCAAGCGCGGCATCCCCGACGGGCACACCCCGGCCTCCTGGCTGCGGGTGCTGGTGGAGCGGGGCTTCGCCGAGAGGTACGCCGGCACCCTGCTGGAGCAGCAGGCGCGCGAGCGCGTCGCCAAGGAACTGGAGGTGATCGAGCGCAAGGACTTCGCCGGCTACTTCGTGATCGTCCACGACATCGTCGCCTTCGCCCGCAGCCGGCAGATCCTCTGCCAGGGGCGGGGGAGCGCGGCGAGCTCGGCGGTCTGCTACGCGTTGGGGATCACCGCGATCGACGCGGTCTACTACCGGCTGCCGTTCGAGCGGTTCATCTCCGAGCACCGCGACGAGGAGCCCGACATCGACGTCGACTTCGACTCCGACCGGCGCGAGGAGGTGATCCAGTGGGTCTACGACACCTACGGTCGCCATAACGCCGCCCAGGTCGCCAACGTGATCAGCTACCGGCCGCGGATGGCGGTGCGCGACGCGGCCAAGGCGCTGGGGCACTCCACGGGCCAGCAGGACGCCTGGAGCAAACAGATCGACGGCTGGGGCAAGGAGGTCTCGCGCGAGCTCGGCATCCCCGAGCCGGTCGTCGACCTCGCCGAGCAGCTCATCGGCGCACCCCGCCATCTCGGGATCCACTCCGGCGGCATGGTGCTGACCGAGCGCCCCATCGGCGAGGTGGTGCCGATCGAGCGCGGCCGGATGGACAAGCGCACCGTCCTGCAGTGGGACAAGGACGCGTGCGAGTCGATGGGGCTGGTGAAGTTCGACCTGCTTGGCCTGGGCATGCTCGGCGCCCTCGACCACATGATGCGGATCATCGATGAGCACCTCGGGGTCCGCTGGCAGCTGGAGACGATCCCGCGCGAGGAGCCGGCGGTCTACGACATGCTCTGCCGCGCCGACTCGATCGGGGTCTTCCAGGTCGAGAGCCGGGCCCAGATCGGCACCCTGCCCCGGCTGCGTCCGCGTCGCTTCTACGACCTGGCCATCGAGATCGCGCTGATCCGCCCGGGCCCGATCCAGGGTGGCGCTGTGCACCCCTACGTCCGGCGCGCGACCGGCAAGGAGGAGGTCACCTACGACCACCCCGACCTCGAGCCGGTGCTCGAGCGCACCCTGGGGGTGCCGTTGTTCCAGGAGCAGCTGATGGCGATGGCGGTGGCGATCGGCGACTGCTCGCGCGACGACGCCGACCTGCTGCGCCGGGCGATGGGCTCCAAGCGCGGCGTCGAGCGGATCGAGTCGGTCAAGGAGAAGCTGTACGCCGGGATGGCGCGCCGCGGCATCACCGGCGAGCGGGCCGACGCGATCTATCTGAAGATCCTGTCGTTCGCGAACTTCGGCTTCGCCGAGTCCCACGCGCTGAGCTTCGCCCTGCTGGTCTATGCCTCGTCGTGGTTCAAGCTGCACTACCCGGCGGCGTTCCTCTCCGGGTTGTTGCGCAACCAGCCGATGGGGTTCTACTCCCCGCAGTCCCTGGTCGGCGATGCGCGCCGCCACGGGGTCGAGGTGCGCCGCCCCGACGTCATGCACTCCCGGGCGCAGGCCGATCTCGAGCCCGACCCCGACGCGCCGGCCCCGATCGAGCACCGCGACGACGGCGCCTTCGCCGTACGCCTCGGGCTGGATGCGGTGAAGGGCATCGGTCTCGAGGTCGCCCAGCGCATCGTGGCGGCCCGCGAGGAGGCACCGTTCACCGGCGTGACCGACCTGTCGCGCCGCGCGGACCTCACCACCGCCCAACTCGAGGCGCTCGCCACCGCCGGGGCCTTCGACTCGCTCGGGCTCGACCGCCGGGCGGCGCTGTGGCAGGCGGGGTACGCCGAGCGGCCCGACCAGCTGCCGGGGTCGACCCCCGCCCCGCCCGCGCCCACGCTGCCGGGGATGAGCGAGGTGGAGGAGACGCTGGCCGACCTGTGGGCCACCCGGATCTCCCCGGAGCGTCACCCGGTGGAGCACCTGCGGGCCCAGCTGCGGGCCGCGGGCATCCACTCGATCGCCGACCTGGCCACGACCACCCCGAACCGCCGGGTGCTCGTCGCCGGGTTGGTGACCCACCGCCAGCGCCCCGGCACCGCCCAGGGCGTGACCTTCCTCAACCTCGAGGACGAGACCGGGATGCTCAACGTCATCTGCACCCCGAAGGTCTTCGCCGCCCACCGCACCGCCGCGCGCTCCAAGGTCGCGGTCGTGGTCCGCGGCATCCTCGAGCGCAGCGAGGGGGTCACCAATCTCGTCGCCGAGCAGGTGGAGGGCATCGACGTGGTCGTGCCGGGTGCGGGCGCGGTGCTCCAGGCCCGGCAGTCCTCCCGCGACTTCCGCTGACCGGGAGTCGGTCGCTTACCGGGCGTCGGTCTCAGCGGCGGGTGACGCCGGCCGCGTCGAGCTCGGCGAGCGCGGCCTCGGTGGTCTCCGGTGCCACGCCGGCATGCATGCCCTCGAGCAGCACCACGGAGAACCCCTCGCGCGCCGCGTCGAGCGCGGTGGCGCGAACGCAGTGGTCGGTGGCGATCCCGGTGAGCTCGACCGTGTCCACCCCGAGATCGCGCAGCACCGCCGCCAGTGCGCGACCGTCGTCGGTGACGCCCTCGAACGCGGAGTAGGCCGGCACGCCCTGGCCCTTCCGGACGTGGTGGGTGACGTGGGTGAGGTCGAGGTCGGGGGCGTAGTCCGACCCCGTCGAGCCCGCGACGCAGTGCACGGGCCACGACGTGCGGAAGTCCGGCTCCCGACCCGGCTCGGGGAAATGTCCGCCGTTGGTGTCGTGGGCGTGGTGCCAGTCGCGGGAGGCAACGACCGCGGCGTACTCACCGTGGTGGGCGGCGAGGTGGGCGCTGATCCGGCGGGCGACCTCCGTGCCGCCGGCGACGCCGAGGGAACCGCCCTCGACGAAGTCGTTCTGGACGTCGACGACCAGCAGTGCGCGACTCATGTCACCCATCGTGCCGCATCCCGGGGGCGTGCCGCGGCCGCACCTGGGGCATCCTGACCCTCGTGCAGCGACAGACCCCCGACCCCACCCGGTGGCGCGTGCTCGGTGTGACGGTGACGGTCGGGTTCATGGTGCTGCTCGACGTCACCATCGTGAACGTCGCGATCCCCTCGATGCGCGCGTCGCTGGAGACCACGGCCGCCAACATCCAGTGGGTGATCTCCGGCTATGCGCTCGCGTTCGGCCTCACGCTCGTCATCGGCGGCCGCCTGGGCGATGCCTGGGGCCGGCGCCGGATGATGCTCATCGGGTTGGCCGGGTTCGTCGTGGCTAGCGCGGCGGCGGGTCTGGCGCCCAGCATCGAACTGCTGATCCTGGCGCGGTTGGTGCAGGGCTTCGCCGCCGGCTTGCTGACCCCGCAGAACTCCGGGCTCATCCAGAGCCTGTTCAGCGGTCCGGAGCGCGGGACCGCCTTCGGCATCTTCGGGTTGACGGTCTCGGTCTCCTCCGCGATCGGGCCGATCCTGGGTGGCCTGATCATCGCCGCGGGCGGGGCAGCGGAGGGCTGGCGGTGGATCTTCCTGGTCAACGTCCCGATCGGGCTGGTGCTGCTGGTGGTGATCGCCCGCCTCGTGCCGGGGCGCGACCCCGACGCCGAGCCGGATCCCGGACTGGACCTGGTCGGGTCGCTCCTGCTGGGCGCGGTGGTCCTGTGCGTGCTGTATCCGGTCGTCAGCGCCGAGGGCGGCACCCGCTGGCCGTTGCTGCTCCTGCTGTTGGCTCCGGTGCTCGCGGTGGGCTTCGCCCGGTGGGAACGCCGCGTCGTGGGGGAGGGGCGGGCGCCGCTGCTCGACGTCAGCCTGCTGCGACGCGTCCCGGGGTACGCCAGCGGGCTGGCGGTGGGCTCGCTCTACTTCACCGGATTCACCGGGATCTTCCTCGTGCTCAGCGTCCACCTGCAGGAGGGGTTGGACGCGAGCCCGCTCGAGGCCGGCCTCACCCTGGTGCCGTTCGCGGTCGGCTCGGCGGTCTCCTCGCTGATCGCCGGCCGGCTGGTCTCCCGCGTGGGCCGGGTGCTCACCGTGGCCGCGCTGAGCCTGATGATGGTCGCGGTCCTGGCCCTCGCGCTGGTCGTCCCGCTCGGCGACGGCGGCCTGCTCTGGGTGGTCTTCGCCGTCCCCCTGCTGGTGGCCGGTCTCGGTGGCGGAGCCGTCGTCTCGCCGAACTTCACGCTCACGCTGGCCGAGGTCCCTACCCGGATGGGCGGCGCGGCGGCCGGCGCACTCCAGACCGGGCAACGGATCGGCACCGCCCTGGGTGCGGCCCTGGTGATGACCACCTACCAACTGGCACTCGCGGCGTACGACGACCCCGGGCCTGCGCTCCAGTGGGCGATCGGTGCCGCGCTGGTCCTGCTCAGCGCGGCGTGGCTGGCCGCGTTCTGGTCGTGGCGGCACGAGGCACCGTTGCGGACCCACCGACCGCCGACAGCGTCGGCAGAGGGCTGAGTCCCGGCCGACGGCCCGGTGTCACCTGTGCGGCACGCCCTGGATCGTGCCGCCGTCCACGACGAACTCCGCGCCGGTGGCGTACGACGACTCGTCGCTGGCGAGGAACACGACGAACGCCGCGACCTCCTCGGGGTCGCCGGGACGTCCCATGGGGATCGTCAGCATGTCGTCGGGGATGCCGGCGGTCATGGGAGTGCGGATCATCCCCGGATGCACGGAGTTGCACCTGACGTTGTGAGCGGCGAGCTCGAGCGCGACGGACTTCGTCAGTCCGCGCACTGCCCACTTCGTTGCGGAGTAGGCGTGCGTCCAGGGGGTGCCGCGAAGTCCCTCGATCGAGGAGATGTTGATGATCGACCCGCGGCCGGAGGCGATCAGGGCCTCGGTCGCTGCACGGATCCCCAGGAACGTCCCCGTGAGGTTGATGTCCAGTGCCTGCTGCCACGCCGCCAGGTCGAACTTCTGGATCTGGCCGCCGTTGGCGATGCCGGCGTTGTTGACCAACACGTCGAGCCGACCGAACTCCGCGACGGCCAGGGCGACCGCAGCGTCCCACTGGTCGGGTTCACGGACGTCGAGGTGGATGTAGCGCGCAGCGTCGCCGAGCTCGTCGGCCAAGGCTTGGCCCTGCTCGTCGAGGATGTCGCCGATGACCACCCGGGCGCCCTCGGCCACCAGGAGCCGGGCGTCGGCCGCGCCCATGCCCTGGGCGGCGCCGCTGATGAGGGCGACCTTGTCCTGCACGCGTGCCATGCCATCGTCCGTTCGTCCGGGGAGGGTGACGTGGCCTAGTGAAACACGTTCTAGTCCGCGCCGCTCGCCCGTCGCAGGAGTTGCTCGAAGGGCGTCGGCTCGGCGAACTCCTCCTCGGTCGTACGCCGTGGCGGTGTCGCCGCGGCGGGCGGCGCCGCCTTGCCGGTCAGCAGCGCCAGCTCGCCGGCGGCGCGGTGGATGCGGGCGTCGAGATCGCGGCCGGCGAAGTCGTCGGTGGCGGCGAAGACCCCGGTCGGCACGACGACGGCGTGCAGGTGGGCGAAGAGCGGACGCAGCGCGTGCTCGAGCACCAACGAGTGGCGTGGAGTGCCCGCGGTGGCCGCGATCAGCACGGGGGTGCCGTCGAGCACCCCCTGTTCGAGGACGTCGAAGAACGTCTTGAACAGTCCCGAGTAGCTCGCGGAGAACACCGGCGTGACCGCGATGATCCCGTCGGCGGCGCGGACCTGTTCGATCGCCTCGGCCAGCGCCGGACCGGGGAACCCGGTCAGCAGGTGGTCGGTGAGCTCGTGGGCGAGGTCGCGCAGTTCGACGTGCACCAGCTCCGCCTCCTCCAGCGACTCGACCGTGGCCGCGCCGAGACGCTCGGCCAGCAGCCGCGTGCTGGAGGGGTTCGACAAGCCGGCCGAGACGACGACGATCCGGGTCATGCCGGCACCTCGGCGTCCTCCGCGCGGTGGCCGGTGGCGGAGTCGGCGGGCGCGTACACGGTGGCGTCGACGGCCCCGCCCGCGCGCTCGACCAGGGAGCGGTGGGTGGGCGCCTCGGGGATGTGGGCGGGGCGGCCCTCGGCGAAGCCCTTGCGCATCTCGGGAAGGATCTCGCCGAGCAGGTCGAGCTGCTCGAGCACCGTCTTCAACGGCAGGCCGGCGTGGTCGATCAGGAACAACTGGCGCTGGTAGTGGCCGACGTAGTCCCGGAACGACAGGGTCCGCTCGAGCACCTGCTGGGGCGAGCCCACGGTGAGGGGCGTCGCCTCGGTGAAGTCCTCGAGGGAGGGGCCGTGGCCGTAGACGGGCGCGTTGTCGAAGTACGGCCGGAACTCGTTCCAGGCGTCCTGGGAGTTCTTGCGCATGAAGAACTGCCCGCCGAGGCCGACGATGGCGGTGTCGGCCGGGCCGTGGCCGTAGTGCTCGAACCGCCGGCGGTAGAGCGCGACC
>JAJUGK010000119.1 GCA_029268205.1 Nocardioidaceae bacterium
CGGATCTCGACCTGCATCGTCGGCACCGGTCGACCGACCGTCTCGGGGTCGGCGGCCAGCTCGGCGGCGCTGGCCAGCGTGGCCGCGGTCGAGGACTCCGTCAGGCCGTACGTCGTGCCCAGCGCGCGTCCGGCGACCGGCAGCACCTGGCGCAGGCGCTCCTTCAATGCGGCCGAGGACGGCGCGGAGTTGACGCTCACCACGCGCAGGGCGCTGAGGTCGAACCCGTCCAGACCCTGCTCCTCGGCGTACTCGACCAGCCGCGCGGCCATCGTCGGCACCATCCCCCAGCTGGTGACCCGCTCGCGCTCGATGAGGCGCAGCACCCGCTCGATCTCGAAGCGGCCCAGATGCATCACGACGGTGTCGCCGATGGCCAGCCGCGCGACGACGAGATTGTGCAGCCCGGCGATGTGGAACAGCGGCGTCGCGGCGAAGAACCGTCGCTCCCCCGGCGCCATCCCCATCGCCGCGGCGACGGCGTCGTTGAGCCGGTGGAACCACACCGCACCGATGACGTTGCGGTGGGAGTGCGTGGCGCCCTTGGCCCGGCCGGTGGTGCCGCTCGTGAACAGCACGACCGCCGGGTCGTCCTCCCCGAGCTCGTCCGGTGTCGCCGGCAGCGGCGCGCCGCGGTGCCGCGCGATGAGTGCCGGCACGTCGTCCTCGATCCCGAGGGTGGGCACGCCGAGGTCGCCGGCCAGCTCGCGCCGACGCGCATCGGCGATTACCACCCGCGGCGTCGTCAGCTCCACGGCGTAGCGGATCTCGGGTCCGGCCCACCAGGAGTTCACCCCGACCACGACCGCCCCCAGCACGGTGGTCGCCCAGAACGCGACGACCCAGTCCGGGGAGTTCTGCGCGCAGATCGCCACCCGGTCTCCCCGGCCGACCCCGTGCTCGTCGCGCAGCGCGGTGGCGAGTGCCGCGACCTGCTTGAGGTGGTCGCGGTAGCTGACGCGTCCCTCCTCGGTGACCAGGTAGTCGCGCTCGCCGTACACCGCCGAGGCCCGCAGCAGCTCATCCAACGTGCGCTCGCGGCGGGCGAAGACCTCCAGCTGCTCGCCGAGCACGTCCTCGACCCGGATCTCGAACGGCTGGCCGGGCGCCGTGACGCGCGCCAGCGCCTCCTCGCGGGTGCGGGCAGGGGTCTCGGTGGGCGTGCTCATGATGCTCCTGGGGACGGTGTGCGGGCGCGGTCGGGCGCGGTCGGGCGCTCAGCGGATGGTGAGCTGGCCGCCGTCGACGTTCCAGCTCTGGCCGTTGACGAAGGACGCCTGGTCGCTGGCGAGGAACACCGCGACGGCGGCGACCTCGGCCGGCTCCCCCGTGCGCTGCAGGGGGATGTTGCTGCGGACGTAGGCATCCCAGGCCTCGCCGCTCCAGTCGTCGAGCCGCGAGGTGGACACCACGCCGGGGCAGATCGCGTTGACCCGGATGCCGTGCGGCCCGAGCTCCTTGGCCATCGACGAGGTCAGCGACTGCACGGCGGCCTTGGAGGCGGAGTACGCCGCGGTGGTGGCGCCGCTGAGCTTGCCGCCGATGGACGACACGTTGATCACCGCGCCGGGTCGTTCGGCGGCGCGACACCGCCGGGCGAAGGCGCGGCTCATGAGGAAGGTGCCGCGCAGGTTCACCGCCATCACGGTGTCCCACGTCGCGGTCTCCAGCTCGACGACCGGCACGCGGTCCTGGCCGCGGTTGGCCGCTGCGTTGTTGACCAGCACCTCCACCGGGCCGAGCGCGGACTCGATGTGGTCGAAGAGCTGCTCGACGCCCTCCTCGGAGGCAACGTCGGCCACCACCGGCAGCGCCCGGCGCCCGAGGGCGCGCACCTCGTCGGCGACGGAGTCGATGTCGCGCCACCCGGCCGCCTGCTCGTCGGCGGGCATCCGCTCCGGCGGGCGCCCGGTCCCGGTGATGACGACGTCGCAGCCCGCACGGGCGAGCTCGACGGCGATCGCGCGGCCGATGGACCGCATCCGGCCGGCGCCGGTCACGAGCGCGACCCGACCCTCCAGGCCGGTCAGGGCGTAGCTCATCGGGACTCCCCGATCTCGACGAAGAGCCCGGAAGCCTCCAGCGTGCGGGTGCCGGCGTACGCGACCCACCCCTCGGCCCAGACCTTGCGGCCCTCCCGCCGGGTGATGCGGCCGTGCAGCTCGACCTCCTCGTCCAGCGGCGTCCGCGCGCGGTAGTCGATCTCCAGCCGGGCGGTGACGGCGCGCTTGTCCTGGGCCTGGATGAGGATCCCGAGGATGCAGTCCATCAGGTAGCCGCCGACGCCGCCGTGCATGCTGTCGGGCGGGCCCTCGTGCAGCGCGTTGGGCACGAACCGCGCCCGGACGGACTGCCCGTCGGCCCCGAACTCGGCCTCGATCGGCACCCCCCACGGGGTGTAGGCGCACAACCGGTAGGGGGTGCGATCGCGGCGGGCCCGACGGGGCGCGTCGAAGCCGTTGCGCATCGCCCGGGTCCGGGTGCGGGTCTCCAGCCCGGAGCTCACCCGGTCGAGCTCGGCCCGCGCCTCGCGCAGCACGGCGTCGTCGACGTCGGTGGTGGCGACGGCGAGGTTGAGCCGGTAGGTCGCGTCGACCAGGTCGGCGAGCGCCGCCCGGTGGTCGGCGCTCAGCCCGGTCACCCGGGTGGGGTCCACGGGGGCGGTGCTCACGCGAGGCGTTCCACGATCGCACCCGTCGCCATCGCGCCGCCGGTGCAGATAGCCACCATCGCCAGCGTGCCGTCGGTGCGCTCGAGCTCGTCCATCGCGGTGGCCAGCAGCCGGATGCCGGTGGAGCCCACGGGGTGGCCCAGGGCGATCGCGCCGCCGTTGACGTTGAGCTTGTCGGGGTCGACGCCGTGCACCTGGCGGAACGACATCGGCACCGCGGCGAACGCCTCGTTGACCTCGAAGACGTCGATGTCGGAGATGCTCATGCCGCTGCGTTCGAGCAGCCGCTCACCGGCGCGCACCGGACCGTCGAGCAGGAACTCCGGCTCGGCCCCGACCAGCACCTGGGCGACGATGCGGGCGCGGGGGCGCAGTCCCAGGGCGCGCGCCCGGTCCTCGTCCATGACCAGGGCGGCGGTGGCCCCGTCGGAGATCTGCGAGGAGGTCCCGGCGGTGTGGATCCCGCCTTCACGGATGGTGCGCAACCCGGCGAGCGCCTCCATGCTGGTCTCGCGCAGACCCTCGTCACGGCTGACGACCGTGCCGTCGTCCAGCGTCACGGGCAGCACCTGCCGGTCCAGCCGGCCCTCGGCCCACGCGCGGGCGGCCCGCTCCTGCGAGGCGAGCCCGAATGCGTCGACGTCCTCGCGGGTGAAGCCCCGCCGCGCCGCGATCCGGTCGGCCGCCTCGTACTGCGCCGGCAGGTCCACGCTCCACCCGGGCGGGCGGGGGACGCCGTACGGCCGCTCCTCCCCACCCAGGTTGGCCAGCAGCGGCACCTGCGACATGACCTCGACCCCGCAGGCGAGGCCGGTCGTGATCTCGCCGGCGGCGATCTGCGCGGCCAGCAGGTGCACGGCCTGCTGCGCCGAGCCGCACTGCGCGTCGATCGTGACCGCACCGGTCTGGTCGGTGAAGCCGTTGTGCAGCCACGCCATCCGGGTGACGTTGCCGGACTGCTGCCCGGCCTGGGTGACGCACCCGCCGATCGCCTGCTCCACCTCGGCGGCGTCGAGCCCGACCCGGTCGAGCAGGGCGCGTTGGGTGCGGGCGAGCAGCTCGACGGCGTGGAAGCCGGAGAGGACCCCGCCCCGGCGACCGTAGGGAGTGCGGGCGGCGTCGATGAGTACCGGAGTGGACATGGGCGGAACGTAGGTCGGCCCCGCGAGCCGGCGTTGCGTACTTCCCGCTGGACGGAACCCGCTCAACCACGCGGGAAGAGCAGGACCGCCAGCGTCGCGCCCCGCTCCGCGCGCAACTCGGGCAGCTCAGGAGCGTCGGCGAAGGACACCAGGCTCTCGGCACCCAGTCGCTGCCCGGCCGCCGTCACCGCACCACCCAGCACGACGACGTAGCCGCCCTGGCCGGCGGGCCCGGTGGCGGCGTCCAGCTGCTCGCCCGCGCCCAGGCGCACGCCGTACGCCGCAGCGTCCCGGCTGGTGCGCCCCAGCTCCTGCAGGCCGGCGCCCACGGCGCACCGGTCGTCGAGCAGGACGGTGAAGTGCTCGCTGCGCCCGGCTTCGCGGGCCCGCTTCGCCCGCTCCTCGGGCATGTAGTTCACGCCCGTGGTCGGCTCGCGACGCAGCGTGAAGTAGGACAGCCCGATCTCGGGGTCGGTGCAGATCGGTCCGTAGGAGGTGTAGGCGTCGGTGTAGTGCAGCACACCGGCGACCGCACGATCCCGCCCGAGGGTGCCCTCGCCCGCGGTGACCACCTGGAACTGGTCGACCTCGTGGAAGTGCGGGCGCAGCTCGGGAGCCTGCTGCCGCACGAGGTAGGCCTGCTCACCGGGCCGCTCCTCGGCGTAGCTGCCGAGGTAGTCGACCATCGTGTAGCGGTTGCCCTCGTAGCCACGGACCTCGGGCACGGTCTGGTCGGGGGTGACGATCTGCATCCTGCGAACTGTGGTCGCGCGTCCCGGGAGCCACGGCTGGGCTCCCGGTCATCGGGACTCCCCCACGCCCGGCCGGGCCGCGTCCCTAGCGTCCACGGCATGCCCAACCCCGCGCAGGACTCCTTGCAGACCTCCATGCAGGCCCCCTTGCAGTACGCCGTCATCGCCCCGGTCGCCGCCGGCCGCACGGCCGACCCGGAGTGGATCACCCGGTTCGCCCAGCACGTCGAGCGCTGCGGCTTCGAGTCGATCGTCGTGGTCGAGCACGCGGTGATGATGAGCCGCTACGACAGCGTCTACCCCTATGCGCCGAGCGGCCGGGTGGAGCTCGCTGCCGACCTCCCGATCCCCGACCCGTTGGAGCTGCTGTCCTTCCTCGCCGCGCAGACCACGACGCTGCGGCTGGCGACCGGGGTGCTGGTGCTGCCGGTGCACCACCCGGTCGTGCTGGCCAAGCGGGTCGCGACCCTCGACGCCCTCTCCCGCGGGCGGATGCGACTCGCGGTCGGCATGGGATGGCTCCGCGAGGAGCTCGAGGCCTGTGACGTGCCGTTCGCCGACCGGGGACGGCGCGCGGACGAGCAGCTGCGGATCCTGCGCGCGCTGTGGTCCGACACCTCGGCCGCCGGGGTCGACCACGACGGGGAGTTCTTCTCCTTCCGGGGCGCGATGACCTGGCCGAAGCCGGTCCGCGGCGACGTCCCGATCCACATCGGCGGGCACACGCGCGCCGCTGCCCGCCGGGCGGGCCGGTACGGCGACGGACTCCAGCCGCTCGGGGTGGCGGGCGAGGAGCTGGCCGGGCTGGTGCGCACCATGCGCGAGACCGCCGAGCAGGCCGGCCGCGACCCCGACGCCCTGGAGCTGACCCTCGGTCACCTGGTCAGCCGGATCGACCCCGAGCGCGCCGCCCGGTTGGCCGAGCAGGGTGCCACCCGGCTGGTGCTCGCGATGAGCGACACCGACGACCTGGCGCGGGCCTGCGACGAGGTCTCCGCCTGCGCCGAGCGGTTGGGCCTGACGCCCCGATGACGCCTGCGGACCGCAGCGACCTGGTCGACCTGGTCCATCGCTACGCCGCCCATGCCGACGACCGCGACGTCGCCGCGCTGGTCGCGCTGTTCGTCCCCGACGGCGTGCTGGTCTCCCCCGACCCGCCGCGGTCGCTCGACCCGGTCCACGAGGCGCGCGGCCCCGACGGGATCGCCGCCGCCCTCGCGGCACTCACCCAGGTCCGGCTGACCGTGCACACCATCGGCGCCGTCGTGCTCGACCCGCTCGGCGACGACCCCGACGCCGTACGCGGCCGGACGACCGCGACCGCGCACCACGTGGTCGAGCACGACGGCGGGCTGCGCGACGTCGTGTGGCACCTGCGCTACCTCGACGACTTCCGGCGCACCCCCGACGGGTGGTGCTTCGCCCGGCGTGCACTGCACGTCGATCTGGTGGAGTCACGCGCCGTCGCGCACGCGCGGAGGGGGCCGTCACACCTGGCGTAGATCCGCGGGACCGGGGGTAGGTAGCGAGCATGTTGCTGCCCGAACCCCGCGGCGCCCTCACCAGCGCCCTCTTCGCCGCCCTGCGGACCAGCCCCCGGACCCAGGTCGACGTCTGCGTCGAGCCCAGCGACCTCGACGACGCCACCCTCGCCCTGTGGGTGCTGCACGAGCTCTCCTACCGCGGCTTCGACGACGTCGACGACGCCGCCGAGTGGGACCTCGGCGCGCTCGCCGTGCGGCGCCGGCTCGAGGACGACCTCGAGCGGCGCATGCGCGAGCGGTACGCCGCGTCCGCTGCCCGACCCGACACCGGCGACCTCGCCGCCGACCTGTTCACCTACATCGAGCAGTTCGAGGGCCCCTCCCTCGCCCGGTTCGTCCAGACGACCGCGACCCGCGACCAGGTGCTCGAGCTGTTGAAGTGGCGCTCGATCTACCACCTCAAGGAGGCCGACCCGACCGCCTGGGTGATCCCGCGGCTGCCGGTGCGCGCCAAGGCGGCGCTGGCCGAGCTGCAGTACGACGAGTACGGCGGCGGCAACCCCAACCAGCTGCACCAGAACCTCTTCACCCGCGGCATGCGCGCGGTCGGCCTGAACGAGAAGTACGGCCGCTACGTCGGCGAGGCGCCGACCGAGTTCCTCGAGATGAACAACGCGCTGTCGATGCTCGGACTGCACCGCCGGCTGCGGGCCGCGGCGCTGGGTCATCTGGCCGCCTTCGAGACCACCAGCTCCGAGCCGTCGCGGCGGATCGCACAGGGTCTGCGGAGGCTGGAGCTCGCCGAGGAGCTGGCGGAGTACTACGACGAGCACGTCACCGCCGACGCCGTCCACGACCAGCTCGCCGTGCGCTCGATCTGCGGGACCCTGGTCGACGACGAGCCCGACCAGGCCGAGGAGATCTTCTTCGGGGCGTTCGTCTGCATGGACATGGAGTCGCGCGCGGCACACGCCGCCTTCGCCCGCTGGGGGGTCGACGCATGAGCGAGGCACCCATCTACCCGCACGCCGACGTCGAGATCTGCCCCGGTGGGCCGATGCTCGTGCGCAACGCGGGCGCGATCCGCGACGCCGACGGCCAGGTGCATCGGGTCGACAAGCCGATCGTCGCGCTGTGCCGGTGCCAGAAGTCCGCCCGCAAGCCATGGTGCGACGGCACCCACAAGCTGCTCCCGCCGGAGAAGCGCCCGCAGTAGTGCTGCCCGTTCCGGGTCAGGTGCGGCAGCTGGGCACGCGGTCGATCCGCATCAGCGCGCCGCGCGAGTAGTGGCGGGTGTCGGTGTGCACGAGGTCCTCGGCGTACGTCGGCAGCTCCGCGGCGAGCACCTCGACCTGGCCCTCGGGCCCGAGCTGCAGGATCGCGGTGCCGCCGGGCATCAGGGCGCGGGCGATGACCCGCAGGCACAGCCGGGCGATCACCAGCCCGTCGTCACCGCCGTCGATGGCGGTGACCGGATCTTCGGGGAACCGGGTGATGTCGGCGTGCCGTACCCAGGGCGGGTCGGCGATCACCAGCGGGAACTCCTCCTCGGCCCCGATCGCCTCGTCGAGCGCCGCGTTGCGGATCTCGACCTGGGAGGCCAGACCGGCGCGCTCGGCGTTGAACTCCGCGTTGGCGCAGGCGATCGCGGACCGGTCGACGCACACCAGGTCGCGTCCGCTGCCGAGCACGGCGAGCAGGCCGATGTGGCCGGCACCGGAGCACAGCTCGAGCACCCGGCCGGCCGGGGCGTCGAGGAGCACCTCGGCGGCCCACTCCGACTGCGCGGTGGTCCACGGGCGCGGCCGGATCACCCCCTCGCTGAAGGTGATGTCCAACGGCCCGAAGCCGATCGTCTCGGTCTCGCCCATCGGCGCTCGCACGCTCGTCACGCGCTGCTCCTACCCGTGCGGGGAGGACTCATGCCTACGGCCGGCGGTGGGTACGACCCCGGGCATGAGCCAGCCCGAGCAGACCCAGCACTTCCCCGGCGACCAGCGCCGGATGGACCCCGTCCCCGACTGCGGGGAGACCAGCTATCAGGGCGCCGGCAAGCTGACCGGCAAGGTCGCAGTGATCACCGGCGCCGACAGCGGCATCGGCCGCGCGGTCGCGATCGCCTACGCCCGCGAGGGCGCCGACGTGCTGATCTCCTACCTCGAGGAGCACGAGGAGGCCGACGAGGTCGCCCGACTCGTCCGGGACGCCGGCCGGCGCGCCGTGCTCGTCGGCGGCGACCTCAGCAGCGCCGAGAAGTGCCGCGAGGTGATCGACACCGCCGTCCGCGAGTTCGGTCGCATCGACGTGCTGGTGGTCAACCACGCCTTCCAGATGTCGCGCGACCGGCTCGAGGACATCCCCGACGAGGAGTGGGACTTCACCATCAACACCAACCTCTCGGCGCTGTTCCACCTCACCAAGGCCGCGCTGCCCCACATGGGCGAGGGCGGCGCGATCATCGGCAGCTCGTCGGTCAACTCCGACTCGCCCAACCCGACGCTCGCGCCGTACGCCGCCACCAAGGCCGCGATCGCGAACTTCTGCGCCTCGCTGGCCCAGATGCTCGGCGACCGCGGTATCCGGGTCAACAGCGTCGCCCCGGGTCCGGTCTGGACCCCGCTGATCCCCTCCACGCTCCCCGCCGACGCCGTCGGCAGCTTCGGCGGGAACACCCCGTTGGGGCGCCCGGCCCAGCCGGTCGAGCTCGCTCCGGCGTACGTGCTGCTCGCCTCCGACGAGGCCAGCTACATCTCCGGCGCCCGCCTCGCCGTGACCGGTGGGCGACCGATCCTCTGACCGC
>JAJUGK010000120.1 GCA_029268205.1 Nocardioidaceae bacterium
ATGCCGGCGTCGATGACCTTGTGGGCCAGGGCCTCGACAAAGTGGGTCTTGCCCGTCCCCGACGGGCCGGAGATGGCCAGGTTCTCGGCGCGGTGGACCCACTCCAGTGTCGCCAGGGCGGTTCAACCCGATATGCGCGACGATCCGCCGACGACCATTGACGGACTCAGCGATCTGCACGGCCGTCGCTCCCGAGGCCGTCCGTACCCGCCGAATCCACGCCACGCACCCCACCGTAGAGCACCAATTAGTGCCTCAAAACAGCCACCCGCGCACCCATCACCCCAGGTCAGCGAGCCGCACCCTCCCGGAACGCGACGCGGTGACCAAACTCAGGTCGTACGGCGTCACGGTGACCGCCACGGCGGTGGAGGGCGACGACGTGAAGTTCGACATCGAGGTCGACCAGGACCCCCTGCCCTGAGCCGCCGGCCTCCTCAGGCCGATAGGTCGATCCGCAGGATCGAGCCGGCCCGCTGGGCGAGCGTCTCCTCGGGCACCCAGGTCGGCGCCGAGCACACCAGCAGGACGTCGAGGTCGTCTCCGCCCACCGCCACGGCGTACGGGTTCGGGACGGGCACGCGACCCAGATGCGTGCCGTCCGCGCCCACGTGCAGCACCTCGCCGGTGAAGGGCGAGGCGACCCAGACGCTGCCGTCCGCGGCGAGCGCGATGCCGTCGGGCATCACCCCGTCGGGGAACTCGGTGAACGTGCGCCGGTCGGTGAGCCCGCCGTCGTCGCCGACGGTGAAGGCCGTGAGCCGGCCGGGGGTCGCCCGGGTCTCGGCGACCAGCAGGGTGCGGCCCGCATCCGTCACGACCATGCCGTTGGCGAACATCATCCGATCGGCGGCCGCCGAGACCGTCCCGTCGGGCTGCACCAGCGCGAGCTGCGCGGGGTACGGCGGCGCCGGCGGCACGCTCGCGTCGCCGTAGTTGCCCACATAGGCACGGCCCGCGGCGTCGACCACCATGTCGTTGACGGTGTGGGTCGCGACGTCACTGACGTCGGCGTGCTCCACCAGCGACCCGTCGGCCTCGCGGCGCAGGACCCTTCGGGTGCCGCCGTCGGCGACGAGGAGCCGCCCGTCGGGCAGGAAGCCCAGGCCGCTGGGGTGGCCGTCGTACTCCGCGACGACCTCCGACTCCCCCGAGGCGATGTCGAGCCGGACCACCTGGCCGGCATGGATGTCGCTGAACCACAGTGCGCCGTCGTGCCAGCGCGGGCACTCGGGGAAGGCGTAGCCGGTGCTCACGACCGTGTGGCCGGGTGCGTCCATGGGTCCTCCTCTGGCACGGGTCGAGCCGCTTCGGGTGCGGGGCGCTCAGCGTGCCACGCCCGGCGCGGTGATGGACGGCCAAGTCCCGGTCCCCTACGTTCGAGACGTGAGGATCGCCGTGCTGAGGGAGACCCGGGAGGGGGAGAGCCGCGTCGCCCTCGTGCCCGAGCTCGTCGAACGGCTGCGCGGACTCGGGTACGCCGTCGCGGTCGAGCCGGGCGCAGGTGCCGCGGCGCTGCACACCGACGAGGAGTACCTCGCCGCCGGAGCGGAGGTGCGCGACGACGCCGTCGACGGCGCCGACGTGGTGGTGTCGGTGCAGGCGCCGCCCGGCGAGGTCGTCCGGCGGTTGGCCCCGGGCGCCGCGACGATCTCCTTCCTGCCGACCGGCCAGGAGCCGCAGCTGGTCGCCGACCTGCGCGACTGCGGCATCACGGCGTACGCGATGGAGCTGGTGCCGCGGATCTCCCGGGCGCAGGCGATGGACGCGCTGTCGTCGCAGGCGCTGGTCGCGGGCTACCGGTGCGCGATCGTCGCCGCCGGCCTGCTGCGCCGGTTCTTCCCGCTCAACATGACCGCGGCCGGCACGGTCGCTCCGGCCGAGGTCGTGGTGCTCGGCGCCGGGGTGGCCGGGCTCCAGGCGATCGCGACGTCGAAGCGGCTCGGTGCCGTGGTGAAGGCCTACGACGTCCGCGCCGCGTCCGCGGAGGAGATCCGCTCGATGGGAGCGCAGGCCATCGACCTCGGGCTCGACGCGCTCGAGGGGGCGGGTGGCTACGCCCGGGAGATGACCGAGGAGCGCGCCGAGCAGCAGCGCACGCTGCTCACGCCGTACGTCGCCGCAGCCGATGCCTTGATCACGACCGCCGCGGTTCCCGGCCGGCAGGCGCCCCTCCTGGTCACCCGCGAGATGGTCGAGCAGATGCGCCCGGGCTCGGTCGTGGTCGACCTGGCCGCCGAGTCGGGCGGCAACGTCGAGGGCTCGGTGCCCGGCCAGGTCGTCCGGATCGGAGCGGCGCAGGTCTGGGGCGGGGCCAACGTGCCCGCGCAGATGCCCGGACCGGCGTCGAAGCTGTATGCGCAGAACGTCGTGAACCTACTCGCGCTCATGACCCGCGCAGGGGACGACGAGCACCCGCCGGCGTTCGCCCCCGACTTCGACGACGAGATCGTCGCCGGCGCCTGCGTGACCCACGCCGGCGCGATCCGGCACGAACCCACCCGCATCGCCCTCGAGGGGGAGAGCCCGTGAGCGAGCCCGTCGTCTGGTTGACGATCTTCGTCCTGAGCGTGTTCGTCGGCATCGAGGTGATCTCGAAGGTCTCCTCGACCCTGCACACGCCGCTGATGTCAGGGGCCAACGCGATCCACGGGATCATCCTGCTCGGCGCGATCGTGGTGACCGGCGGGGCCGATCACTGGTTCGCCATCACCATCGGTCTGATCGCGATCGTCCTCGCGGCGATCAACATGGTCGGTGGCTTCGTGGTGACCGACCGGATGCTGCAGATGTTCAGTACGCCCCAGCGGCCGGCGGCGCGCCCCGACGGCGGGACGGAGCGCCGATGACCCCGACCTGGGTCCAGTTGGCCTACCTCGCCTGTGCCGTCTGCTTCATCCTCGCGCTCAAGGGGCTCTCCGGCCCGCGCACCGCCCGCGCCGGCAACCTCCTGGGCGCCGCCGCCGCGGTGGTGGCCTGCGCGATCCCGTTCGTCCACCTCGACCTCGACCACGTCCCGCTGATCCTGGGGGCGATCGCGGTCGGTACGGGGGTGGGCGTGCTGGGCGCCCGGCGCGTCCGGATGACGCAGATGCCGCAGATGGTGGCGCTGTTCAACGGTGTCGGCGGCGGTGCCGCGGCGCTCGTGGCGCTGCTGGAGCTCGCACACATGATCAGCGTCGCCGACCGGCTCGGGGTGGATCCCTACAACTGGTTCGTCTACGCCGCCACGGCGTTCACCATCGTCGTGGGTGCGGTGTCGTTCTCGGGCTCGGCGGTCACCTTCGCCAAGCTGCAGGAGCTGATGAGCGCGCGCCCGGTGGTCTTCCCCGGACTCCCGATCGCCTTCGCCGTGGCCCTCCTCGCGGCGGTGGCGCTCTCGGTGCTGACCGTCACCGCGCCGGCGCTGTGGGTCGGGATCGTCCTCGCGGTGCTGGGCCTGGCCATCGGCGTACTCCTCGTGCTGCCGGTCGGGGGCGCCGACGTGCCGATCGTCATCTCGCTGCTCAACGCCTTCACCGGGCTGACGGTCGCCGCGGGCGGCTACGTGCTCGGCAGCACCGTGCTGCTGGTGGCGGGCACGTTGGTCGGCGCGGCCGGCACGTTCCTCACGCTGCTGATGGCCCGGGCGATGGGCCGCTCGGTGGCCCACATCCTCTTCGGGGCGCTGAGGGGCGGCTCGACGCTCGGCGCCGGCGAGGCCTCCGACCGTCCGGTGCGGTCGGCCGGACCCGACGACGTCGCGATCCTGCTCGGTTACGCGTCGCGGGTGATCATCGTCCCCGGCTACGGTCTCGCGGTCGCCCAGGCCCAACACACCCTGCGGGAACTGGTCGACGTGCTCGGTGCCCGCGGCGTGGGTGTCGACTACGCGATCCACCCGGTCGCCGGTCGGATGCCGGGCCACATGAACGTCCTGCTCGCCGAGGCGCAGGTGCCCTACGAACAGCTCAAGGAGATGGACGACATCAACGGCGAGTTCGTCCACACCGACGTGGTGCTGGTCGTCGGCGCCAACGACGTCGTGAACCCCGCTGCCCGGACCTCGCCCGACGCCCCGATCTACGGCATGCCGATCCTCGACGCCGACCACGCCCGCCAGATCGTGTTCATGAAGCGCTCGATGCGACCGGGCTTCGCCGGCATCGAGAACGAACTGCTCTTCGACCCCAAGACCACGCTGCTCTTCGGCGATGCGAAGGACACCCTCGGCAAGCTGCTCTCGGCGGTCAAGGCGCTCTGAGCGACCCGCGGTAGCCTGCCTGGTGGCTCGTCACCACGGGGGAGGCGGGCGTTGGGCGGCTACTGGGCCAGGCCGTAGAGCCGGTCCCCGGCGTCGCCGAGCCCCGGCACGATGTAGCCGACCTCGTTCAGCCTCTCGTCCATCGCCGCGGTCACGACGGTGACCGGGACGCCGATTCCCTCCAGCATCCGCTCCAGCTTCGCCTGCCCCTCGGGCGCGGCGAGCAGCGTGATCGCGGTGATGTGGTCGGCGCCGCGGTCGACGAGGAACTGGACCGCGGCCGCCAGCGTCCCGCCCGTGGCCAGCATCGGGTCGAGCACGTAGCACTGCCGCCCGGAGAGGTCCTCGGGCAGGCGCTCGGCGTACGTCGAGGCCTCGAGCGTCTCCTCGTTGCGGACCATGCCCAGGAAGCCGACCTCGGCGGTCGGCAGCAGGCGCATCATCCCGTCGAGCATGCCGAGCCCCGCGCGCAGGATCGGCACCACGAGCGGGCGCGGGGAGGACAGCTTGACGCCGTCGGTCGGGCTGACCGGGGTCTGCACCCGCACCGGCTCGACCCGGACGTCGCGGGTCGCCTCGTACGCCAGCAGCGTGACGAGCTCGTCGGTGAGGCGGCGGAAGGTGGGGGAGTCCGTCGCGGCGTCCCGCAGCGTGGTGAGCTTGTGGGAGACGAGCGGGTGGTCGACGACGTGGGTGCGCATGGCGACAAACTATCGCCCTTCCCGCCGCGGGTCCGATCTGTCATCCTCGATGGCGTCCGCGCGTCCAGCTCGGCGTCGCACCGGAGGAACTTCTGATGGCGGAGACCCTGGAGGGCATCGACTTCGCGGTGGTCGCCTACCGCGAGGAGGGCGTCTGGCAGCTCGCGGAGATCGACGACGACGTCCTCGAGGACGTCGAGGACGTCGCCGAGGAACTGCGCCGCTGGCCCGGTGACTTCGGTGCCGTCGCGCTGATCTCCGTCGATGAGGACTTCGCCGTGATCGTCCGGGTGGTCGGCGACGACGTGACCGCGTTGGTGACCGACCAGACGGCCGCGACCGAGTGGCCCCTGGCCCGCTCGGTGCTGGAGCTGCTCGAGCTCCCGCTGCCCGGCGACGACGACGATCCCGAGCCCGCCGGCGATCCGGGTCTGCTCACCGACCTGGGGATCTCCACCATGACCCTGGCCGCCCTGCTCGACGACGAGGACCTCTATCCCGACGAGCTGCTCAGCGAGATCGCGGACGAGCTCGGCTTCGGTGAGCGGTTCGACGCGCTCATCGGCCTCGGCGTCGGCTGACGTGCAGCCGCAGCAGCGACGCTGGGTCACCCCGATGGACCTGGCGCTGGAGGAGGCACGGGCCGCGCTGGCCACTGGCGACGTACCCGTCGGTGCGGTGGTGCTCGACCCCGACGGCACGGTCGTGGCGACCGGCCGCAACCACCGCGAGGCCGATCAGGACCCCAGCGGCCACGCCGAGATCCAGGCGCTCCGTGCCGCCGCCCGGGTCCGGGGGGAGTGGCGCCTCGAGGGCCACACCCTCGTTGTCACCCTCGAGCCGTGCACCATGTGCGCCGGCGCGCTGGTCCAGTCCCGCGTAGCACGCCTGGTCTTCGGGGCGTACGACGACAAGGCCGGCGCCGTCGGCTCCCTCTGGGACGTCGTGCGCGACCGGCGGCTGCACCACCGGCCCGAGGTTGTCGCCGGGGTCCGCGGCGAGGAGTCCGCGGCGCTGCTGGTCGACTTCTTCGCCCAGCGCCGCTGACCGCGGACCGCCGGTCCCCGATTGGGCCGCCCGGCGCGGGTTCTAGTAACGTTCCCCGCGGTGGCGTGTCCGAGCGGCCTAAGGAGAACGCCTCGAAAGCGTTTGTGGGTGCAAGCCCACCGAGGGTTCAAATCCCTCCGCCACCGCCATGCGATAGCCGGACCCGCGGATCTCGTGGGTCCGGCTATTTCGTCGCTCAGCCGTCGTGCTGCACCCCCGGACGGGACGCCGGAGTGGGTTCCGACCTGCACGGTTTGCCCGGGTGGTGGCGGCGGGAACCCTGGGGCATGACCACAACCCAGATCATCGTGCTGGTCGTCGTCATCGTGGTGGTGCTGGCCCTGATCGGGCTCGCGCTGGCGGTGGCACGGCGCAAGCGCGCGGAGCACAAGCGCGAGCAGGCCCAGGAGCTCCGGGAGCAGGCGGCGCTGCAGGCCGAGGAGGTCCTCGACCGTGAGCGGCACGCCCAGCAGACCGAGGCCGAGGCGCAGGAGGCGCGGGCGCGGGCCCAGGCCGCCGCGGCGGACGCCGAACGGCGCGAGGCGGAGGCGTCGCGGATCCAGCACGACGCGCAGGCGCGTCGCGACGAGCTCGGCTCCACCCTCGAGGAGGCCGAGCGCCTCGACCCCGACGGGGGCACCGACCCGCACCTCGACGACCGTCCGGTGGGTCGGCACGAGGGACCCGTCGATGGGGACGACCGTGCGCGCGTCGAGGCTCCCGACGAGGACGGCCGGCACCGCGCCTGAGACGGAGGTCAGGCGTCGGGCGCGGGGTCGAGATCGCCGACCTCGCGCTCGATCCGCTCCTCCGCCTCGCGGCTGGCGCGGGCCGGGATCGCCAGGGCGATCGCGGCGGCCAGGATCGCGACGCCCGCGCCGATGAGCAGGGCGAGCCGGAAGCCGCCCTCACTCGGGATCGACCGGCCGCCGAAGTCGACCGTCGACCCGATCAGCACCGCGGCCATCACCGCGGAGGCGACCGAGGTGCCGATCGAGCGCATCAGGCTGTTGACGCTGTTGGCCGACCCGGTCTCCGAGAGCGGCACCGACCCGACGATCAGGGCGGGCAGCGCGCCGTACGCCAGCCCGACGCCCCCGCTGGCGACGCAGTTGGCCAGCGCCAGACCCCAGGTCCCGCCCATGAGCAGGACCGCGACGCCGTATCCCGCGGCGATCACCGTCGAGCCGACCGCGAGGGTGATCCGCGGGCTGGTGGCGCGCGAGAGCCGTGCGCCCCACGGCGAGACGGCGGTCATCACCAGACCGCCGGGCAGCATCCACAGCCCCATCGCGACCATCCCCTGGCCGAGGCCGTAGCCGGTGGCGACCGGGAGCTGCATCAGCTGCGGTACGACCAGGGACTGGGCGAACATCGCGAAGCCCAGCACCAGGCCGGCGAGGTTGGTGAGCAGGACGACCGGCCGGGCGGTCACCCGCAGGTCGACCAGCGGGTGGTCGCTGCGCAGCTCGAAGGCGCCCCAGACCAACAGCACGACGACCGCGGCGAGCAGGCAGCCCAGGGTCGGGGCGCTCCGCCAACCCCACTCCGCGCCCTGCGAGACCGCGAGCAGCAGACACACCAGGCCGGTGCCGAGACCGAGCGCGCCGATCGGGTCGAACCGTCCGCGGGCGGCCACCGGCGCCGCGGGTACGACCACGGCGATCAACGTCGCCACAACGAGACCGAGCGCGGTCGAGGCCCAGAACATCATCCGCCAGTCGCCGTGCTCGGCGACCGCGGCAGCGGCCGGTAGTCCGAGCCCGCCGCCGATCCCCATCGCGGCGCTCATCACCGCGATCGACGAGCCGAGCCGCTCGGCGGGGACCAGATCGCGCATCGCGGCGATCCCGAGCGGCACCAGCCCCATGCCGACGCCCTGCAGCCCGCGTCCGACGATCATCGCCGCCGCACCGGCGCTGAGCGCACACGTCGCCGAGCCGGTGACGAGCGCGGCGGTGCAGCCGAGCATGACCCGCCGCTTGCCGTAGAGATCGCCGAGCCGGCCGCTGACCGGCGTCGCGACCGCCGCGGTCAGCAGGGTCGCGGTGACCACCCAGGAGGCGACACCGGGCGAGGTGTCCAACAGCCGCGGCAGGTCGCCCAGCAACGGGATCACCAGCGTCTGCATCAGTGCCGCGGAGATGCCGGCGAGCACGAGGACCAGCACGACGGCGTTCGGGCTCGGCGGACGGGTGCGATGCCGGCTCGACGCCTCGGACTCGTCGAGCACGGAGGTCATGAATGTGCAAGATACAGACGCCCGGGCCCCCGCGGGCGGGAGTTCACCGACCGGGCACGAGCCGGCGGATCCGGCGGTGCGCGACCGCCGCCCGTGCCGCGTTCATGCCGCATGCGCCGTGGACCCCGCCACCGGGGTGCGCCGACGCCGAGCCGAGGTAGAGCCCCCGCACCGGGGTCTCCGCGCGCCCGAGCCCGGGGATCGGGCGAAAGACGAGTTCCTGGTGGAGTTGGGAGGTGCCGCCGTTGAGGCCGCCGCCGATGAGGTTGGCGTTGCGGCTCTCCATCTCCCGCGGACCCAGCACCCGGCGGGCGACGACGCGGTCGCCGAAGCCCGGCGCGAGGCGCTCGATGCGCGCCTGCATCCGGTCGGCGAACCGCTCACACTCGTCGCGATCCCAGACACCGGTCACCGGGTCGCTGCCGAGGTCGCGTCCGACCTCCTGCGGCACGTGGGTGTCGGCCCACAGCGACTCCGGGCCCGCCGGCGACCGGGTCGGGTCGCTGGTGGTCATCTGACCCGCGAGCATGAACGGCTGTGCGGGGATCGTGCGGTTGTTGACCTGGTGGAGCGCGTCGGCCGCCTCCTC
>JAJUGK010000121.1 GCA_029268205.1 Nocardioidaceae bacterium
CCAGATCGACTTCGGCACCTGGCTCGACAAGCAGAACCAGGGCGACTTCGACATGCTGATGATGGGGTGGCTGGGCAACATCGACCCCGACGACTTCTACTACGCCCAGCACCACAGCAAGGGCGGCAGCAACGCGCAGGGCTACGCCAACCCCGAGGTCGACGAGCTGCTCGACGCCGGGCGCACCGAGACCGACGACGCCGCGCGCAAGCAGATCTACGACGAGGCGGCGCGGATCATCGCGGACGAGGCGAGTTACATCTTCCTCTACAACCCCTCGGTGATCCAGGCCTGGTCGCCGTCGCTGGAGGGCTACACCGCCCGCAGCGACCGTGCGATCCGCTTCCGCGGCGTGTCCCTGGCCGACTGAGGCGTCCCGTGACGGCACCGGCCCCGACGGCACCCGACGCCACCCCGCGGTGGCGTCGGGTCCGGGACCACCCCGCGACCCGGTTCCTGGTCGTCCGCGGCCTGCTGCACACCGCGATCGTCCTGCTCGGCGTCATCACCGTGACGTTCAGCCTGATGCTGCTGGTGCCCGGCGACCCGGTCCGGATCGCGCTCGGCACCCGCTACACCCAGGAGTCCTACGACGCCCTGCGCGCGGCCTCGGGACTCGACCGCCCGCTGCTCGAGCAGTACCTCGACTACGTGCTGGGCGCCGTTCGGGGCGACCTCGGGGTCAGCTTCCGCAACGGCGAGCCGGTCACCCACGTGCTGCTCGACCGGTTGCCGGCCACCGCATCGCTCGCCCTGGCGGGGGTCCTGGTCGGGCTGCTGGTGGCCGTGCCGGCGGGTGTGTACGCCGCGCTGCGCAACGGGCGGCTCGCCGACGCGGTCGTACGGATCACCAGCCAGGTCGGCGTCTCCGTCCCGGACTTCTGGATGGGCCTGCTGCTGATCACGCTGTTCTCCGCCACCCTCGGCTGGCTGCCGTCCAGCGGCTATGTGCCCTTCGGCGAGGACCCGGTGGAATGGGCGCGCCGCCTGGCGCTGCCCGCGGTGACCGTCGGTCTCGTGGCGGGCTCGATCATGACCCGGTTCGTCCGCGCCGCGGTGCTCGACGCCATCGCGGCCGGCTGGGTGCGGACCGCCCGCTCGAAGGGCCTCGGCCGGCGCGTGGTGCTGCTGCGCCACATCCTGCGCAACGCGGTGGTGCCGATCGTGACGATCGTCGGCATCCAGATGGCCACCCTGCTCGGCGGCGTCATCGTCGTCGAGGTCGTGTTCGCCTGGCCCGGACTGGGCCGGCTCGTCTACGACTCGGTGACCGCGCGCGACTACCCGGTGATCCAGGGTGCGGTGCTGCTGATCGCCGTGCTGTTCCTGCTGATCAACCTGCTGGTGGACGTCATCCACACGCTGGTCGACCCGAGGATCCGGAACCGATGACGAGCACCCGACCCAGCACGCGACCCAGTACCCGACCCAGTGCCCTGCGGCTGCTGCTGCGCAACCGCGTGAGCCTTTTGGGCTGCCTGATCCTGGCCGCGGTGGTGCTCGCCGCCGTCGTGGGTCCGTGGCTGAGCCCGTACGACCCCAACGCCACCGACGTCGGCAACGCCCTGAGGGCCCCCGGCGCCGAGCACTGGCTCGGCACCGACCAGCTCGGCCGCGACGTGCTCAGCCGGATCGTCGCCGCCTCGCAGGTCTCGCTGCGTGTGGCGGTCGTGAGCGTGTCGATCGCCCTGGTCCTGGGGGTCGGCATCGGCCTCCTCGCCGGCTACGCCCGCGGGGCGGCCGACGCGGTGCTCATGCGCCTGGTCGACGTGATGTTCGCCTTCCCGGTGCTGCTGCTCGCGCTGGCGATCGTCGCGGTGCTCGGGCCCGGTCTGAACTCGGCGATCATCGCCATCGGCGTCGTCTACACCCCGATCTTCGCGCGGGTCGCCCGCGCCTCCACGCTCAGCGTGCGCGAGGAGCCCTTCGTCAAGGCGTCGCTGACGATGGGCACCGGCCACGCCTACGTGCTGCGGCACCACGTGCTGCCCAACATCTCCGGGCCGGTGATCGTGCAGACCTCACTGTCGCTGGCCTTCGCGATCCTCTCCGAGGCCGCGCTGTCGTTCCTCGGGCTCGGCGTGCAGCCCCCGCAGCCGTCGTGGGGCCGGATGCTGTTCGAGGCCCAGGGGTTCGTCGGCCAGGCCTGGTGGATGAGCGTGTTCCCCGGCGCGGCGATCTTCGTGACCACGCTGGCGTTCAACCTCGTCGGCGACGGTCTGCGCGAGGTGCTCGACCCCGCCCGCCGCACCGCACTCGCCGCCCAGGGAGGGCGCTCATGAGCACACCGCTGCTGCGGGTGCGCGACCTGACGGTCGCCGCCCACGGGGACCCGATCGTCCGGGGGATCTCCTTCGATGTCGAGGACGGCCAGTGTCTGGGCATCGTCGGCGAGAGCGGCTCGGGCAAGTCGCTCACGGTGCTGTCGGCCACCGGGCTGCTCGAGGCGCCGGGGCTGACGATCGGCGGCAGTTCGGTGCTCACCGACACCACGGGTGCGACCGAGATCATCGGGGCGAGCCGCGCCACCCTACGCGGCGTCCACGGGCCGCGGGTGGGGTTCGTCTTCCAGGACCCCGGCACGTCGCTCAACCCGCTGCTCGACCTCGAGCGCCAGCTCACCGAGGGACCGGAGACCCACCTGGGGATGACCCGGCGGGCGGCGCGGCGGCACGCGCTGGAGTTGCTCGAGGCGGTCGGCATCCCCGACCCCGAGCAGCGGTTGCGCGCCTTCCCGCATCAGCTCTCCGGCGGCCAGCGGCAACGGGTGATGATCGCGATCGCGCTGGCCTGCTCCCCCTCGCTGCTCGTCGCCGACGAACCCACGACCGCCCTCGACGTCACCACCCAGGCCCAGATCCTCGATCTGGTGCGCGGCATGCAGGACGAGCGCGGCATGGCCGTGGTGTGGATCAGCCACGACCTCGGGGTCGTGGGCCAGGTCGCCGACGACGTCACCGTCCTGCTCGACGGGACCGCGGTCGAGCAACGACCGGTGCAGGAGATCTTCGCCTCCCCGCGCGCCGACTACACCCGCACGCTGCTCGCGGCGCGGCCGACGCTCGGCGACCCGCGCCCCGCGCCGGCCGCCGACGCCGAGCCGGTGCTGCGCGTCGCCGACCTCGACGTCTCCTTCGCCGTACGCACCCGCACCGGCACGCGCCGGATCCGGGCGGTACGGAACGTGGGGTTCACCGTCCCGCGCGGACACACGCTGGGGATCGTGGGCGAGTCCGGCTCGGGCAAGTCCACGATCGCGAACGTGCTCACCGGCCAGGTGCGCGCCGACGCCGGCACCGTCCGGCTGCACGACGCGGACCTGTTGGCCACCCGCGGCGCCGACCGTCGCGACCTGCGGCGCCGCGTGGCGATGGTCTTCCAGGACCCGTTCGCTGCGCTCAACCCCCGCGCCACGGTCGAACGTTCCGTCTCCGAGCCGCTGCGGGTGCACGGTCTGGCCACCGGGCCGGAGCGGACGCGGCGGGTCGCCGACCTGCTCGGCCAGGTCGAGCTCCCCGCCGACTTCGCCGCGCGCTACCCGCACGAACTCTCGGGCGGCCAGCGTCAGCGCGTCTGCATCGCTCGGGCGCTGGCCTGCGAGCCCGACGTCCTCATCCTCGACGAGTCGACGGCGTCGCTGGACGTCTCGATCCAGGCCCGGGTCGTCGACCTGCTGCTGCGGCTGCAAGAGGAGCTGGGGCTGACCTACGTCTTCATCGCCCACGACCTCGCCGTCGTGGAGCAGATCAGCCACGAGGTGCTGGTGATGCGCCGCGGGGAGACGGTCGAGCAGGGACCCGCGCGGGCCGTGCTGTCGGACCCCAGCCACCCCTACACGCGCGAGCTGCTCGCGGCAATCCCGCCCGCCGAGCCGCGGGTGCGCAGCTCCGCGCCCTGAGCCCGCAGGGATTCGTCAGGGCACCTGCACCCACCTATGCTGACGCGGTGACCGCCACGGTGAATTCTCGGCTCCCCGGTGAGCTCGCGGACGCGACGTCCTCCGACGCGTCGCTGCGACGCTTCCTGCACGGCCTGCCCGGCGTCGACCAGGTCGGCGCGGAAGCACGGGCCGCCCGCCTCGGGACCCGCTCGATCAAGACGACGGCCAAGGCGTACGCCATCGACCTGGCGATCCGGATGGTCGACCTGACCACGCTCGAGGGCCAGGACACCCCCGGCAAGGTGCGATCGCTGGCCAGCAAGGCGATGCGCCCCGACCCCACCGACCCCGACTGCCCGGCGACCGCCGCGGTCTGCGTCTACCCCGACCTGGTCGGGGTGGCCAAGGAGACGCTGGGCGACTCGGGGGTGCAGATCGCCGCGGTCGCCACCGCCTTCCCGTCGGGACGCGCGGCGCGCGACATCAAGCTCGCCGACACCGCCGACGCGGTCGAGGCCGGCGCCGACGAGATCGACATGGTGATCGACCGCGGCGCCTTCCTCACCGGTCGCTACCTGCAGGTCTTCGAGGAGATCGTGGCGGTCAAGGAGGCCTGCGCCCGCCCCGACGGCACCAGCGCCCACCTCAAGGTGATCTTCGAGACCGGTGAGCTGCAGACCTACGACAACGTACGCCGCGCCTCGTGGCTGGCGATGCTCGCCGGCGCCGACTTCATCAAGACCTCCACCGGCAAGGTGCAGCCGGCGGCGACGCTCCCGGTCACGCTGGTGATGCTCGAGGCCGTGCGCGACTGGCGCGAGGCGACCGGCCAGATGGTGGGGGTCAAGCCCGCCGGCGGGATCCGGACGACCAAGGACGCCATCAAGTACCTCGTCATGGTCAACGAGATCGCCGGCCCCGACTGGCTCGACCCGACCTGGTTCCGCTTCGGTGCCTCCAGCCTGCTCAACGACCTGTTGCTGCAGCGCACCAAGATGCTCACCGGCCGCTACAGCGGCCCCGATTACGTCACGGTGGACTGATGGTTCCGACAGGCTCGTCCGACAACGTCTTCGCCTACGCCCCGGCGCCCGAGTCGCGCGCCATCGTCGACCTGCAGCCGTCGTACGGGCTGTTCATCGACGGTGCGTTCGTCGACGGCAACGGCACGCCGTTCAAGTCGATCAACCCCGCGACCGAGGAGACCCTCGCCGAGGTCGCCGAGGCCGACGAGCGCGACGTCGAGACCGCGGTGAAGGCCGCCCGCCGGGCCCACACCCGGGTCTGGTCGCGGATGCCCGGCAGCGAGCGGGCGAAGTACCTCTACCGGATCGCCCGGATCATCCAGGAGCGGGCACGCGAGCTCGCGGTGCTGGAGTCGCTCGACAACGGCAAGCCGTTCCGCGAGACCCGCGACATCGACGTCCCCGTCGTGGCCGCGCACTTCTTCTACTACGCGGGCTGGGCCGACAAGCTCCACTACGCCGGCCTGGGGACCTCCCCCCGGCCGCTCGGGGTGGCGGCGCAGGTGATCCCGTGGAACTTCCCGCTCCTGATGCTGGCCTGGAAGGTCGCGCCGGCGCTGGCCGCAGGCAACACGGTGGTGCTCAAGCCCGCCGAGACCACGCCGCTGACGGCGCTGCTGTTCGCCGAGATCTGCCAGCAGGCCGACCTGCCCGCCGGCGTCGTCAACATCATCACCGGCGCCGGGGCGACCGGGGAGGCCCTGGTCGGTCACCCCGGCGTCGACAAGGTCGCGTTCACCGGCTCGACCGCGGTCGGCAAGGCGATCGCGCGCACCGTGGCCGGCACCGACAAGCGGGTGACGCTGGAGCTGGGCGGCAAGGCCGCCAACATCGTCTTCGACGACGCCCCGGTCGACCAGGCGGTCGAGGGGATCGTCGACGGCATCTTCTTCAACCAGGGCCACGTGTGCTGTGCCGGCTCGCGCCTGCTCGTGCAGGAGTCCGTGGCCGACGAGGTGCTGGCCAAGCTCAAGCGCCGGGTCGAGACGCTGCGCGTGGGCGACCCGCTCGACAAGAACACCGACGTCGGCGCGATCAACTCCGCCGAGCAGCTCGCCCGCATCCACGAGCTCTCCGCGAGCGGGGAGGCCGAGGGCGCGGAGCGCTGGTCGCCGGCGTGCGACCTGCCGAGCACCGGCTTCTGGTTCGCCCCGACGATCTTCACCAACGTCTCGCTCGCGCACCGGATCGCGCGCGAGGAGATCTTCGGTCCCGTGCTGTCGGTGCTGACCTTCCGTACGCCGTCGGAGGCGGTCGAGAAGGCCAACAACACCCCGTACGGACTCTCGGCCGGCGTGTGGACCGACAAGGGCTCGCGCATCCTGTCGATGGCCAACCAGCTCAAGGCCGGCGTCGTGTGGGCCAACACGTTCAACAAGTTCGATCCCACCAGCCCGTTCGGCGGGTTCAAGGAGTCCGGCTACGGCCGGGAGGGCGGTCGGCACGGCCTGGCGGCCTATCTGGCGGCCGACGAGCAGGACGGGGAGCGCTGATGGCCCGCATCGACGTACGCAAGACCTACAAGCTCTACATCGGGGGCGCGTTCCCCCGCTCGGAGTCGGGCCACTCCTACGAGGTGACCGACGCAGGAGGGAAGTTCGTGGCCAACGCGTCCCTGGCCTCGCGCAAGGACGCCCGCGACGCGGTCGTCGCCGCGCGCAAGGCGTTCGGCGGCTGGTCGGGGCGGACGGCCTACAACCGCGCGCAGATCGTCTACCGCATCGCCGAGGTGATGGAGGACCGGCGCCCGCAGTTCGTCACCGCCGTGCGCCAGGCCGAGGGGCTGACCGCCGCCCGTGCCGAGCGGGTCGTCGACGCCGCGATCGACCGACTGGTCTGGTACGCCGGCTGGGCCGACAAGCTGACCCAGGTCGTGGGCAACGCCAACCCCGTCGCCGGGCCGTACTTCAACCTCTCGACCCCCGAGCCCACCGGCGTCGTCGCGGTGCTCGCGCCGCAGGAGTCCTCCCTCCTCGGGCTGGTCAGCGTCGTGGCCCCGGTGATCGTCACCGGCAACACCGCCGTGGTGGTGTCCTCCTACGAGCGGCCACTGCCGGCGGTGAACTTCGCCGAGGTGCTCGCGACCTCCGACGTCCCGGGCGGCGTGGTCAACATCCTCACCGGCGCGGCGCCGACCATCGGTCCGTGGCTGGCCTCCCACATGGACGTCAACGCCATCGACCTGGCCGGGGTCGCGGGTGACGCCGCGCTGGCGACCGACCTCGAGGTCGCCGCGGCCGACAACCTCAAGCGGGTCCGTCGCGCGCCGGCCGCCGAGCCCGACTGGAACGCCGAGCCGCCGCTGACCGCGATGACCGACTTCGTCGAGATCAAGACGGTCTGGCACCCGATCGGTGTCTGAGACCCGCGTCATCGTCCTCGCCGGACCCTCCGGCGCGGGCAAGAGCCGGCTCGCTGCGCGTCTGGGCCTCCCGGTGCTGCGGCTCGACGACTTCTACAAGGAGGGCGACGACCCGTCGCTGCCGACGATGGAGCTCGGGCACGACCGCGTCGTCGACTGGGACCACCCGGACTCCTGGGACTGCACGACGGCGGTCGCCGCCCTGGTCGCGGCCTGCCGCGAGGGCCGGGTGGAGACGCCGGTGTACGACCTCGCTCGCAGCGCCCGGACCGGCCACCGCGTGCTCGACCTGGCCGGGTCGCCGTACCTCGTGGCCGAGGGGATCTTCGCCCACCACGTCGTGGACCAGTGCCGGGAGGCCGGCGTGCTGGCCGACGCGGTGTGCGTACGGCAGCACGCGGCGATCACGTTCTGGCGGCGGCTGCGGCGCGACCTCGCCGAGCGCCGCAAGCCGTGGTGGGTGCTGGTCAAGCGCGGTCTGCTGCTGATGCGCCTGCAGTCCTACGTCGTCGCGGCCGCGGTCGACCACGGGTGCGCGCCCTGCACCCCGGAGCAGGCGATCGAGCGGCTCGCGCCGCTGGTGGGACGGACCGCCGCACGTGGCTGAGGACCCGCTCCTGCATGGGCTCCCGCTGCTCCCCCAGCCGGACCCGACCACCTGCGGCCCGTCGGTGCTCACCGTCGCCCGTCTGATGCGCGACCCGGCGTACGCCCGCCGGGTGCTCGCCGTCGAGCCGCAGCAGTCCTTCGCCCGCGAGGTGCTCGCCCTCCACCGACGGGTGGGTCGCGTCTGGCCGCGCCGCCTCGGGACCACGCCGTGGGCGGTGGCGCGCGGGCTCCGGAGGATCACCGGGACGCGGTATGTCGTCCGCTGGATCCCGCCGTCGCGGCGGGTGTTGGCCTGGCAGGTGCTGCGGCGGGCCGTCCGGGACGGTGCCCTCGTCGCGGTCTACGTCGGCAACCGGTGGTCACCGCGGCATGTCGTCCTCGCCCACCGGGCCGCCGGGGAGATCGTCGGCGCCTACGAGCCCGGTCAGGGCCGTACTCGACGGGCCACCGCGGAGATGTTCGTCGAGGGTCGGCTGCGGTGGGGGTGGCCGGTCCCCTGGGCGCTGGTCCTGCCCGCGAGCGCCGCGCCCTGACCTGCTGATCCCCAGATCCACCAGCCGTCGGACCTCGCCGTCCACGTCGCCGTCGGCCGGCCGCAGGTCGAGGTGGGTCCGGTTCTTGGTCGCCTTGGGGCCGGCCGATGGCTGCAGCCAGATCGTCGCCATCCGCGCGACGTCCTGCACATCGATGGTCATCTGTACGAGCACACTGGTCATCTCCGCCTCCTTCGTGCGGGTGCGGTACCCGCAGGCCGCCGGCGCGAACCGGTCGCCTTCGATCGGGTCCGACTGTCGGTGCGTCCTGGGAGACTGTGACCATGCTCGAGCGAGGCGAACTCCCCGACTCCGGCAGGGCCGGAGCGTGGGGGATGCTGCGCGCGATCGATCGGGTTTCTCCCTCAACCGCTGGGTTTTCGGCTTTTGCGGG
>JAJUGK010000122.1 GCA_029268205.1 Nocardioidaceae bacterium
ACGGTCTGCACCAGTCCGGCGACCCGGCCCTGCTCGGCCGGGCCGACCAGCAGGGTGGGAGCGGAGACATAACCCGGGGCCACCATGCCCATGCCGATGGCCAGCACGCCCATGCAGGCGACCACGAGCGGGAGCGTGCCGGCCACGATCAGGCCGGCGGCGCCGAGGGCGACCAGCGGGATGCCGGTGCGCAGCATCCGCCACGGGGGCCAGGCCAGCCGGGGGACGACGACGGCCTGCATCGTCACCATGCACAACCCCATGGCGGTGGAGACCAGCCCGGTCATGCGCACGGCGTCGGCGCCCTCGTAGCCGAGCCGGTCCTGGACGACGAAGCCGACGCAGACGACGACCAGCCCGAGCGTCAGGAACGAGCCGAACCCGCCCAGCATCACCGGCCAGAGCCGGGGGTCCCAGGGCCGCAGGGGTTTGCGCGGGGCGGCGTCGGCGCCGGGCGCGACCGGCGGGTCGGCGGCGTCGGCGGTACGGCGTCGCGGTGGCTTCGGCAGCAGGACGGCGGCGACCACGAGCGCGAGCAGGATGACCACCGGGGCCGCCCAGACGGGGCCGAGGAAGCCGGCGAAGGCGAGGACGAACCCGCTGGCCGGGCCGAGCGCCTGCGCCAGGCCCTGCACGGCGCCGATCTGCGCCAGGCCCTTCACCCGGTCCTGCGTGGTGGTGGTGTTGGCTGCCACCCACGCCATCGCCGCGGTCGGCACCGCCCCCATCGCGGCGCCGAAGAGCAGCGATCGGGTCGCGATCATCAGCGTCATGCCGAGCTCGCCGGAGATGGTGCCCCGGACGGCGAGGTCACAGGCGACGGCGAAGCCGATCATCCCGACCAGCCCGATGCTCAGCCCGCTCAGCAGCACGGTCCGGTGCCCGACCCGGTCGACGGCGCGGCCCCAGAAGCTGCTGGTGATGGTGAACATCGCCGCCGCCGAGGTCATCAGCAGCCCGAGGGTCCACTCCGGCAGATCGAGGTCGCGGGCGAGCGGGGCCAGGACCGGCACGATCGCCTGCTGCGCCGCCATGACGACCAGGACGGCACCGGCGAGGACCGGCAGGGGGTTGTGTGCGCGACCGGCAGCGGACACGACTCTCCTCTCGGTCACACGGCGTCGAGCCGCCTCGGCGTGCCCGCGCGGTAGTGGGAAGTTACAAGCGTAAGGGTGGCGCGTCCGCACCCGCGTACCGGATCCACCTCAGCGGGACGGCGCGTGGCGATCAGCCGAGGCGCTCGCGACCGTGCGGGGTGTGCCAGCCGCTCGGGTCGGGGCCCTTCGGGACGACCCGGGTGGGGTTGATGTCGGTGTGCACGACGTAGTAGTGCGCCTTGATCTGGTCGAAGTCGATCGACTCGCCGAAGCCGGGGGTCTGGAACAGGTCGCGGGCATAGGCCCACAGCACGGGCATCTCGTTGAGCTTGTTGCGGTTGCACTTGAAGTGCCCGTGGTAGACCGCGTCGAAGCGGGCGAGCGTGGTGAACAGCCGGACGTCGGCCTCGGTGATCGCATCGCCCATCAGGTAGCGGCGGTCGGCCAGCCGCTCCTCGAGCCAGTCCAGCGCGGCGAAGAGCCGGTCGTAGGCCTTGTCGTACGCCTCCTGGGTGCCGGCGAAGCCGCAGCGGTAGACGCCGTTGTTGACCTCGGTGAAGATCCGCTGCATCACCTCCTCCATCTCCTCGCGGACGTCGTCGGGCCACAGGTCCGGCGCGTCGGGGCGGTGGTGGTCGCGCCACTCGAAGAAGAGGTCCTTGGTGATCTGCGGGAAGTCGTTGGTCACGACCTGGCCGGTCGGGATGTCGACGATCGCCGGCACCGTGATGCCGCGCTCGTAGCCGGGCACCCGGGCGAAGTAGGCCTCCTGCAGCCGCTCGATGCCGAGCACCGGGTCGCGACCGCCCTCGTCGAGGTCGAAGGTCCAGCTGCGCTTGTCGTGGACCGGCCCGGCCAGGCCCATGGAGGTGACGTCCTCCAGGCCGAGGAGCGAACGCACGATGATCGCCCGGTTGGCCCACGGGCAGGCGCGCGCCGCGATCAGCCGGTAGCGTCCCGGCTCCACGGGCCAGGTCGCCGAGTCGCGGGTGATGCGGTCGGCGATGTAGTTCATGTCGCGGTTGAACTCGGGCTCGACGTAGGTCCCCTGCTCGGCGTTGTTCATGATTCAACTATGCCCTATGCGAGCGAGTCGACCCAGGCCCGATGGAGATCGGCGTAGCGGCCCGCGTCCGCGGCGACCAGGTCGGCCGGCGCGCCGTCCTCGACGACCCGCCCGTGCTCGAGCACCAGCACCCGGTCGGCGATCTCGACCGTCGAGAGCCGGTGGGCGATGATCACCGCCGTGCGCCCGGCGAGCACCGTGCGCAGCGCCTCCTGCACGAGCCGCTCCGAGGGGATGTCGAGCGACGAGGTGGCCTCGTCGAGGATCAGCACCGCGGGGTCGGCGAGGAACGCCCGCGCGAACGCGATCAGCTGGCGCTGACCGGCCGAGAGCCGCCCGCCCTGGTTGGCGACGCGGGTGGCGTACCCGTGCGGCATGGTCCGGATGAACCCGTCGGCCCCGACGGCGCGCGCCGCCTCCTCGATCTGTGCCGGTGAGGCCTCGGGGCGGCCGAAACGGATGTTGTCGGAGATGGTGCCGGAGAAGAGGTAGTTCTCCTGGGTCACCATCACCACCGCGCGCCGCAGGTCGGTCTCGGCGAGGTCGCGCAGGTCGACCCCGTCGAGCAGCACCCGGCCGCCGGTCGGGTCGTAGAAGCGCGCCAACAGCTTGGCGATCGTGGTCTTGCCGGCGCCGGTCGTGCCGACCAGCGCGACGGTCTGCCCCGCGGGCACCGTCAGGTCGAGGCCGGGCAGCACGGGGGCGCCCTCGACGTAGGAGAACGCCGTGTGGTCGAGGCGCAGCTCCCCGGGCGTACGACCGGCCGGCAGGGCGACCGGGTCGGCCGGCTCCGGCACCGCGGGCTCCTCGGCCAGCACGGTGGCGACCTTCTCCAGCGCCGCCGAGGCGCTCTGGAAGGTGTTGTAGAACTGCGAGATCTCCATCATCGGCTCGAAGAACTGCCGCAGGTAGAGCAGGAACGCCGCCAGCACCCCGACGGTCACCTCGCCCTCGAAGGCGAGGTAGCCGCCGTAGAGCACGACCACGCCGATGGTGAGGTTGCCGACCAGCTTGATGCCGGGCATGAACCACACGATCAACCGGAAGGCGCGCAGGTTGGCGACCCGGTTCTCCTCGTTGAGCTCGGCGAACAGCTCGGCATTGCGGGGCTCGCGCCGGAAGGACTGCACCGCCCGGACGCCACCCATCGTCTCCACGAAGTGCACGATGACGCCGGCGATGGTCTCGCGGGTGCGCCGGTAGGCGCGGGCGGAGGCGAGCCGGAACCAGTTGGTCAGCAGCGCCAGGAACGGCAGGCACAGCAGCGCGACCAGGCCGAGCTCGACGTCGAGCACGAGCAGCAGGACCGTCGTGCCGAGCAGGGTGAACACCGCGGACACGAGGCCGTCGAAGCCGGTCTCGAGCATCTCGTTGATCGCGTCCATGTCGGAGGTCTGGCGCGAGATCGCCCGACCCGACGTGTAGGCGTCGTGGAAGCTCGGGCTGAGCCGGCCGAAGTGCCGGAAGGTGCGGCGCCGCAGCTCGACCAGCACGCCCTGTCCGATGCGTCCCGACAGCCGCAGGAAGGCCTGCCGCGTCACGGCCTGGACGATGGTCGCGACCAGGACCGCGCCCACGACGGCGTACAGCACGCTGGAGTCGCCGGACTCGGTGATCGGCGGGATGCCGGAGTCGATGCCGACCTTGACCAGGTAGGGGATCGCCAGGCGAGCGGCGTTCTCGATCACCACGATCGCCAGGGCGACCAGGAGCAGGGTGCGGTACGGCCGCAGCAGGTCACCCAGCAGCGCGCGGGCGGACCGGGCCAGCCGGCCGACCTCGACCTTGTCGGGATCGGTCTGGTCGAGCCGGCCGCGCCAATCGGTGCTGCCGTCGGTGGTGCTGTCGGTGGTGCTGTCGGTGGGGGTCGAGGTGCTCATCGGGCGGCTCCCGCGAGGGCGTCGTCGGAGGTGAGCAGCGCGCGGTAGGCCGGCACCTCGGCGAGCAGGTCGCGGTGCTGCCCGACGTGGGTGATGCGGCCGTCCTGCAGCAGGGCGACCTTGTCGGCCAGCAGCACGGTGGAGGCGCGGTGGGCGACGACGATCCCGGTGGCGTCGGCCAGGACGCGGCGCAGCGCCTCCTCGACCAGGGCCTCGGTGTGGACGTCGAGGGCCGACAGCGTGTCGTCGAGGACCAGGATCCGCGGCTTCGCGACGACCGCGCGGGCGAGCGCGAGCCGTTGGCGCTGACCGCCCGACAGGCTCATGCCCTGCTCGCCGATGCGGGTGTCGAGCCCGTAGGGCAGGTCGTGGACGAAGCCGGCCTGGGCGACCTCGATCGCCTCGAGCACCTCGGCCTCGGGGGCGTCGGGCCGCCCGAGGGTGAGGTTCTCGCGGGCGCTCATCGAGAACAGCACCGGCTCCTCGAACGCGGTCGCGACCAGCGAGCGCAGGTGTGGCAGGCGCAGCTCGCGAACGTCGACCCCGTCGATGGTGATGCGGCCCGCGGTGACGTCGTAGAGCCGCGGCACCAGTGCGGTGAGCGCGGTCTTGCCGGAGCCGGTGGCGCCGACGACGGCGACGGTCTCGCCGGGCGCGATGTCGAGGTCGACCCCGCGCAGGACCGACGGCTCGTCGGGCGCCTGGTCGGGGAAGCGGAACTCCACCCCCTCGAACCGCAGGTGGCCGCGGGGCTCGACGATCTCGCGGTCGCCGCCGACGATGGCCGGCTCGGTGTCGAAGATCTCCCAGACGCGGGCGGAGGCGGTCATCGCCTCCTGGGCCATCGCCAGGATGACGCCGAGCACGGTGACCGGCCAGACCAGCGACAGCATCAGGGTCACGAACGCCACCAGCGTCCCGTAGCTGATCTGCCCCTCGCCGACCGCGCGGGCGCCGAGCAACAGGACGACCACGACGGCGAGGTTGGGGATCACGCCGAGGAAGGACCAGAACCGCGCGGAGATCCGCACCTTCTCGAGCGAGGTGGCGTAGAGCTTGCCGGCGGCCCGGTCGAACCCCTCGGCGACGTACGCCGCGCGCCCGAAGGAGCGGATGACCCGGTAGCCGACGGCGGCCTCCTCCACGAGCGTGGCGAGGTCGCCCTGCTCGTCCTGCACCTGCCGGGTGACGACGGTGTAGGCCTTCTCGAAGCGCATCGAGAGCCACACGATCGGCACCGCGGACGCGGCGACGACCAGGCCCAGGGGCCAGTACATGTCGAGCAGCAGGATCGTGACGGTGATCAGCTGGAGGATGTTGACGACCAGGAAGATCGCCCCGAAGCCGGCGAACATCCGGATCGCGGTGAGGTCGGTGGTCACGCGCGAGAGCAGCTGGCCCGACTGCCACTTGGCGTGGAACGCCATCGGCAGTTCCTGCAGCCGGTCGTAGAGGTCGCGGCGCAGCGAGCGCTCGATGTCGAAGATCGCCGCCGACTGCACCCAGCGGCGGAACCAGATGAAGAACGCCTCGAGCACGCCCAGGCCGACCGCCAGCGCGCCGAGCCACCACAGCGCGGTGCGGTCGCCGTCGGCGATGGGACCGTCGATCAGCTCGCGGATCACCAGCGGGATCGACAGCGACAGGCCGATCGCGATCCCGGCGGCCAGCAGGCTCGCCACCAGCGCCGCGGCGTGCGGGCGCACGTAGGAACGCAGTCGCCACAGCGCCCGGATGCTCGCCGGCGGTGGCCGGTGCGGGTCGGGCTCGGTGTGGAGCTGCGGTTCAGGACGGGCGGGCGGGTGAGCCGTTGCCGACATGACGCGCGGAGATCCCCTCGATTGGTGTGTGCAACGAGATTACGGGGCCGCACCGACGGTCGCCGAACGGTTTTCGGGTCACCTGCGTCACGCGCACGGGATCGTCCGGCTCAGCCGGACCAGCGGGCGCACATCTCCAGCAGCCGGCTGTTGGCCTCGGGCTCCCCGATCGAGACCCGGGCACCGTCGCCGGCGAACGGGCGGACGACCAGTCCGGCCCCCTCGGCGGCCGCGGCGAAGTCGCCCGTGCGGTCGCCCAGCGCGAGCCAGACGAAGTTGCCCTGCGGCTCGGGTACGTCCCACCCCTGCGCGCGCAGGCCGGCGTACACCCGGTCGCGCTCGGCCACCAGCGCGTCGACCCGCTCGAGCAGCGCCTCTTCGGCGTCGAGCGAGGCGACGGCCGCGGCCTGGGCGACCGAGGAGACCCCGAACGGGAGGGCGCAGGCGCGGATCGCGGCGGCGACCTCGGGGGCGGCGACGGCGTACCCGACCCGGAACCCGGCGAGGCCGTAGGCCTTGGCGAAGGTGCGCAGCACCACGACGCGCGGGTGGGTGCGGTGCAGGGCGAGGCCGTCGACGGGGTCGGCTGTCCGGACGAACTCGCGGTAGGCCTCGTCGACCACGACCAGGACGTGCGCCGGCACCCGCGCACAGAACGCGTCGACCTCGGCGTGGGTGAGCGCCGGACCGGTCGGGTTGTTGGGGGTGCAGAGGACCACGATCCGGGTGCGGTCGGTGATCGCCGCGGCCATCGCGTCGAGGTCGTGGCGGCCGTCGTGGGTCAACGGCACCTGCACCGCGGTCGCGCCGGTGACGGTCACCGCGATCGGATAGGCCTCGAACGAGCGCCAGGCGAAGACGACCTCGTCGCCGGCCTCGCAGTAGGCCTGCAGCAGGTGGTAGAGCACCGCCACCGATCCGGTGCCGGCGGCGAGGTGATCGGTAGCGACGCCGAGCCGCTCGGCCAGGGCCGCGTACAACCCGGTGCACCCCATGTCGGGGTAGCGGTTCATCTGCGCGACCGCGCGGGTGGCGGCCTCGACCACGCCGGGCAGCGGCGGGTAGGGGTTCTCGTTGGAGCTGAGCTTGTAGGTCGTCAGGCCCGGCCGCGGGGTGGGCGGCCGGCCCGGGACGTACGGCGGCAGCGTGGTCACCGCTGCGCGCGGGGTCGGGATGTGTGCCATTGCGGCACCCTACGGCGAGGAGCGGCCGTCGAACTGCCGGCACGCGGCCCCCGCGCAGTCGCGCAGGGTGCGCGAGATCCTCCGCAGCCGGCGCAGGATCGGGCGGTGGGACCGGTCGCGGGCGAGGTTGGTCAGCTCGTAGGGGTCGGCCGCCAGGTCGAACAGCTCCTCGCCCGACCGCAGGCGGACGTAGTTCCAGCGCTCGCCGTGGCGCACCCCGGTGTAGAGCGGTCGGCTCCCGCCGCGCACCGGGTAGGCGGCGAGCGGCACCACCCGGGTGCCGCGGGCCTCGCCGCGCAGGACCGGCCGTAGGTCGACGCCGTCGAGGCGGCGCCGCGGGGTCGCCTCGGCCATCGCGGTGAAGGTCGCCGGCAGGTCGACGTTGGCCGCGAGGTCGTCGACCACCGTGCCGCGCGGGATCCCCGGGCCCCGGATCACGGTGGGAACCTCGTGGGAGTCGCGGTAGTGCCACAGCTTGCCGCCGAGGTTGTGCTCCCCGAGCAGGTAGCCGTTGTCGGAGGTGAAGACCACGACCGTCCGGGCGAGCTGCTTGGTGCGGCGCAGCACCCAGATGTGCTCGCGCACCGCCTCGTCGACGGCCTGCAGCGACTCGAGCCGCTGCTGGTTGGCCTCCCGCAGCGCGGCCCGGGCCTCGGCGTCCCACCGTGCGCGGTCGTGGGTCGCGCGCATCGCCTTGTCGCCGGGCCGGCGCTCGAACCGGTTGGGCTTGGCGCTCAACGGCACGTCGGCGAAGGAGTCGCGGTGCCGCTGGGCCGGCACGGTGGTCTTCATCCCGTAGGGGTCGTCGGACTCGATCGGGTCGCCGACGTGCGGGGCGACGTAGTTGACCGAGAGGTACCACGGGTTCTCGTGCCGCTCGGGTGCGCTGAGCATCTCGGTGACGTTGGCGGCGAAGACGTCGGTGTTGTAGTCGGGGGTGTCGACGACCTCGCCGTTGGTGCTCAGGGAGGCCCGGCTGAAGTCGTAGGTCGCCCAGTCGACGCTCCCGCGCCAGTCGCTCCACCCCGGCGGCACATAGGTCGGCGGCCGGCCGCTGACGCCGTACCCGTTGAGGTACTTGCCGACGAACATCGTGTCGTAGCCGGCGGCGCGCAGCCAGGTCGGCAGGGTGCGCCGATCGTCGAAGGACTCCACGCCGCCGTGGTCGCCGCTGATGGTCAGCGCCCCGTGGTTGGGCGCGTACTGCCCGGTGAGCAGGCTCGCCCGGGCGGGCACGCAGATCGGCGTCGGCGCGACCATGTTGGTCATCGTGACGCCGCGGTCGGCGATGAGCCGCCGCACGTGCGGCATGTGCTCGAGGTCGTCGGGCGCGGCGTCGTCGACGGTGATGAGCAGGATGTTCGGCCGTCGCTCCCCCGGGCGGCGGGCGCCCTCCCCCAGCCCCGGCGACACCGACGGCGCGGTGACCGACGGCGTGGGGACGGTCGGCTCGCCCGCACCCTTGAGGGGCTCGGCCGGGCCCAGCCCGCAGGCCGTGACGCCGAGGCCGGCGGCGGCGATCAGCGCGACTGCGCCACGCGCCCTCCGGTCGGCCCCTCGCACCGCGCCGAGGGTACTCAGGTCAGGCGTCCCCGGCACATCGGAACCCCAGATTGCCGGCGGTCGAGTCGGGCGGGGCCGACGAGCGCGCGGCGACCCGGTAGCGGTGGCAGTAGGAGGCGTGGCAGAGGTAGG
>JAJUGK010000123.1 GCA_029268205.1 Nocardioidaceae bacterium
AGCTGGCACAGGATCACCCCCGAGTTGCCGCGCGCCCCCAGCAGGGCGCCGCGGCCCAACGCCGTGAGCGCCGCGGGGAGATCGGCCCCGGGATCCCCGCCGGTGGCGGCGAGCATCGCATCACGGGCGGCCTGGAAGGTGAGGTACATGTTGGTGCCGGTGTCGCCGTCGGGCACCGGATAGACGTTGAGGGCGTCGATCTCCTCCCGCGCCCGGGCCAGGGCGTCGACGGCCAGGTCGCAGAACCGGGTCACGACCGCGAGGTCGAGGGCACCGACCCGGTCGCGTGCCGGCAGGACGGCGCCGGCCGGCGCCGTGGCGGCCTCGTCCTGCACCTGCTGCCTCCTGCTGGGGTACGGTCCCGATGAGCCCGTCCGGGCGGTGTGCGCGATCACCCTAGGACATCGTCACGACAGGGCCCGGGTCCGCCGATTCGCCTCCGCGTGGACACTCCGATATCCTGTTGCGGTTGCCCGGCGTCGGTCGGGCCCTTTGTCCTGCAACATCTGAACTGATTCATCGACATCCTCAGGAGTGCCACGGTGGCTGCCGTCTGCGACATCTGCGCCAAGAAGCCGGGCTTCGGAAACAACCGGCCGTGGTCCCGCAAGATCACCAAGCGCCGGTTCAACCCCAACATCCAGCGCGTGCGCGCCACGATCGACGGCACCCCCAAGCGTGTCAACGTGTGCACCGGTTGCCTGAAGGCCGGCAAGGTCTCGCGCTGAGCCCGCTGAACTGATCCGAGCCGGGCTTCCGGCTCCCCGACGAAGGCCGCCCCACCCGGGCGGCCTTCGTCGTTCCCGGACGACGTTCTCGGACGACGTTCTCGGATGACGGTGCCGGGCCGGGTCAGGACGAGAAGTGCGTCCAGCCCCCGGGCTCGCTGCGGGTCTCCCCCGCCACGGTGACCCCCTCGCCCTCGCCGACGGTGCCGATGCGCAGCCACCCCTGGGGCACGTCGGCGGCGGACTCGAAGCACGCCACCAGCCCGTGGTCCTCCCCGCCGGTCAGCACGAACCCGAGCGGATCGACACCGAGCGCCGCGCCGACGGCGTGCAGCGGCTCGGGCACCTCGAAGACCCCGGGGTCGACGTCGATGGCCACACCGCTGTCGCGGGCGAGGTGGCCGAGGTCGGCCAGCAGACCGTCGGAGACGTCGATCATCGCGGTCGCGCCGGCCTGCGCGGCGACCGGGCCCTGGTCGTAGGGCGGGGCGGGGCGCCGGTGGGCCTCGACGACCGTGCGCGGCGACCGGAACCCCCGGCTGAGCACCGCGAGGCCGGCGGCGGCCCAGCCCTGGCGTCCCGCGAGCGCGACCACGTCGCCGGGGCGCGCCCCGTCGCGCAGCACGGGCGACTGCGCGCAGGAGCCGAGGACGGTCACCGCGATGACGATCTCCCCCGACTCGGTGAGGTCGCCGCCCACGACGTCGGCCCCCACCAGCGCGGCCTCCTCGGCGAGACCCCGCGCGAGGTCGCGCACCCAGGCCAGCGGGGTGTCGGCCGGGGCGGCGAGACCGACGGTCAGCCAGGTGGCCGTGCCGCCCATCGCGGCGATGTCGGCGAGGTTCTGGGCGGCGGCGCGGCGACCGAGGTCGTAGGCGGTCGTCCAGGCCTTCCGGAAGTGTCGATCCTCGACCAGCAGGTCGCTGGAGACGACGACGTGACCGGTGCGCACCCGCAGCACCGCGGCGTCGTCGCCGGGTCCGACGAGCACGTCGGCACCGGGACGGCGGACCTCGCCCATCGCCGCCGTGATCGCCTCGATCACCGCGAACTCGCCGTGCTCGGCCAGCGTCCCGCCCTCGTGTGCTGCGTCCATGACCCCATCAAACCCGATGGGAGGACACCCCCGCGGACCCCGGGTCACGAGTTCCGGCGACGCCCGGCAGCGGTATAGGTTGTCCCGGTCCCACCCACGACCCGCCAGGAGCAGCCATGGTCGTCCAGGCCTACATCTTGATCCAGACCGACGTCGGCAAGGCCGCGGACGTGGCGCGGGCCATCGCGGAGGTCAAGGGGGTCACCCTGGCCGAGGACGTCACCGGCCCCTACGACGTCATCGTCCGGGCCGAGGCGCGCAACGTCGACGAGCTCGGCAAGCTCGTGGTCGCCAAGGTGCAGACGCTCGAGGGGATCACCCGCACCCTGACGTGCCCGATCGTCCACATCTGATCGGGCGGTCGATCCTGCCCCCCGTGCTGCCCCCCGTGCTGCCCTCCGTGAACGCCCCGCTCCCCTCCCCGTGAGGGGCGCGCTCGCCGACGTCCGCCCGCTCCGGGAGAGCCCGGACTACCGACGGCTGTGGATCGGCACCAGCGCGCAGGGGTTCGGACGCCAGGTCGCCTCGGTCGCGGCGCTCTACCAGGTCTGGGAGCTGACCGGGAGCCCCGTGTGGGTGGGCGCGGTCGGCCTCGTGCACGCCGTACCCATGGTCGCGATGACCCTGGTCGGCGGCGTGCTCGCCGACCTGACCGATCGCCGCCGGCTGGTGGTCTGGACCACGTCGAGCGCGTGGGTGGCCTCGGTCGGCCTGGTCCTCCAGGCGCTGCTCGACGCCGGGTCGCTGGCGCTGCTGTTCGCCATCCTCGTCGTGCAGACCACCGCCACGTCGCTGGGGGCACCCGCCCGCCGGACCCTCATCCCCCGGCTCCTCCCGACCGCACGGGTCCCGGCCGGGATCGCGTTGATGCATCTGAGCTTCCAGGCCAGCATGCTGCTCGGTCCCGCGGTCGCCGGCGTCGCCATCGCCGAGGGCGGGTTGACCAGCGCGTACCTCATCGAGGCGCTGGCCTTCGCGATCTCGTTGTACGGCGTCGCCCGGCTGCCGCAGATGCGGCCCGAACGCACCGCGGACGCCCCGACGAGCGGCCTGCGGCTCGTGCGGGAGGGCATCGGGTTCGTGGCCCGCACCCGGGTGGTCGCCGGCTCGTTCTGGACCGACCTGTCGGCGACCGTGCTGGCGATGCCGATGGCGCTCTTCCCGGCGATCAACGAGGAGCGCTTCGGTGGCGACCCGCGCACGCTGGGGCTCTTCCTCAGCGCGGTCGCGGTCGGCGGCCTGGTCGCCGGCCTGCTGTCGGGCTGGGTCGTACGCCAACAGCGGCTCGGACTCGTCCAGCTGTGGGCCGCCGGGGTGTGGTGCGCGGCGCTCGCCGGCGTCGGCGTCGTCGGCTCGCTCGCCGTGCTGCTGACCCTGCTCGCGGTCGCCGGAGCGGCCGACACGGTCAGCGTCGTCTCCCGGGCCAGCATGATCCAGATCGCCACCCCCGACGCGATGCGCGGCCGTGTGAGCTCGGTGGAGCAGGTGGTCGGCGTGGCCGGACCGGAGGTCGGCAACTTCCGCGCCGGCGTCATGGGGTCGGCGTTCACCCCGGCCGTCGCGATGACCGGCGGCGGGCTGCTCGCACTCGCGGGAGTCGTCGCGGTGGCGCTGGTCAACCAGCCGCTGCGCCGGTTCCGCGCCGCTGTCGACGGCCGGTGACGCCGGGGCCGAGCCCCGGGTCTGCCCCGTGTCTGCCCCGTGTCAGCGCAGGCCGGTGCCCCGTTGGGCGGCCAGCCGGACCAGCCGGTCGACCAGCTCGGGGTAGTCGAGACCGGTGGCGGCCCACATCCGCGGGAACATCGACGACGGCGTGAAGCCCGGCATCGTGTTGATCTCGTTGATCACGAGCCGTCCGTCGGGGAGCCAGAAGAAGTCGACGCGGGCGAGCCCTTCGCAGTCGAGCGCGTCGAAGGCCTGCAGCGCGAGCGCACGCACGCGGTCGGCGACGTCGCTCGGCAGGTCGGCCGGGACCTCCAGCCGGATGCCCTCCTCGGGCAGGTACTTCGCGGCGAAGTCGTAGAACTCCTGGTCGCCCTCGAGCACGATCTCGGCGACCACGCTGGCCTCGGGGGCGTCGTGCCCGAACCCGCCCAGCACGCCGCACTCGAGCTCGCGCGCGTCGACCGCCGCCGCCTCGACCAGGACCTTCGGGTCGTGCTGACGGGCGAGCTCCACAGCGGCGTCGAGCTCCTCGAGCGCATCGACCCGGCTGATGCCGATGCTCGAGCCGCCGCGGGCGGGTTTGACGAAGACCGGAAACCCCAGGCTCGCGACCGCCTCGCGGGCGCGCGCCCGGTCGGACTCCCAGGTGCGGGCGGAGATGACGGTGTAGGGCAGCACCGGCAGACCCTGGGCGAGCAGCTGCAGCTTCATCGCGTGCTTGTCCATGCCGACCGCCGACGCCAGGACGCCGGAGCCGACGTAGCGGACGTCGGCGAGCTCGAGCAGACCCTGGATCGTGCCGTCCTCGCCCCAGGGGCCGTGCAGCACCGGGAAGACGACGTCGACGCTGCTGAGCTCGCCCGGCACGGTGCCGGGGTCGAGGGCGACCAGGTCGCCGCCGGGGGCGAGCACCAGCCCGGCGCCGCCCTCGTCGACCTCGGGCAGCTCGCCGGCCGGGGAGATCCGGAGAGCATCGGCATCCCCGGACTCCAGCACCCAGCGGCCGTCACGGGTGATGCCGATGGGCACCACCGCGTACCCGGCCGTGGTCAGCGCGGCGATCACCGAGCCGGCGGTCACGCAGGAGATGGCATGCTCGGTCGACCGGCCGCCGAAGACGACGGCCACCCGCTCCGGTCGGGGGGAGGCAGGGGCGGGGCTGGCGGAGGTCGTCATGGCAGGGCGACCCTATCGCGGGACGCCGACGATCCCGTGCTGGCCAGCCCCTACGGTGAGTGCATGAGTGAGCCCACCGAGTCCACCCCCGTCTGGCGACCGGGGACCGTCGTGGTCGCGGCCGGGCGCCCCTCCCGGGAGCCCGACCAACCCCTCAACGTCCCGGTCACGCTGGCGGCCCCGTACGTCGCCGGTGGCGACCGCGAGTACGGCCGCTACGCCAACCCGACCTGGACCGCCTTCGAGGACGCCCTCGGGGCGTTGGAGGGCGGCCGGTGCCTGGCCTACGCCAGCGGGCTCGCCGCGATCGCCGCCGTCCTCGACCTCGTCGCGCACGGCGAGCGGGTCGTGGTGCCGCGGCACGCCTACCAGGGCAGCCTCGGGCAGCTCGCCGACCTCGAGAGCCGGGGACGGGTGCGCGTCGACCTGGTCGACGTGACCGACACCGACGCGGTGGTCGCCGCCTGCGAGGACGCCGCCCTGGTGTGGCTGGAGTCGCCCACGAACCCCGCCCTGGAGCTGGTGGACCTCCCCCGCGTGATCGCAGCGGCGCACGACGCGGGCGCCCGGGTCGCGGTCGACAACACCTTCGCGACGCCGCTGGTGCAGCGCCCGCTGGAGCTGGGTGCCGACCTGGTCGTGCACTCGGTCACCAAGTACCTCTCGGGCCACAGCGACGTCGTCCTCGGGGCGGTCGTCACCGACGACGCCGAGATCGCCGAGGTGCTCAAGCACCGCCGCGACTCGTTCGGGGCCATCCCGGGGCCGTGGGAGGCCTGGCTCGCCCTGCGCGGCATGCGCACCCTGGAGGTACGCCTCGAGCGCGCCCAGCGCACGGCCGCGGAGATCGCGCGACGGCTCGCCGAACGACCGGAGGTGACCGAGGTGCGCTACCCGGGCTTCGGCTCCGTCGTCGCCGCCGTGCTGGCCGACCCCGACCACGCCGACCGCTGGACCCGCGCGACCGCGCTGTGGGTGCACGCCACGAGCCTGGGCGGGGTGGAGTCGACCTTCGAGCGCCGCCGGCGCTGGCGGACCGAGTCGCTGACGATCCCCGAGGGCCTGGTGCGCATGGCCGTCGGCATCGAGGACGTCGAGGACCTCTGGGAGGACCTCGTCACCGCGCTCGAACGGACCCGCTGAGGCGGTCCGGCTCGCGCCTCACTCCTGCTCGTGCTTGGTGCGCCGCTCGAGGAAGGCGGCCATCGTGTCGGCGGGCGTGATGCGGCCGGCGACGACCGCGGTGACCGCCTCCGCGATCGGGGCGTCGACGCCGGTGCGCTGCGCCAGATCGAGCAGCGAGGAGCACGACTTCGCGCCCTCGGCGACCTGACGGGTCGAGGCGGTGATCTCCTCGGTGGTCATGCCCTGCCCGAGCTTCTCGCCGAACGTGCGGTTGCGCGACAGCGGCGAGGAGCAGGTCGCCACGAGGTCGCCGAGACCGGCCAGCCCCATCAGCGTCAACGGGTCGGCGCCGAGCGCCATGGCGAGCCGCGCGGTCTCGGCCAGGCCCCGGGTGATCAGGGACGCGGTGGTGTTGTCACCGAAGCCGAGCCCGACGGCCATGCCGACGCACAGCGCGACGACGTTCTTGTAGGCACCGCCGACCTCGCAGCCGACGACGTCGGTGCTGCGGTAGGGACGGAACGCCGGCGAGTGACACAGGGCCTGCAACCGCCGCGATACCTCGTCGTCGGCGCAGGCGACGACGCTCGCCGCGGGCTCGCGGCGGGCGATCTCCTTGGCGAGGTTCGGCCCGGAGACCACCCCGATGCGGTCCGGACCGATGTCGGTGACCTCGGTGATGACCTCGCTCATGCGCTTGACGGTGCCGAGCTCGACCCCCTTCATCAGCGAGACCAGCACGGCCGCGTCGGGGATCGCCGGCGCCCATGACTCCAGGTTGCTGCGCAGGGTCTGCGACGGGACGGCGAGCACCACGAACTCCGCGCCCGCCATCGCCCGCTCGGCGTCGGTCGTCGCCGACACCGCTGCGGGCAGCTCGATCCCGGGGAGGTAGTCGGTGTTCTCGTGCTTGTCGTTGATCGCCGACGCGAGATCGTCGCGCCGGGCCCACAGGGTCACGTCGTTGCCGGCGTCGGCGAGCACGAGCGAGAACGCCGTACCCCACGAGCCGGAACCCATGATCGCCACCTTGCTCACCGGTGACCTCGCTTCCGCCGGCGCTCGCGCTCGGTCTGCTCGTAGGGGTTGCCGATCTCCTTGACGCCGGCGGACTTCGGGTCGAACCGCACCGCCGGTGCCTGCTCACCGCGGATGATCTCCAGCTGGGCGGTGATGGCGTCCATGATGTCGCTGGTGGCCGACTTCAACACCTCGGGCGTGAGGTCGCGCCCGTCGTACGCCGACAGGTCGACCGGCGGACCGGCCCGCATCGTCATCGTCTTGCGCGGCAGCAGGTTGACCTTCTTGGCGTACGGCGCCAGCAACTCCTGGACGCCCCACTGCGCCACGGGGATCACGGGGGCGCCCGTGGCCAGGGCGATACGGGCGGCGCCGGTCTTGCCGACCATCGGCCACAGGCCGGGATCGCGGGTGATCGTCCCCTCGGGGTAGACGATGACGAGCTTGCCGGCGCGCACGGCGTCCACGGCTGCGGCGAACGCACTGGCCGCGCCCGCGGTCATGCGGGCGACCGGGATCTGACCGGTGGAGCGGACGATCCAACCGGCGGCCGGGATGTCGAAGACCTCCGCCTTCGCGAGGTAGCGGGGAAGGCGACCGTGGTCGTAGACGAAGTGCGCGAAGGTCAGCGGGTCGACGTGGGAGAGGTGGTTGGCCGCGATGATGCATCCGCCCTCGGCGGGGATGTGCTCGCCGCCGGACCAGTCGCGCCTGGTGGTCGCCAGCAGCGTGGGCTTGACGATCGCGACCGCGATCCCGAACGCCAGCCCCCGCTTCTCCTGCAACTTGCGCCGCGTCACGACCCCTCCTCGTCCCTCCGCCCAGCACCGGCCCCGTGACTGTACTGCGGCCCCGTGGACCGGCCGAACCGGACACGGCGACGACTGGCAGGATCTGGTGGGTGACCACGTCGTCGCCGCCCGCGGACCCGCGGACCTACCGGGCCTTCGTACCCGTGAAGTCGTGGGAGCGCGCGAAGACCCGCCTCGGCCTGCCCGCGCAGGTGCGCGCCCGGTTGGCGCGGGCGTTCGCCGCCGACACCCTCGCCGCACTGACGGGTTCGGCCGGCATCGACGAGGTCGTGGTCGTCACCGACAACCCCACGGCGCGAACCGATCTGCCGGCCGGCGACTGGGACGTCCTCGTCGACACCGACGCAGACGGGCTCAACGACGCCCTGGTGCGCGCGGCGACGCATCCGGCGTACGCCGGGGGGCACGCCGTCGTCGTCGTCTGTGCGGACCTGCCGGCGCTGCGTGGCACCGACGTCGACACCCTCCTGGCCGCGGCGCGGACGAGCGCCCGGGACTGGTTCGTCAGCGATGCGCAGGAGGTCGGCACGACCATCCTCGCCTCGGCGGACGGCACCGGCTTCCGGCCCGCATTCGGGGATGCCTCCCGCGCCGTGCACGCCGCCCGTGGGTGGCAGGACCTCAGCGCGCCGGCACCCGAGCGGGTCCGCCGCGATGTGGACACGATCGCCGACCTACGCGCGGCGTCGGCCCTCGGGCTCGGGCCGGCGACCCTCGAGGTCGTCGCCGATCTCGGGCTCGACCTCGACCTCGGCTGATCGCGGGATCACCCGCCGAACGCCGAAGGGGGCGGCCGGATCGGCCGCCCCCTTCGGGGATTCACGTGCGGGACGCGACGGTCAGGACTTCTTGGCCGTCGACTTCTTCGCCGCGGTCTTCTTCGCCGGCGCCTTCTTGGCGGCGGTCGACTTCTTCGCCGCGGCCTTCTTCGCCGGTGCCTTCTTGGCGGTCGTCGACTTGGTGGCGGTCTTCTTCGCCGGTGCCTTCTTGGCGGTCGTCGACTTGGTGGCGGTCTTCTTCGCCGGTGCCTTCTTG
>JAJUGK010000124.1 GCA_029268205.1 Nocardioidaceae bacterium
AGGCGCCGGGCAGACTTCCCCGAGCCGCTGCGAGCACCCGCCGCCGGGCAGCCCCCCGGGCAGCACGGCGGGCGACGCTGGAGGCGGCGCCGCGGGCAGGGAAGGTCACGGCGCCCAGGGTAGAGGTCGGTGGGGGCCCTAGACTCGACCGCCGTGTCCACCCCCCGCCCTGAGCCCGTCCGTGTCGCCGACGTACCCGCTCGGGTCGCCGAGGCGCTCGATGCGATGGGCGAGGTGCTCGACGAGCTCGGCGCGCTCTTCGCCGGGGCCGGGGAGGAGCTCGCCCTAGTCGGCGGGCCGGTGCGCGACGCGATGCTGGGCCGGGCACACCACGACCTGGACTTCGCCACCTCCGCGCGGCCCGAGGTCACCGAGCGCCTGCTGAAGAGGTTCGCCGGCGGCGCCACCTGGGACATGGGCCGGGCCTTCGGCACGATCGGAGCCCGCAGGGGCGACTGGGTCGTCGAGGTCACGACCTACCGGTCGGAGTCCTACGACCCCTCCTCCCGCAAGCCCGAGGTCGACTTCGGCGACACCCTCGCCGGCGACCTCGGTCGGCGCGACTTCACCGTCAACGCGATGGCCGTCCGGCTGCCCGGCCGCGAGGTCGAGGACCCGTACGGCGGCGTCGTCGACCTGGCTCAGCAGGTGCTGCGGACGCCCGGCACCCCCGAGGACTCCTTCACCGACGACCCGCTGCGGATGATGCGTGCGGCCCGGTTCGCCGCGCAGCTGGGCTTCGAGGTCGCACCGGAGGTCGTCACCGCGATGACCGCGATGGCCGAGCGGATCTCGATCGTCTCGGCCGAACGGGTCCGCGACGAGCTGGTGAAGCTGGTGTGCGCGCCGTACCCCCGCCTCGGTCTGACCCTCCTGGTCGAGACCGGCCTGGCCGACCACGTGCTCCCCGAGCTGCCCGCGCTGGCGCTCGAGCGCGACGAGCACCACCGGCACAAGGACGTCTACGAGCACACGCTGACCGTCCTCGAGCAGGCGATCGACCTCGAGCACCGGCTCGGCGACGGCCCGGACTTCATCGCCCGGTTCGCCGCGCTCATGCACGACGTCGGCAAGCCGCGCACCCGGCGGTTCCTCGACGACGGCACGGTCACCTTCCACCACCACGACGTCGTCGGCGCCAAGATCACCCGCAAGCGGATGAAGGCGCTGCGCTTCTCCAACGACGAGATCGACGCCGTCGCCACCCTCGTCGAGCTGCACCTGCGCTTCCACGGCTACGGCAGCGGCGAGTGGACTGACTCCGCCGTCCGCCGCTACGTCCGCGACGCCGGCGACCAGCTCGAGCGCCTGCACGTCCTCACCCGCGCCGACTGCACCACCCGCAACCGGCGCAAGGCCGAGCGGTTGCGGCGTACCTACGACGACCTCGAGGCCCGCATCGCCCGGCTCTCCGAGGAGGAGGAGCTCGCCTCCCTCCGCCCCGACCTCGACGGCAACCAGATCATGGAGATCCTCGGCATCGGCCCCGGCCGCGAGGTCGGCGAGGCCTACCGCTTCCTCCTCGACCTGCGCCTCGAGCACGGTCCCCAGGACCCCGCCGCCGCCGAGGCCGCCCTGCGCGAGTGGTGGGCCTCGCGGTAGCAGCGCGGAAGTCGCCACATATGTGGTGATGTTGGCGCTTCGGACACGTTCCTGTCGGCGTGTCGGCCGGTTTCGCCACATATGTGGTGAAACTTGTGCTTCGGACACCTTCCTACCGGCGTGTCGCCCAACATCGTGTCCACAGTGTGACGGGAGTGACGTCCCGCAGCCGGTGCCCGGGTCTCGACAGCGGGCCGGCGCGGTGGGACGGTACCCCCGTTCCTTCCCGGTCGTACGCCGTACGCCGGTCCCTCCCGCACCAGGAGCCGCCCGATGACCCAGACCGCCGCCACCCCCGAGCTCGAGGCCACCATCGAGGTCGCGGCATCCCCGAGCGCGGTCTGGGCGCTGCTCGCCGACCCGCGGCACATGGCGCGGTGGAGCCCCCAGGTCGTGCGGACCTTCCTGCGCGGGGGCGTCCCGCGGCACGGTGCGACGTTCCTCAACCTCAACCGCCGCGGTCCACTCTTCTGGCCGACGCAGGCGAAGATCGTGCGGTTCGTCGAGGACCGCGAGTTCGCCTTCCGTGTGAAGGAGAACTACACCGTCTGGAGCTTCGAGCTCGAGCCGACCGCGACCGGCACCCGCATCACCCAGCGCCGCGAGGCACCGCACGGGATCTCCAAGATCTCCACCACCCTCACCAAGCGGGTGCTGGGCGGCACCGAGACCTTCACCGAGGAACTGCGCGCCGGGATGGCGCAGACGCTCGCGGCGATCAAGGCCGAGGCCGAGCGCTGACCCGGTGCTGACCGACCGTCAGGCCCGGCGTCAGGCCCGGCGCCCGACCCGGCGTACGGCGAACAGCCCCGCGGTCACGAGGTAGCCCACCGCGCAGGCGACCAGCACCGGCACCGACCGCCCGTCGGCGGGCAGCACCACCGCGGCGACCGCGGCGGCGGCCACGAACGCGGCGTTGAAGATGACGTCGTACAACACGAAGACCCGCCCCCGGTAGGCGTCGTCGACGCCGGACTGCACGAGCGTGTCGACGCAGATCTTCACGCCCTGGCTGACCACCCCGAGCAGGTACGCCGCCACCAGCACGGCCGGCTCGGTGTAGAGCGCGCTGGGGAAGACCTGCACGACGGCCGCGACCCCGAGCAGCAGCAGGATCCAGCCGTGTCGGCCCAGCTGCGGCGTCACGACCGGGGTGACGATGGCCGCGGTGACGAACCCGGCGCCGGCGACCACCACGGTCGTCGCGAGGCCGGCGAGCGCGGCATCGGTGTCGCCGGGGTGGAACCACTCGCGGTAGAGCAGGATCAGCCCGACCGTGGTGAGCCCGTAGCAGAACCGATGCGCACCGATCGTCGCCAGCGCGTACGCCGCGTCCCGCCGCCCGCGCAGGTGCCGCAGCCCGTCGACCAGTCCCGCGACCACGTGCCGCACCGCCGCGCGTACGGCCGGCCGGGCGGGATCGAAGTCGGGGCCGAGGGCGGACCGATCGAAGCGCGCCGCGACGCCGGCGGCGATCAGGTAGCCGCACGCCGCCACCAGCACCGCGAACACATCGCCGGCTCCGTCGATCCCGGCGAGCACCACCTCCCCCACCGGCCGTACGGCGGCCCCTGCCGAGGCGCCGAGGACGAAGGCCCCGGTCCCGGCCGTGGGGGTGACGGCGTTGGCCCAGACCAGTTCGTCGGCCTCGACCACGTGCGGCAGCGCGGCCGACAGCCCGGCGAGCAGGAACCGGTTGACCGACAGACAGGCGAGCACCACGACGAACAGCCCCGGACCGTCGAGGCCCGCGGCGAAGCAACCGGCCAGGACCAGCAGCAGCGGGACCCGCACGAGATTGGCGCGGACCAGCACCTGCCGTCGGGACCACCGGTCGAGGAAGACCCCGACGAACGGTCCGAGCACGCTGAACGGCAGCAGCACCACCGCCAGCGCCATCGCGATCCCCCATGCCGAGGGCGCGCGCTCGGGGGAGAGCACGACGTAGGAGGCCAGCGCCACCTGGAAGACGCCATCGGCCCACTGGCTGGTGACCCGGACGGTGAAGAGCCGCCGGAACCCGGCGCCACCGAGCAGGTGCAGCAGCTGACCGAAGCCGGTGCGCGGGGCCCGGTCCCCCGGGTGCCGGCCCGGGGCGGCGAGGCTCACCGGCGGTGTCGGTGCGCCCACATCCGGGCGACCGCAGCGACCCGCGCCCCGTCGGGCAGCGCGGGGATCACGACCTCCTCGGGCAGCGGCGGGCTGCCCGCACCCGGCTCGAGCCGCAGCCGGACGTGGACCGGCGCAGCGCCGTGCGGGCCGGGACTGACGTGAGCGGCGGGCTCCCACCACGCCTCCCGTACCGCATGCCACGGCACGACCAGCTCCCGCCACCCGTCGGGTTCGGCGTGCAACAGGTAGGCGCGCTCGGTGGTGAACCGGATGCGGGGCTCGGGTCCCCACCACACGGTCGTCTCCTCCGCCGGGATCGGGTCGGCGACCAACGGCGAGAGGCCGGTGTAGCCCTGGGTCGAGACGTGATCGGTCCAGACCGAGCCGCTCCACCACCGCACCTCGAAGTCGTCGCTCGGGTCGGTGTACCACCCCGGCGGCGGGGGCGCCGGATCGGTGGCGGGCACGGACATGGCGCAAACCCTAGCCCGGCGCCCGACCGGTCACCGTGGGCGTACGGGCCCGGAACGCACGAACGCCCGCCCCCACCGGGGACGGGCGTTCGGCCGATCAGGAGAGCCGCTGTAGGGACTCAGCCCTCGCCGCGGATGAACTTCTCCAGCTCCGCGCGGCCGGTGTCGTCGGCCATCTGCACGGGCGGGGACTTCATGAGGTAGGCCGAGGCCGACAGGATCGGGCCGCCGATGCCGCGGTCCTTGGCGATCTTCGCGGCGCGGACGGCGTCGATGATGATGCCGGCGGAGTTCGGGGAGTCCCAGACCTCGAGCTTGTACTCGAGGTTCAGCGGGACGTCACCGAAGGCGCGACCCTCGAGCCGGACGTAGGCCCACTTGCGGTCGTCGAGCCACGCGACGTAGTCGGAGGGACCGATGTGGACGTTGCGGTCGTCGGCGGCCTTGCCCCCGAGCGGACCGGTCAGGTTGGAGGTCACGGCCTGGGTCTTGGAGACCTTCTTGGACTCCAGGCGCTCGCGCTCGAGCATGTTCTTGAAGTCCATGTTGCCGCCGACGTTGAGCTGGTAGGTGCGGTCGAGGACGACGCCGCGGTCCTCGAACAGCTTGGCCAGCACGCGGTGGGTGATGGTGGCGCCCACCTGCGACTTGATGTCGTCACCGACGATCGGGACGCCCGCGTCCTCGAACTTCTTGGCCCACTCGGGGTCGGAGGCGATGAAGACCGGCAGCGCGTTGACGAAGGCCACGCCGGCGTCGATCGCGCACTGCGCGTAGAACTTGTCGGCCTCCTCGGAGCCCACCGGGAGGTAGGAGACCAGCACGTCGACCTCGGCGTCCTTGAGCGCCTGGACGACGTCGACGGCCGGGGACTCGGCCTCCTCGATCGTGTCGAGGTAGTACTTGCCCAGGCCGTCGAGGGTGGGCCCGCGCTGGACGGTCACGCCGGTCGGCGGGACGTCGCAGATGCGGATGGTGTTGTTCTCGGAGTTGTTGATCGCGTCCGAGAGGTCGAACCCGACCTTCTTGGCGTCGACGTCGAACGCGGCGACGAACTCGACGTCGCGCACGTGGTAGTCACCGAAGACGACATGCATGAGCCCGGGGACCGTGCTGTCGGGGTCGGCGTCCTTGTAGTACTCCACACCCTGGACCAGGGAGGTGGCGCAGTTGCCGACTCCGACGATCCCTACTCGTACCGAACCCATGGGGCTCTCCTCACTCCTGTGTAGCGGCGGGCTTGCGTGATTGACTGGCGGACTGACTGGTCTGCTCGGCCGCGGGGCCGTCAGGGGACTGCTGGCCGCACGGAGCGGTGCCGGACGGCTCGCCCGGTGTCCGCGGTGCCTTCGGGGCCGCCCCCTTCGCCGCACCCGTGCCGGGGTTGTCGGCGGCGTGCTGGCGGGCGTGCTCGGCGGCGATCAGCTCGGTGAGCCAGTTGACCTCGCGGCGCACCGATTCCAGACCGTGGCGCTGCAGCTCCACGGCGTATTGGTCGACCTCGCGCTGGGTGCGCTCGATCTGGGCCTGGACCCGGTCGAGCCGCTCCTGCAACCGCAGGCGCCGACCCTCCAGGATCCGCAGTCGGCTGGAGAGGTCGGTGCGCGAGAAGAAGGCGAACCGTACGTCGAAGCTGCCGTCCTCCCACGCCGATGGCCCGACCTCGTTGACCAGCTCCTTGAAGTGCTGCTCCCCGGACGCGGTGATCTCGTAGACGATCCGTTGGCGCCGGCTCACGACCGCGGTCGCACCTCCGGCCACCGGGGTCTCGGCGATCAGACCGGCCCGCAGCAGCTTCTTCAACGCCGGGTAGAGCGTGCCGTAGGACAACACCCGTCCCCACCCGAGCACGAGGTTGAGCCGCTTGCGCAGCTCGTAGCCGTGCATGGGTGCCTCGTGCAGCAGTCCGAGGACTGCCAGTTCGAGGGACTCACCGCGACGGGCCACGGGATCGTGCTCCAGTTCGATCGGGACGGATGGGCCACGGACGCACGCGCTTCGGCGCGGACCTAGCGACACAATCTATCGCACCGATATATCGATGCACCAAATCCACCACGCGCGGCGCCGACCGTGACCTGCACCACCACCGAGTAGGACCGGCGGCGAGACGGACCGTCGGCGCGGCCGGATCCCGTACCCTCGAACCTCGTGAGTGACCACGGGAAGCGGGCGGCGCCCAAGAGCAGGCGCAAGGCTGCGACGAGCAGGTCGGCGAAGGCGAGCACCACGGGCCCCGCCACCAAGCGCAACGGCAAGCCCAAGAAGCAGCGTAGCCGCAAGGCGAAGGTGCTGCGCGCCCTGCTGTTCACCTTCCTCGGGTTCGTGCTCCTGGGGGCGGGCCTGTTCGCCTATGTGTACGCCGCGGTGGAGATCCCCGACCCCAACGAGGACTTCGAGGCGCAGACGACCTTCGTCTACTACGCCGACGGCAAGACCGAGATCGGCCGGTTCGCGGTGCAGAACCGCGTGAGCATCCCGCTCTCGCGCGTGCCCGAGCACATGCAGGACGCGATGATCGCCGCCGAGGACCGCTCCTTCTGGTCCAACCAGGGTCTCGACCCGCGCGGCATCCTCCGCGCCGCGTTCTCCAACGCCACCAGCGACTCCACCCAGGGCGCCTCGACGATCACCCAGCAGTACGTGAAGGTGCTCTACCTGACCCAGGACCGCACTTGGTCGCGCAAGATCAAGGAGGCCTTCCTCTCCTTGAAGGTGCACCGGCAGCAGGAGAAGTCCGAGATCCTCGAGGGCTACCTCAACACCATCTACTTCGGCCGCGGCGCGTACGGCATCCAGGCCGCCGCGAAGGCCTACTTCGGCGTCGACGCCGGCGACCTGAACCTGCGCCAGTCGGCCGCGCTCGCCTCGATCGTCAACCAGCCCAACCGGCTCGACCCGGCCAACGGCGACGCCGCCCGCGACCGGCTCGAGCGCCGCTACCGCTACGTGCTCGACGGCATGGTCGAGCTCGACCAGATCAGCCGCAGCGACGCCGACGAGGCGGCCGAGAGGCTGCCGAAGTTCCCGCGGCAGAAGGCCTCCAACCGGTACGCCGGACAGAAGGGCCACATGATGCGCTTCGTCCGCCAGCAGCTGGTGCGCCAGGGGTTCACCGAGGAGCAGATCGACACCCAGGGCCTGCGGGTCACCACCACCTTCACGCGCGACGCGATGCGCGCGGCGCGCGACGCGGTGCTGGCCAACAAGCCGGAGGGGCTGCCCGAGCTGCACGTCGCGGTCGCCTCGGTCGAGCCGAAGACCGGCGCCCTGCGGGGGATGTACGGCGGCCAGGACTTCCTGCGCAGCGAGATCAACTGGGCCGCCGCCGGCGGACAGCCCGGGTCGACGTTCAAGATCTTCGCGCTGATGGAGGGCCTGCGGCAGGGCTTCAGCCTGCGTGACACCTTCGACGGCAACTCCAACTACCGCATCCCCGGCAGCGACCGCCCGGTCAACAACCAGGGCACCCGCTCCTACGGGCGCGTCGACCTGATCCGCGCCACCGCCGACTCGATCAACACCGCCTTCATCGACCTCACCCTGGCGATGGACGACGGCCCGCAGTCGATCGTGAAGCTCGCCGAGAAGTTCGGTCTGCCGAAGGGCTCGATCGACGACAACGTCGGGGTCGCGCTGGGCTCCTCCATCGCCAGCCCGATCTCGATGGCCAACGCCTACGGCATCGTCGCCAACGGCGGCGTCGGCAACCGCTGGCACGTGATCTCCAAGGTCGAGAACCGTCGCGGCGACGTCGAGTACCGCGCGCCCAAGCGCAACAAGCGACTGCTCGACACCGACATCGCCGCCGACACCTCCTACGCCCTCCAACAGGTCGTCCGGGCGGGCTCGGGCCGCAACGCCCAGCTCGCGGGCGGCCGGCCGACCGCCGGCAAGACCGGCACGGCGACCAACGCCAAGGGCGAGGTCTCCTCGTCGTGGTTCATCGGCTACACCCCGCAGCTGTCCACCGCGGTGATGTACGTCCGCGGCAAGGGCAACGAGCAGCTCGAGGGCTACCTGCCGGAGTTCTACGGCGGCTCCTACCCGGCGCGCACCTTCAAGGCGGCGATGGACGCCTGGCACGAGGGCCGACCGGTCGAGTCGTTCCCACCGCCGGTCTTCGTCGACGGTGATCCGCCCAGCGACGGCCACGACCCGGTCCCGGTCGCGCCCCCGGAGCCGGAGGAGACCGAGGAGACCGAGAAGACCAAGCCGACGAAGAAGCCGAAGCCGACCCGGCCCACGAGGCCGACCCGGGAGCCGGAGCCGACCGCTCCGACCACCGAGCCGGAGCCGACGACCGACCCGACGACCGAGCCGACCGACAACTGCGGCGGACCGCTGCGGCCCTGCCCGCCCGACCCGACCGGTGACCCGACCGGCGACCCGACGTCGGGGCCGACCGACGGCACGAC
>JAJUGK010000125.1 GCA_029268205.1 Nocardioidaceae bacterium
CGCGACCGCCGACCTCAGCGGGGTCCTGCCCGCCGAGCCCGATGTCGTCCTGGCCCTGCATGCCTGCGACACCGCCACCGACGAGGCGCTCGCCCGCGCCGTGGGGTGGGGGGCCGCACTGGTCCTCGCCGCGCCGTGCTGTCACCACGATGTCGCCGCCCAGCTGCGCCGGACCCCGGCCCCCGCGCCGTACACCCTCCTCACCCGGCACGGCATCCTGCGCGAGCGGCTCGCCGACACCCTCACCGACACCGTCCGTGCGGCGCTGCTGCGGCTGCAGGGCTACCGGGTCGATGTGATGGAGTTCGTCGAGAGCCAGCACACGCCGCGCAACACCCTGATCCGTGCGGTCCGCACCGGCGCCACCCCGGCCGAGGTGCAGGGCGAGTACGACGATCTCGTCGCCGCCTGGGGGATCCGACCGCGGCTCGCCGAGCTGCTGCCCTAGCCTCGCCGCATGGACTCCACCGCCGACGTCGTCCGCTCGCTGGTGCTCTTCGTCGCCGCGGCCCTCGCCGAGATCGGGGGAGCCTGGCTGGTCTGGCAGGGCGTACGCGAGCACCGCGGCTGGCTGTGGATCGGTGCCGGCGTGCTCGCGCTCGGGGTGTACGGGTTCGTCGCGACCCTGCAGCCGGATGCGAACTTCGGCCGCATCCTCGCGGCGTACGGCGGGGTGTTCGTCGCGGGCTCCCTGGCCTGGGGGATGGCCCTCGACGGCTTCCGCCCCGACCGCTGGGACGTGACCGGTGCGCTGATCTGCCTGCTCGGGGTGGCCGTGATCATGTACACCCCCCGCGGCGCATGAGGCACACCACCGTGGCGGCCCTCACGGTCGCCGTCCTGGGCGTCGCGCTCGCCCCGGTGGCCGCCGCCCAGCCCCCCGCCGAGGAGCTCGCCGCCTTCACCGACGAACGCATCGACGAGTCCAGCGGACTGGTCGACCTGGGCGAGGTCGCGGTGACGGTCAACGACTCCGGCGACGACGCGATCGTCTACGTCGTCGACCTCGCGACCGGCGACACCGTCGGCACCACCGCCTTCGCCGATGCGGTCGTCGACGTCGAGGCCCTCGCCCCCGGCGGCGAGGTCGACGGCGAGCCCACCGTCTGGGTCGGCGACATCGGCGACAACGCCGGACGCCGCCCCGACATCCGGCTCTACCGCGTGCCGGTCGGGCGGGGCGATCGCCGGGTGCGGGCCCCGGCGTACCGGCTGGTCTATCCCGATCGCGCCCAGGACGCCGAGACGCTGCTGGTCCACCCCCGCACCGGTCGGGTGTACGTCGTCACCAAGAGCCTCTTCGGCGGCACGGTGTACGTCGCGCCGAAGCAACTGCGCACCGACCGGCTCAACCGGCTGCGTCCGGTCACCCGGGTCGGCGGGTTCCTCACCGACGGCGCCTTCTGGCCCGACGGCCGGCACCTGGTGCTGCGCGACTACACCGAGGCGAGCCTGCTGACCTTCCCCGGCTTCGAGCGCGTCGGGCGGATCGCCCTGCCCGAGCAGGAGCAGGGGGAGGCGGTCGCGGTTGGCGCGGACGGTCGGGTGCTGGTCTCCACCGAGGGGCGGCACTCGCCGATCCACGAGGTCCGACTGCCGCCCGCCCTCGCGGCCGCGGTGGCCCCCGAGCCGGAGCCCGCGCCCGAGTCCGATCCCGAGGCAGCAGCAGACTCGGATGCGGGTGCGGATGCGGATGCGGAGCCGGATGCCGAGGCGACGCCGGAGCCCGAGCCCGACCCCACCACCGATTTCCTCTCCGGACCCACCCTCCCGATCGCCCTCACCGCCCTCGGCCTGCTGCTCGTCTGGCTGGTGCTCCGCCGCCCCCGATCCGGGTAGTCTTCTACGTGAGCGTTGCTCCACCCCCGCGCGGACGACGCTCAGGTAGGGGACTAGCGCAGGTGGGGAGCGTTTCGGGGGGTGCGGCGCGGGGGACCTCCTGGCCATGGTCAGGTTGCGCACGGTGTCGGCGAACTCGAAAGGGTGGACGCGCCGACGCGCGGGTCGGGGGTTCGTCTACCTCGACGCCGCCGGTACGCGCCTGCCGGCCGCCGACGTCGAGCGGGTCCGGTCGCTGGCCATCCCGCCGGCGTGGGAGGACCTGTGGATCTGTCCGTACGCCAACGGGCACCTGCAGGCCGTCGGGACCGACGCCGCCGGCCGGCGCCAGTACCTCTACCACCCCGAGTGGCGGTTGCGGCGCGACCTGGCCAAGCACGAGCGGGTCGCCAAGATCGCCCGCCGGTTGCCGGCCGCGCGGGAGGCGATCGCCCTGCACCTGGCGCTGGAGGGGATGCCGCGGGACCGCGCGGGCGCGACCGCCGTACGTCTGCTCGACCTGGGCTACTTCCGGATCGGCAGCGACTGCTACACCGACTCCTTCGGGCTGACGACACTGCGCCGCGAGCACGTACGACGGCGCAACGGCGTGCTGGTCTTCGAGTTCGTCGGCAAGTCCGGCATCGAGCACCGGATCGAGATCGACGACGCCCCGGCGATCGAGTCGGTCGAGGTCATGCGGCGCCGGCGCGGGGGCGACGATCGGCTGCTGGCCTACAAGGACGGGCGACGCTGGGGGCCGCTCGACGGCACCGGCGTCAACGGCTACCTGCGGGAGATCGTGGGCGACGAGATCTCCGCGAAGGACTTCCGCACCTGGCACGCGACCGTTCTCGCCGCGGCGGCGCTGGCGGCCAGCGACGAGCACGGGGAGAGCGAGGCGTCCCGCAAGCGGGCGATCCGCGCCGCGATGACGGAGGTGGCCGACTACCTCGGGAACACCCCGACCGTGGCGCGCAGCTCCTACGTCGACCCCGCGGTCATCGACCTCTACGAGGACGGGGTCACGATCGAGGCCGCGCTGCGCCGCGCACCCGAGGACCCGGCCGAGCGCCAGGCGGTGCTGGAGCGCGCGACGCTGCGGCTGTTGAGCCAGGCCCCTAGAGCGCTGCGACGACGTGCTCGACGCAGCGCGTGAGTGCTGCGACGTCGTCGGGGTCGATCGCCGGGTACATCGCGATCCGCAGCTGGTTGCGCCCGAGCTTGCGATAGGGCTCGGTGTCGACGACGCCGTTGGCGCGCAACACCGCCGCGACCCGGGCGGCGTCGATCGACTCGTCGAGGTCGATCGTGCCGATGACCAGTGAACGGTGGGCGGGATCGGTGACGTACGGCGAGGCCCACGCGGTCCGCTCCGCCCAGCCGTAGAGCGTCTCGGCGCTGCGGGTCGTGCGCTCGACCATGCCGGCCAGCCCGCCATTGGCGTTCATCCAGTCCAGCTGCTCGGCCATCAGGAAGAGCGTGGCGACGGCGGGCGTGTTGTAGGTCTGGTTCTTGCGCGAGTTGTCGATGGCGGTCGGCAGGTCGAAGAACGCCGGGATCCACCGGTCGCCCGCGGCGATCCGCTCCGCGCGCTCGATCGCCGCCGGCGACATCAGCGCCAGCCACAGCCCCCCGTCGGAGGCGAAGCACTTCTGCGGCGCGAAGTAGTAGGCGTCGACCTCGCGCAGGTCGACGGGGAGTCCGCCCGCGCCCGACGTCGCGTCGACCAGCACGAGCGCGTCGTCGCCCGAGCCCGCGACCCGCTCGACGGGCGCCATCACGGCCGTCGAGGTCTCGTTGTGGGCCCAGGCGTAGACGTCGACGCCGTCCTCGGCGACCGGGCTGGGCCGGCTGCCGGGGGCGGAGCTGATCACCGAGGGTTCGGCGAGGAACGGCGCGCGCTGGGCCGCGGTGGCGAACTTGGAGGAGAACTCCCCGAAGCTCAGGTGCTGGCTGCGCTCGCGGATCAGCCCGAAGGTCGCGATGTCCCAGAACGCCGTCGCCCCGCCGTTGCCGAGCACGACCTCGTACCCGTCGGGCAGGTCGAAGAGCGCGGCGAGCCCCTCGCGCACGCGCCCGACCAGCTGACGCACCGGCGCCTGGCGGTGGGAGGTGCCCATCAGCGACTCCCCGGTCGCGGCCAGGGCGTCGAGCGCGGAGGTGCGGATCTTCGAGGGTCCCGCCCCGAAGCGGCCGTCGGCGGGGAGCAGGTCGGCGGGGATCACGATGTCGTTGGTCATGGCGGGGATATCGTCTCACCCGCTCTGCACACGAGATCGGGAGGAACGCGGAATGGACCTGCGGCCGGCGCGGTTGAGCGATCCCGACGCCCTCGAGCTCATCGCGCAGGTGCAGCAGGAGTACGTCGAGCGCTACGGCGGGGAGGACGAGGCGCCGATCCGCTACGACGAGTTCGACGCGCCCGCCGGGGCGTTCTTCGTCGGGTACGCCGATCTGGGCGCCGGCCCGGTACCCGTGAGCATGGGCGGGTGGCGGCGGACGGCGGTGCGGGCGTTGGGCGGCACCGCGGTCGCGGAGATCAAGCGGATGTACGTCGTGCCCGCGGCGCGCCGACGCGGCTACGCCGCCGCCGTCCTCGCCCACCTCGAGAGCTCCGCGGCCGAGGCGGGCCTCGACGTGCTCGTGCTCGAGACCGGGCTGCGCCAGCCCGAGGCGATCGCGCTCTACGAGGCGCACGGCTACGAGCCGATCCCCGGCTACGGCCACTACCGCGACTCCCCGCTGTCGCGGTGCTATGCCAAGAAGTTGTAGAACACGTTCTCGTTCTGGTGTTGAGTAGGCCGCATGAGCACCTACTTCGCCCTGCGCTACGACTTCCGCGCGGCCGGGGTCACCCGCGTCCAGCGGCAGGAGATGTATGCCCGGGCGCTCGAGCAGGCGCCCTACGCCGAGCAGCACGGGTTCGGCGCGGTGATGCTCTCGGAGCACCACGCCTCCGACGACGGCTACCTCCCCAGCCCGATCCCGGCCGCGAGCGCCGTCGCGGCGGTCACCTCCACGCTGCCGATCTCGATCTCCGCGCTGCTGGCCAACCTCTACGACCCGGTCCGGCTGGCCGAGGACATCGCCGTGCTCGACCACCTCAGCGGCGGGCGGGTCTCCTACGTCTTCGGGCTGGGCTACCGGCCCGAGGAGTACGCCGCCTTCGGCCGTCCCTGGCGCACCCGGGGTGTCGACATCGAGCAGCAGATCCGGACGCTGCTGGCGCTGTGGACCGGGGAGGCGACCGAGGTCGACGGCAGGCGCGTGCAGGTCCGCCCGGTGCCCTTCTCCGACCCGCACCCGGTGCTCTTCTACGGCGGTGGCAGCGAGGCCGCCGCCCGCCGCGCCGCCCGTCTCGGGCTCAACTTCGCCCCGCAGCACAGCGACCCCGAGCTGCGCGCGCTCTACCGCCGTACCTGCGAGGAGCTTGGTCGCCAGCCGGGCTTCGTGATGGTCCCGCCGCCGGGCCCGGCCGCGGTGTTCTGCAGCGAGGACCCCGACCGGTTCTGGGCGGAGTACGGCGGCTACCTGCTCGCCGATGCCCGCGGCTATGCGCAGTGGGAGAGCGCCGTGGCCAGTCACGTCCGCGACGAGTCCGCGACCGTCGAGGCGCTGCGCGCGGCCGGGCGCTACGTCGTGCACACCCCCGACGAGCTCATCGCGCAGGCGCAGGCCGGTGACCTGAAGCTGGTCACCGCCCACGCCGCCTGCGGCGGGCTGCCCGCCGAGCCGTCGTGGGAGAGCCTGCGGCTGCTGTGCGAGAAGGTGAAGCCGGCGATCGGCTGAGGCGCAGGCCTCAGCCGCGGGCCCAGGCGTCGTCCCAGCCCTCGACCGACTCCGCCGGCCGCGGGTCGGGCCCGGCGTACACCGCCGAGGGCCGGATCAGCCGGCCGGTGCGCTTCTGCTCCAGGATGTGCGCCGACCAACCGCCGGTGCGCGCGCAGGTGAACATCGAGGTGAACATGTTCGAGGGCACCTCGGCGAAGTCGAGCACGATCGCGGCCCAGAACTCGACGTTCGTCTCGAGCACACGGTCGGGCCGCCGCTCGCGCAGCTCGGTCAGCGCGGCCTGCTCGAGGGCCTCGGCGACCTCGTAGCGCGGTGCGGCGAGCTCCTTGGCCGTCCGTCGCAGCACCCGGGCCCGCGGGTCCTCGGCGCGGTAGACGCGGTGCCCGAAGCCCATCAACCGCTCGCCGTTGTCGAGCAGTTCCTTGACGTAGGCGCGGGCGTCGCCGCGCTCCTCCACGTCGCGGATCATGCCGAGCACCCGGGAGGGCGCGCCGCCGTGCAGCGGGCCGCTCATCGCGCCGATCGCGCCGGAGAACGCCGCAGCCACGTCGGCACCGGTGGAGGTGATCACCCGAGCGGTGAAGGTGGAGGCGTTCATGCCGTGCTCGGCAGCCGAGCTCCAGTAGGCGTCGATCGCCTTGACGTGGGCGGGGTCGGCCTCGCCCTTCCAGCGGATGAGGAACTTCTCCGCCAGGGTCTTCCCCTCGTCGACGAGCTTCTGGGGGACGACCGGCTGGTGCAGGCCGCGGGCGGACTGGGCGGCGTACGACAGGACCATCACCGCGACCCGGGCGAGGTCCTCGCGGGCTTGGCTGTCGCTGATGTCGTAGGTCTGCCCGAAGCCGAAGGCCGGCGCGAGCATCGCGATCGCAGCCTGCACGTCGACGCGTACGTCGCCGGTGTGCACCGGGATGTTGTAGGCCTCCGCCGGCGGGAGGCCGGGGGTGTAGGACCCGTCGATGAGCAGGCCCCAGACGTTCTCGAAGGGCACCCGCCCGACGATGTCCTCGATGTCGACACCGCGGTAGCGCAGTGCGGAGCCTTCCTTGTCGGGCTCGGCGATCTGCGTCTCGAACGCGACCACGCCCTCGAGCCCGTGCTGCACCTCGGTCATGGGGGACTCCTTCGTCTCGACCGCCTCCGGGCATTGTGCCCGAGGCCGCGGACCCCGCGTCGGTGGGTCCGGGGGAGGGCGAGGGGTTAGGTTCCCGCACATGGCTACCTCCGCACCGGATCCGGACCTGACCGCGCGGCTGCAGGCGCTGCGCGAGGAGTACACCGCCGGCGGCCTGGCCGAGGCCGACCTCGCGGCGGATCCGATGACGCAGTTCCGACGGTGGCTCGACGAGGCGATCGCGGCCCAGTCGGTCGGGCTGGTCGAGCCGAACGCCATGGTGCTCTCGACGATCGGACCCACCGGCGGACCGGAGTCGCGCACCGTGCTGCTCAAGGGGCTGGATGAGCGCGGCTTCGTGTTCTTCACCAACCACCGCTCCGACAAGGGCAACCAGCTCAGCGTCGACCCGCGGTGCGCGCTGCACTTCGGGTGGTACGCCCTCGAGCGCCAGGTGCGGGTCGTCGGGGAGGCCGAGATCATCGACCGCGCCGAGACCGAGGCCTACTTCGCCACCCGTCCGCGCGCCTCGCAGATCGGCGCCTGGGCCAGTCCGCAATCACGCCTGGTCGCCGACCGCGCCGCGCTCGAGGAGGCGTACGCGGAGGCGGCGCAGACCTACGGCGGCGTCGACGGCACCGACCCGGTGCCCGCGCCCCCGCACTGGGGCGGCTACCGGGTGCTCCCCGACAGCGTGGAGTTCTGGCAGGGCCGCGTCGGGCGCATGCACGACCGCCTGCGCTACCACAGCTTCGGCGGCGAGTGGGAGGTCGAGCGGCTCGCGCCGTGACCCGCGCAGCGGGCCGCGCCGAAATCCCCTTGTCGCCGTCGGCCGCCGGTCGTAGCGTGGTGGACCACACGGGAAAGGAGGTGGTCCGAAGTTGAATTCTTCAAGGACGCGTGAGGTGGCTGCCGGCTAGTTCGGCCCCCGCGCAACACCCAGAGGTGGCCGGGAACGAACCGGCCGAATTCACAGCAGTCACCCGACCCGCGGGCGCCCGGGGCACGTCCCCCCGGACGGTGCGAGAGCACCACGCCCGCGGGTCGCTGCGTTCCCTGCCCAGACACCTCCTTGGACGCACCGGACCCCGCGATCGGGGGATCGCGGGGTCCGGTCGAGCGGAAGAGGATCAGTCGCTCTTGAAGGCGTCCTTCACCTTCTCGCCGGCCTGCTTGAGGTTGCCCTTCGCCTGGTCGACCTTGCCCTCGGTCTCCATCGACTCGTCGTCGGTGGCCTTGCCGTAGGACTCCTTGCCCTTGCCCTTGAGTTCGTCGGCCTTGTTGCTGAGCTTGTCGTCGAGACCCATCGCGTCCTCCTCGTTGATGTCGGGGGTGGCGATGCGTGATCGCCTGTCTGCACCGTGCCCGGGGCCGGGCAGCCGAAAACGTGACGCGCCCCGCGTCTAGCATGTGACCGCTCCCCGGACCCCGGTCCGGTGACGCCGCGTTAGCTCAGTTGGTAGAGCAGTGCTCTTGTAAAGCGAAGGTCGCCGGTTCGAGTCCGGCACGCGGCTCCCACTCCGCGCCGGACGGCGCGCGCGAGAACGCGTCCGCCCGAACCCCGGACGCCGGACTGCGATCGTCGATATCGTCACGCGGATGACGGCACCTCGCGTCACCCTCCTCCGCTCGCTGATGGCGGGTTCGCTCGCGCTGGGCGCCCTGGTCTCCACCGGCGGCGCGATCTCCGGTCCGGCCCAGGCAGCGGCGGGCCCCGCGGTGCGGGCGGCACGGCGAGCATGAACAGCACCGAGCTCGACGATGCCGCGGACCGCCACAAGTTCGTCCTGGTCTCGCCCGACGGGGGCATTCCGCACCTCCCGCTCCCGGGCCCGATCGGGCTGCCGTATGGGCTCTTCTGGCACG
>JAJUGK010000126.1 GCA_029268205.1 Nocardioidaceae bacterium
CGGGCCGGCCGGCTGCTCGACCTCGGCGAGGGCATCGTGCTGCTGCCCGACGCGGCGGCGGTCGCCGCGGCGCGGCTGGCCGCGCTCCCCCAGCCGTTCACCACCAGCCAGGCGCGTCAGGAGCTGGGCACGAGTCGCCGGGTCGTCCTGCCGCTGCTCGCCCACCTCGACCGGGCCGGGCTCACCACCCGCCACCCCGACGACCGGCGCAGCGTGCGCGGCTGAGGAACGCGCCCGGTCACCCGCCGTTCTGCCAGGCCTGACGCTCGTCGCCGCGGGGATCCTCGACCACGGCGGGGTCCTCCTCGCGGAAGACCATCACCGCCCGCTCGAGGTCGTACGCCGGCCACCCCGGGTCACCGTCGGTGGCGAACCGCACCCAGGCGGCGTGCATCGTGTCGGCGAGGGTCTGCGGCGGCTGGGTGCCGGTGAGGTCGACGGCGTGCGGGCCGTTGAGGGTGTCGAAGACGAAGGGGATCTCCATCGCGTGCGCCGCGCCCAACCCGAGGTGGGGGCTGTGCCAGGCGAACTCATACATCCACGACCGCCCCGGATGCGCGGCGAGCAGATCGAGGGCCGGTTGGCGGAAGAACGCGTCGCCGAGCAGCGCGACCGCGACGTCGGCAGGATGCGCCTGCGGACGGTTGCGGCGGTAGAGCGCGAGCACGTCGTCAGGGATGCCCCGGGCGCGCACCATCGTGGTGAGTCGCTCGTCGGTGATGTCGTCGACCAGCCCCTCGGGGACGAGGAAGAAGCGGTACTCCTCGGCGGTGGTGCCGGTCAGCAGCGGCACCCGGTCGGCGCTGCCGGACCGGATGGCGGTCAGCGGGTGCTCGGGCAGGACATCGCCGTCGACCACCGGCACGAAGGCCATCTGGGCGGCGACGATCGAGGCCCCGAACCTCGTCGGTGCCGCGCTCACGGCGTCGCCGGCGGCACTCTGCGCGCGGGTCAGCTCCTCGAGTCCGATCGCACCGAACGCCGCGGCGGTGGCGTCGGTGCCCAGCTGCCGGGCGACCTCGTCGGTGACGCCGGCGGCGTCGGCCGGGGTGGCGGCGGCCTGGGCGGCCCCGCTCTGCGCGATCGCCCGGGCGAACAACCCCCGCGCCGCCGGCATCGCCATCAGGCTGACGACGCTCATCGCCCCGGCGGACTCGCCGAAGACGGTCACCCTGTCGGGGTCACCGCCGAAGGCGCCGATGTTGTCGTGCACCCAGCGCAGCGCGGCGACCTGGTCGAGCAGGCCCCGGTTGGCGGGGGCGGGGGCGTCGGCGAGGTAGCCGAACCCGTCGATGCCGAGGCGGTAGTTCAGGCTCACCAGCACGACGCCGTCGCGGGCGAACGCGCTGCCGTCGTACATCCCCGGTGCGCTGTTGCCCATCGTGAACGCCCCGCCGTGGATCCAGACCATCACCGGCAGGCCGCTGGCGCCCTCGGGGGCCCAGACGTTGAGGGTCAGCCAGTCGTCGCCGGGGATCTGCGGGTGCGGGAGGATCCGGGCGTACGGCGGGCTGTAGCCGGGCGAGGGCGGCGTGGGACCGAACTCCAGCGCGTCGCGCACCCCGTCCCAGGGGTCGGGCGGCTGGGGCGCCGCGAACCGCCGCGGGCCGGTGGGGCTGGCGGCGTACGGGATGCCGAGGAAGCGGGCGATGCCCTGCTCCGTGGTGCCGCGCACGCGGCCGGACCTGGTGTGGACGACCGGTTCCATCCGGCTCACGGTAGCCGGGCGGGGGTGGTCGTCGGTGACGGCCGCTACCGTCCATGACGGGTCACGAGCATCGGCCGCACGGCTCCGGACGTGGCCGATCGGCAACCGCGTCGCCCGACACGGTCGGACGGGGACGCTCGTGGTCGGGCACGAGGTGCGGAGCGGCGGGGTGGCCGGTCGTCGACCGCGCGGCGCTGCGGATCCACCTCGGCCTGCCCGCCGCGGACGAACTCGGCCGCTGACGACCGGCTGCCGCAGGATCGTGCGCAGCTTCTCCGGCGCCGTCCGCCGCAGATCGCTGAGGTAGACCTCGTGGTGCCGACCGGCCAGCCGTTCCAGCCGGAGCTGCGCGAGCCGGGGTGCGCTGCCCTTCGCGGCCGCGGTCTCCACCGCGGCGGCGTACGCCTCTTCGTCGAGCCAGTCGGGCACCATCAGCAGCAGCGTCCGGTCCAGCGCTCCCGGTCGTGCTCGGCGCCGGAGACCACGTCCCACAGCCCCTCCAGGGGTGGGACGACGTAGTCGCGCTCGAGCGCGCGCTTGCTGTGGAACTTCAGCGCGTAGGCGACGGGGTAGAGCGTCGCGACCGACTCCGCGAACGCGGGAGCGGTGTTGGGGTCGCCGGCCCCGTCGATCATCAGGTAGGTCAGCTCGGGCACCTCGACGAAGCGCACCTCACCGGCCTTCGCGCGGTAGCTGTCGAGCGTTCTCTTGAAGTCGGTGCCCGCCACGGGACGATCGTCCACCGGTCGCCAAAGTCTGCGCAACGTCCTCGCCCGAGCGCACCGCGCCCTCCATGTAGCCGTTCCACCGCGGCGCGCACTCGGCGCCGGCCCAGTGGAGGCGGCCGACCGGGGCGCGCCACGCCTCGCCGTACCCGGTCCAGACGCCGGGGCCGAAGTGCGCGCCGTAGCACCCGCGGGTGAACTCCTCGGCCATCCAGTCGCGCTCGCGGTAGTCGACCGGCGCGGCTGCGTCCGGCCCGAAGGAGCGCACCAGGCACTCGACGAGGGCGCTGCGCCGCTCCTCGGGGGTGCGGCGTGCCCAGGTACGGGCCTCCTGCCCCTCGAAGAACCCCATCAGGACGCCCGGCCCCGGGGTCGGCGGCGAGTTGTCGAAGACGACCTTGACCGGACCGACGTCGGAGGCCACCTGGCCGTTGAGCCCGCGCGAGCGCCAGAACGGCTCGGGATAGATCGCGAACGCCTTGATCACCGCTCCGGCGGGCGTCCGCTGGGTGAGCTGGTCGCGCCACGACGGCAGGGCCGGGGCGTACTCCAGCCGACCGGCGAGCGTGGGCGGGAGGGTGATGATCGCGTGGTCGGCGGCGTAGGTCTCCCCCGCACGGGTGAGCACCCGTACGCCATCGGGGTCCTGCTCGATGCGCCGCACCGGCGCGCCCAGCACGACCCGCTCCCCCAGCTCGGCCGCCATCGCCTCGGCGACCCGTACGCTGCCGCCGACCACGCGGTCCTGCTGGGCGCCGGCGTCCACGGCCAGGAGCGTCTCGAGGTCGGTGTTGGAGCGGGCGTAGAACAGCGCGTGCAGCAGCGAGACGTCGGCGGTCTCGGTGGCCCAGACCGCCTCGCAGGCGATGCGGAAGTACGCCCGTCCCGCCCGCGTGCGCAGGGTGCGGCGTACCCAGGACTCGAAGGTCTGTCCGTCCAGCCGCGCCGCGTCGGGCGAGGCCCACGGGCGGTCGAGGTCGGTGCGCCGGGCCAGCCGGTCGAACCGCCGCAGCCCCCGGGCGAGGTCGGCCAGCGCGAACGGCGACAGCTTCGGGACGGCGCCCTTGTGCGCGGCCATCGTGGTGCGCCTGCCGAGCAGTTCGAGAGTCAGCCGGCCCTCGTCGTTGTAGGTCCGGAACGTCTCCAGTCCCAGTTCGGCGACCAGTGCCCGCATCCGGTCGTGCCCCTCGCCGATCCACTGCCCGCCGAGCTCGAGGTGAGTGCCGTCCGCCAGCGTCGTCCCCTCGACCCGACCGCCGACCCGGTCGCGCGCCTCCAGCACGACCACCTCGTGCCCGTCGGCGACCAGCCGCCGCGCGGCGGCGAGACCGGCCAACCCGGCTCCGACGACGACCACCTGCACCATGGCGACAGGCTAGACGGCCCGGGACCGACAACGGGGTGGATCCGATGCACCGGAGGCATCGAACCCACCCCGATCAGCCCGATCAGGAGGTGTGGGGACTCAGGTCACCACTTGATCATCGTGCCGTTGGCGATGTTGTCGTACATCCCGATGTGGGTGTAGAAGTTCATCGCGCCGAAGCCGAGGAACACCACGCCGCCGATCACCCAGGCGACGACCGCCCACTTCAGCAGGTGCGGACGGTGGAACCACACGGCGATGGCGAACAGGATCGCGCCGAGCGCGACGACGCCCCACAGGCCGCCGAGGAAGACCGCCTCGATCAGCGGGATGTGCCCGACGCGGCCGCTGATCGGCTCCTCCGGCGGGGCAGCGCCGAGCTGGTAGCGCACGAACGTGATCGCCAGGACGGCCATCGACAGGCCGATGGTGCCGACGAAGATGCTCGCCGGGCGCAGGTCGGCCAGGGTCTCGGCGTTGGCGACCTCGACCTCCCCGTCGTACTGCGCGCGGTTGCGCCACAGGTAGACCGCCGCGAGCAGCAGCAGCGCACCGAAGCCGGCCGCCGGCTGGCCGAAGGCGATGTTGGCGTACTCGAAGCCGTCGCCGCCGAAGGGCCAGGTCACCGTCGTGTGCACGCCCAGGACGAACAGCAGCAGACCGGTCACGCCGAAGAACGCCGCCCAGCCCTCGCTGCGGATGCGGCGGTTGTTGCGCAGGTCGGCCAGGAACGCCGCGAAGCCGATGAGTCCGGCACCGGCGGTGACGGCCACCAACTCGTTGTAGACGACCACGTCGTCCACCTTCCTTCCGTCTCGTTGGGCTCCCCCTGGCCCATAGTTGAAGCTTGAATCATTAGGGTAACGCCGCGGTCCGCGGTTTGATTCCCGGGCCCCGGGCGGTGCGCGCGACCCCACGATTCCGGCTGCCGCACGAGGGTGGGTGCGGTAGACATAGACGCGGGCTCACCCCCGCCGGCCCCCGGGCCGCACCACTGTCGTCAGGAGACCTCGCCATGACCCGTACGTCGAAGCGCGACCTGCTCGCCTCGCTCCCGCTCTTCCGCGCCTGCACGCCCAAGGAGCTCAAGCACATCGAGCCGCTCGTCGACGAGGCCAACGTCGAGGCGGGTGCGCAGCTGACCGCGCAGGGCGATGTCGGCACCCAGGCCTTCGTGGTCGTCTCCGGCGAGGCGGAGGTCCGGGTCGACGACAAGGTCGTGGCGCGGATTGGCACCGGCGAGATGATCGGCGAGATGAGCCTGCTCGACCGCACCAGCCGGCGGTCGGCCACCGTGGTCGCCACCACCCCCATGGAGCTGCTGGTGCTCGACCCGCGCAGCTTCTCGACCCTGCTCGACTCCCACCCCTCGGTCACCCGCCAGATCGCGATCGGGCTGGCCGAGCGGCTGCGCACGTACGAGGCCTCGCCCGCCTCCTGACCCGCCTCGGGCGCCGGGTGCCGGGCGACCGGCGGCGCGGACCTTCCGTCCCCCGGCTCGGGACCTTCGGCCGTTCCGCGCCGGGCCGGTGCGGGGGCACGATGGGTATCCACCTGCGGAGGAGGAACCCGTGCTGGTCCGAGAGTTGATGACGCCCGACCCCGTCACCACCCGGGGCGAGCGGTCGGTGAAGGCCGCCCTGCAGCTGCTGGACGAGAACGACATCACCTCCCTGCCCGTCGTCGACGACGACGGACGGGTGGTCGGCGTCGTCAGCGAGGTGGACCTGCTGCGCGACCTGGTCACCCCGGACGCGCGCCTGCACGTCCTGCCCACGCTCGAGGAGCCGCCCCCGCCGTTCACCTTCGTCGAGGACGTGATGACCACCGACGTGATCACCGCCGGCCCCGACACCGACCTGGTCGCGGCGATCGACCTGGTGATGACCCACGGCATGAAGTGCCTCCCGGTGATCGACGACGAGGGTCGGGCCGTCGGCGTGATCAGCCGCCGCGACGTCGTCCGCGTGCTCGCCCGGCCCGACGACCTGCTCGAGCAGGAGGTCGCCGACCTCTTCGAGGCGGCCGGGCGACCCGACTGGACCGTCGACGTCGACCACGGCGTCGCCGAGATCGACGGCCCACCGGACCCGCCCGAGCACCGGCTCGCCACCGCACTGGCCCGCTCGGTGCCCGGCGTCGTCGGCGTACGGGTCATCGGGACACCGGGTTGACCCGACCCCCGGGGTGCTCTGGACTCCGCCCATGACGATTCGCGTAGTCCAGTGGGCCACCGGCGGTGTGGGCCGCGCCGCCATCGAGTGCGTGCTCCAGCACCCCGACCTCGAGCTCGTGGGCTGCTGGGTGCACAGCGCCGACAAGTCCGGCCGCGACGTCGGCGAGCTCCTCGGCCGCGAACCGCTCGGGGTCACCGCGACCGACGACGCCGAGGCGATCCTGGCGCTGGACGCCGACTGCGTCGTCTACGCCCCGCTGATGCCGAACGCCGACGAGGTCGCTGCCCTGCTGGCCTCGGGCAAGAACGTCGTCACCCCGACCGGCTGGGTCTACCCCGACCCCGCACGCTCCGCCGCGCTGATCGAGGCGTGCACGACGGGCGCGGCCACCCTGCACGGCACCGGCATCCACCCCGGCGGCATCACCGAGCGACTGCCGCTGCTGATCTCCGGCTGGGTGGCGGGCGCCCGGTTCGTGCGCGCGGAGGAGTTCTCCGACATCCGCACCTACGGCGCCCCGGACGTCGTCCGCGACATCATGGGCTTCGGGCTCACCCCCGAGCAGGCGATGGCCTCGCCGATGGCGTCGCTGCTGGGCGCGGGGTTCAAGCAGTCGCTACGGATGATCATCGACGCGATGGGCTTCGGCACCGACGCCCGCACCTCCACCACCGAGGAGGTCGCCGTGGCCACCGCCCCGATCGACTCGCCCATCGGCACCATCGAACCCGGCCAGGTGGCCGCCCGCCGGTACCGCTGGGAGGCGACCGTCGACGGCGAGCCGGTGGTCTCCGCGCGGGTCAACTGGCTGATGGGCGAGGAGGGCTTCGACCCCGACTGGACGCTGGGCGCCGAGGGCGAGCGGTTCGAGGTCGAGGTGGTCGGCGACCCGACGGTCACGGCGGTGATCAAGGGCCTGCAGCCCGAGAGCATCGCCGCCGGCCTCGAGCGCAACCCGGGCGTGGTCTCGACCGCCAACCACTGCGTGAACGCCATCCCGGCCGTCGTCGCCGCCGAGCCCGGCATCAGGACCTACCTCGACCTCCCGTTCTTCACCGGGAAGGCGGCCCCGGACCTGCGATAGTTGACATCTCAACAATCGGGGCTACGGTGGAGGGACACCGTCGAGAGGAGCCCCCGATGCCGACCACGATCAGCGCCCACGTCCTCCGCGAGCCGCGCGGCACCTTCGAGCTGGTCGGGGGGATCGAGCTCGACGACCCACGGCCGGGCGAGGTCCTGGTCCGCTACACCTCGACGGGGTTGTGCCACACCGACCTGTTCGCCCGTGACGTCGTCCACCAGGACGACTTCCCCGCCGCGATCTACGGCCACGAGGGCACAGGCGTCGTCGAGGCCGTCGGGGCCGGGGTGACCGAGTTCGCCGAGGGCGACCGGGTGATGGCCTCCTACACCTCCTGCGGCCAATGCCGCACCTGCCTGCTCGGCAAGCCGTTCAACTGCGAGCAGTTCAACGACATCAACTTCGCGCTGGCGCGCCCCGACGGGTCCTACAAGACCACCCTGGACGGTCGGCCGGTCGGCTCGAGCTTCTTCGGCCAGTCGTCCTTCGCCACCCACGGCCTGGTCGCCGCCCGCGACCTGACCAAGGTGCCTGCGTGGGTCGCCCCCGAGGACGAGCACCTGCTCGGCCCGCTCGGCTGCGGCGTGCAGACCGGCGCCGGAGCGATCCTCAACGTGCTCGAGCCCGGCCCGCTCGACAGCATCGTCATCGCCGGCACCGGCGCCGTCGGCCTCAGCGGACTCATGGCCGCGGCCGCCTCCGGCGTCGGCACGATCATCGCGGTCGACATCGTCGAGGAGCGCCTGGAGCTGGCCAGGGAGCTCGGCGCCACCCACGCGATCAACGGCAAGGACGACGACCAGGTCGCGCAGATCCTCGACCTGACCGGCGGCGGTGCCACGCACGCCTTCGACACCACCGGGGTCGCACCGGTCCTCACCCGACTGGTCGACGGCCTCGCCTGGGGCGGCCAGCTCGGCATCGTCGGCGCCTCGCCCGGCATGACCCTCGACCTGCTCCCGGTCATGCAGCTGGGTCGCCGGGTGCAGGGCATCGTCGAGGGCAACTCCGTACCGCGGGTGTTCATCCCGCAGCTGCTCGAGCTGCGTCGCCAGGGTCGCTTCCCGCTCGAGAAGCTCGTGCGCACCTACCCGGTCGCCGAGCTCGAGGGTGCGATCGCCGCCACCGCCGCGGGCGAGGCGGTCAAGGCCGTCCTGGTTCACTGACCGCCGACGAGGGTGATCGCGACTTGTGACATCTCGCAGGAGTCTGCCCGCGCGAAACATGCGAGATGTCGCAAACCGTGTCCGCGTCGCGTGAGAATGCGCCATGAGCGACCGCACCATCCGCGCCGCGACCCCGGCTGACGCCGAGCTCGTGGGCCAGCTGTTGTTCGACTTCAACCACGAGTTCGAGACCCCCTCGCCGTCGGCGGTGGACTTCGCACGGCGGTTCGCGGCGCTCCTCGGCCGGGACAACGTGCTGGTCCTGC
>JAJUGK010000127.1 GCA_029268205.1 Nocardioidaceae bacterium
GCGCGGGCCTCCTCGCCGGGGGTGGTCGGCAGCAGCGTGCCGTGCATCTTGGCCAGACCGCGGGTGGTGTAGGGCGCGAGCGAGAAGACCCGGGTGCCGTTGCGCGCCGCCTTGCGCAGGCGCAGGAACACGGCACCGGCCTCGTCCTCCGGCTCCAGCCCGGCCAGCACGACCGTCGTCGCGCGCTCGAGCGCTGTGTAGGACACGGCGTCCTCGGGGCCGGTGAGCACGACGTGCTCGGCCAGGAAGCCCTCCTCCTCTGCGCTCAGCGGGCGGGCGCGGAAGTCGACGTCGTTGGTGCCCAGGGCGACCCGGGCGAACTTCGCGTAGGCGTAGGCGTCCTCGGCGGTCAGTCGACCTCCGGTGAGGACACCCGCCGCGCCGGCGGCCGCCAGACCCCGCGCGGCGACCGCGAAGGCCTCCGGCCACGACGCTGCCCGCAGCTCACCGGTCTCCTCGTCGCGCACCATCGGGTGGGCGAGGCGGTCGGCCTGCTGGGGGGCGCGGAAGGCGAACCGGTCCTTGTCGGTGATCCACTCCTCGTTGACCTCGGGGTCGTCACCGGCCAGCCGGCGCATGACCTTGCCGCGCCGGTGGTCGATCCGGATCGCCGAGCCGCAGGCGTCGTGCTCGGCGACGCCCGGGGTCGAGACCAGGTCGAACGGACGCGCGCGGAAGCGGTAGGCCGCCGAGGTGAGCGCCCCGACCGGGCAGATCTGGATGGTGTTGCCGGAGAAGTAGGACTCGAAGGGCTCCTGCTCGTAGATGCCGACCTGCTGCAGGGCACCGCGCTCGATGAGCGCGATGAACGGGTCGCCGGCGATCTCCTCGGAGAAGCGGGTGCAGCGGGCGCACAGGATGCAGCGCTCGCGGTCGAGCAGCACCTGCGCCGAGATGTTGATCGGCTTGGGGTAGGTGCGCTTGGCCTCGATGTAGCGGCTCTCGCCCCGGCCGTTGGACATCGCCTGGTTCTGCAGCGGGCACTCGCCGCCCTTGTCGCAGACCGGGCAGTCCAGCGGGTGGTTGATCAGGAGGAACTCCATGATCCCCTGCTGGGCCTTGTCGGCGACGGGGCTGGTGGCCTGGGTCTGCACGACCATGCCATCGGCCACCTGCAGGGTGCACGAGGCCTGCGGCTTGGGGAACCCGCGGCCGTTGCCGGCGTCGGGGACCTCGACCAGGCACTGTCGGCAGGCACCGACCGGTGCGAGCAGCGGGTGGTCGCAGAACCGCGGGATCTGCACGCCGATCTGCTCGGCGGCCCGGATCACCAGGGTGTCCTTGGGGACGCTGACCTCGACGCCGTCGATGGTCAGGGTGATCAGATCGGTCCTCTCGACCTCTGCGGAGATCTCGGTGGCGCTCACGCCGTCACCTCCGACGCGAACAGGGCGGACGCCTGGTAGGGGAACAGCTCCCACGCGGGGGTGTGCATGCCCGCCTCGAACTCCTCACGGAAGTACTTGATGGCCGAGGTGATCGGGCTGGTCGCGCCGTCACCGAGGGCGCAGAACGCCCGGCCGAGGATGTTGTCGCACTGGTCGAGGAGCAACTCGATGTCGCCCTCCTGGCCCTCGCCGCGCTCCAGGCGCTGCAGGACCTGCACCAGCCACCACGTGCCCTCGCGGCACGGGGTGCACTTGCCGCAGGACTCGTGCTTGTAGAACTCCGTCCACCGCAGCACGCACCGGACCACCGAGGTGGTCTGGTCGAAGATCTGCAGCGCCTTGGTGCCGAGCATCGATCCGGCGGCGCTGACGCTCTCGTAGTCGAGCGGGACGTCGAGGTGCTCCGCGGTCAGGAGCGGGGTCGAGGACCCGCCCGGGGTCCAGAACTTCAGCTCCGCGCCCTCGCGCATGCCGCCGGCGAGGTCGAGCAGCTCGCGCAGGGTGATGCCGAGCGGCGCCTCGTACTGCCCGGGACGGCGTACGTGTCCCGAGAGGGAGTAGAGCGTCATGCCCGCGGACTTCTCGGTGCCCATCGAGGTGAACCAGTCGGCGCCGTTGCGCACGATGCTCGGGACGCTCGCGATCGACTCGACGTTGTTGATCACCGTCGGGGCGGCGTACAGACCGGCCACGGCGGGGAACGGCGGACGCAGCCGCGGCTGGCCGCGACGGCCCTCGAGGGAGTCGAGCAGCGCCGTCTCCTCGCCGCAGATGTAGGCACCCGCGCCGGTGTGGACGATCACGTCGAGGTCGTAGCCGGAGCCGTGGATGTTCTTGCCGAGGTGCCCGGCGAGGTAGGCCTCCTGCACCGCCTTCTGGAGTCGGCGGATCACGTGCACGACCTCACCGCGGACGTAGATGAAGGCGGTGTTGGCGCGGATCGCGTAGGAGGCGATCGCGATGCCCTCGACCAGCGTGTGCGGGCTGGCCATCATCAGCGGGATGTCCTTGCAGGTCCCGGGCTCGGCCTCGTCGGCGTTGACGACGAGGTACTTCGGCTTCGGGCTGTCCTGCGGGATGAAGCCCCACTTCATGCCGGTCGGGAACCCGGCGCCGCCGCGACCGCGGAGGCCGGCTTCCTTGACCGTCTCGATGATCGCGTCGGGGGTCCGGCCGAGTGCCTGCTTGAGGCCCTCGTACCCGCCGGTGGCCTCGTAGGACTCCAGGGTCCAGGAGCGCGGCTGGTCCCAGTGCGCCGACAGGACCGGCGTCAGCGTGTCGACCGGGGCACCGGTGGTGCCTGCGTTCTCGCTCACTGCGCGTCATCCCCCTTCCCGACCTCGTCGGCCGGCTGCTGGGCGGGCTCGTCAGGGTGTACGACGTCGGCCGGCGACGCCGCGATCTCGGACTCGGTCCCGGCCCGCCGGGTGTCGGCGTCGGCTGGGGTGACGGTCGAGCCGACCGGGCCGGCGGCACCGTCGGGCGCCGACCAGCCCCGCTCCTTGGCGATCTCCAGGCCGGCCAGCGAGGCCGGTCCGGCGGTCGGGCCGTCGTCGGCGAGACCGTCGGGGAAGCCGGCGAGCACGCGCTCGGCCTCGCGCCAGGTGCCGACCCGCGGGCCGCGGGTGGAGTGCACGTTGACCCCATTGCGCAGGTCGTCCACGACCTCGACGGCCGTCTCGGGCGTCATGTTGTCGAAGAACTCCCAGTTGACCATCATCACCGGCGCGTAGTCGCAGGCGGCGTTGCACTCGACGTGCTCGAGGGTGATCTTGCCGTCCTCGGTCGTCTCGTCGTTGCCGACGTCGAGGTGGTCCTTGAGCCGCTCGAAGATGGCGTCGCCACCCATGACCGCGCAGAGCGTGTTGGTGCACACCCCGACGTGGTAGTCGCCGACCGGGCGGCGCTTGTACATCGTGTAGAAGGTCGCGACGCCGGAGACCTCGGCCGCGGAGATGCCGAGGATCTGGGCGCAGGCCTCGATGCCGGCCGGGGTGATGCGGCCCTCGGCGCTCTGCACGAGGTGCAGCATCGGGAGCAGGCCCGAGCGCGGCTGCGGGTAGCGCGCCGCGATCTCGCGGAGCTCGGTCAGCGTCTGCTCCGGCAGCGCCGCGGTCGCCTCCGCGGCGCTCGAGGCGCCGTCGGGGGCGGGACGCTGGTGCGGGGTGTTGGGCGGGGTGGTCATCGGTCGACTCCTCCCATGACCGGGTCGATGGAGGCGATCGCGACGACCACGTCGGCGACCATGCCGCCCTCGGCCATCATGCTGGTGGCTTGCAGGTTGTTGAAGGACGGGTCGCGGAAGTGCACCCGGTAGGGGCGCGTGCCGCCGTCGGAGACGACGTGGGCGCCGAGCTCGCCGCGCGGGGACTCGATCGGCACGTAGGCCTGCCCGGGCGGCACCCGGAAGCCCTCGGTGACGAGCTTGAAGTGGTGGATCAGGGCCTCCATCGACTCGCCCATGATGTGGCGGATGTGGTCGAGGCTGTTGCCCATGCCGTCGCTGCCGATCGCCAGCTGGCTGGGCCAGGCGATCTTCTTGTCGGCGACCATCACCGGCGCACCCTCGTGGCCGGCGAGCCGGTCGACGCACTGCTGGATGATCTTCAACGACTCGTGCATCTCGTTGAGCCGGATCCGGAAGCGGCCGTAGGCGTCGGCGGTGTCCCAGGTCTGGACCTCGAACTCGTAGTCCTCGTAGCCGGAGTACGGCTCGGACTTGCGCAGGTCCCACGGCAGGCCGGTCGAGCGGAGCACGGGGCCGGTGATGCCCAGCGCCATGCAGGCGGCGAGGTCCATGTGGCCCACGCCCTCGAGCCGGGCCTTGAAGATCGGGTTGGCGTTGCAGAGCGCGGCGTACTCGGGGAGGCGCTTGTTCATCAGGGCGATGAAGTCGCGGATCTCCTCCAGCGCACCCGGGGGCAGGTCCTGGGCCACGCCGCCGGGCCGGATGAAGGCGTGGTTCATCCGCAGGCCGGTGATCAACTCGAACAGGTCGAGGACCAGCTCGCGCTCGCGGAACCCGATCGTCATGACGGTCAGCGCACCCAGCTCCATGCCACCGGTCGCGATCGCGACGAGGTGGGAGGAGATGCGGTTGAGCTCCATGAGGAGCACCCGCATGACCTGGGCCTTCTCGGGGATGTCGTCCTCGATGCCGAGCAGCCGCTCCACGCCGAGGCAGTAGGTCGCCTCGTTGAACAGCGGGGAGAGGTAGTCCATCCGGGTGCAGAACGTGACGCCCTGCACCCAGGTGCGGAACTCCATGTTCTTCTCGATGCCGGTGTGCAGGTAGCCGATGCCGCAACGGCACTCGGTGACCGTCTCGCCCTCGAGCTCGAGGATGAGCCGGAGCACGCCGTGGGTCGAGGGGTGCTGGGGCCCCATGTTGACGACGACGCGCTCGTCGCCCTCGTCCGCGACGCCCTGGACGACGGTGTCCCAGTCCTGGCCGGTGACGGTGAAGACCCGGCCCGAGGAGGTCTCCGCGGAGCCGGCCTCGAAGGTGCCGTACGGGTCGTAGGACGGGTCCTGGTTGCTGGTGCGACCCTCGCGGGTCGAGCGACCCTCGTTGGTCGAGCTTGTCGAGACCATCAGTTGTAAGCCCTCCGGGTGTCGGGCGGCGGGACCTCGGCCCCCTTGTATTCGACGGGGATCCCGCCCAGGGGGTAGTCCTTGCGCTGCGGGTGGCCCGGCCAGTCGTCGGGCATCTGGATCCGGGTGAGCGCGGGGTGGCCGTCGAAGATGATGCCGAAGAAGTCGTAGGTCTCGCGCTCGTGCCAGTCGTTGGCGGGGTAGGTGTCGACGACCGACGGGATGTGCGGATCGGCGTCGGGGCAGGTGACCTCGAGCCGGATGCGGCGGTTGTGGGTCAGCGACGCCAGGTGGTAGACGGCGTGCAGCTCGCGGCCGGTGTCCTCGGGATAGTGCACGCCGCTGACTCCGCCGCAGTACTCGAACCGCAGGGCGTCGTCGTCGCGCAACGTGCGAGCCACCACCGGCAGGTCCTCGCGGCGTACGTGGAAGGTGATCTCGCCGCGGTCGACGACGACGTTCTCGATCGCCCGCTCGACGCCGGCGTCGCGCAGCCGTGCCTCGAGCGTGTCGGCGACCTCGTCGAAGTAGCCGCCCCACGGACGCGGCTGGCCGCTGGGCATGGTGACCGGCTTGACCAGGCCGCCGTACCCGGAGGTGTCGCCGGTGCCCTGGGCGCCGAACATCCCCCGGCGGGTCGCCAGGGGCTGCTGGCGCAGCGACTGCGGGTCGACCGGGAGGTTCTCCGGCATGTTGTCGGTGGCGTCGTTCTCGGTCACCGCAGGAGTCCCTTCTGCTCGGACGTCGGCAGCGCGACCAGGCCCTCGGCCTCGAGCTCGCGGATCTGCGCCTGGCGGTTGGCGCCGAGCTTGGTGCTCTGCACCTGCTCGTGCAGCTTGAGGATCGCGTCGATGAGCATCTCCGGGCGCGGCGGGCAGCCGGGGAGGTACATGTCGACGGGCACGACGTGGTCGACGCCCTGGACGATCGCGTAGTTGTTGAACATGCCGCCGGAGCTGGCACACACGCCCATGGCGAGCACCCACTTGGGCTCGGCCATCTGGTCGTAGATCTGACGCAGGACCGGGGCCATCTTCTGGCTCACGCGGCCGGCGACGATCATCAGGTCGGCCTGGCGCGGCGAGGCGCGGAAGACCTCCATGCCGAATCGGCCGGTGTCCCAGCGCGGGGCGCCGGAGGTCATCATCTCGATCGCGCAGCAGGCGAGGCCGAACGTGGCGGGCCAGAACGACGCCTTGCGGAAGTAGCCGGCAACCCCCTCGACGGTGGTCAGCAGCACTCCGCTCGGGAGCTTCTCTTCAATTCCCATGTCAGTTGAACCCTCCGATTGAGAGCCGCGAGGTGCGTGCTCCGCCAAGGCGGAGGAGCGAAGGCGACCTTGGAGCGAAGCGGGTCGTCGAGTGACGACAACGAAGGCGGAGTGCGTGCATCGCGGTTCTCAGTCCCAGTCCAGGCCGCCGCGTCGCCATTCGTAGGCGTAGGCGGCGGTGATGTTGAAGAGGAAGAGGACGACGGCGATCAGCCCGAACCACCGCAGTTGGTCGAAGTAGACCGCCCACGGGACCAGGAACATGATCTCGACGTCGAAGATGATGAAGGTCATCGCGACCGTGTAGTACTTCACCGGGAACCGGCCCCCGCCGTACGGCTGGGGGGTGGGCTCGATGCCGCACTCGTAGGAGTCCAGGCGTACCCGGTTGTAGCGCTTGGGACCGACACCCGCGGACATCACCACGGAGAAGATCGCGAACGCCCCGGCGATCGCCGCCAAAGCCAGGACCGGAGTGTAGAGCTCCATTCCTTCGACTCCTTGTCAACGACCACCGACCGGGGGACGGGGCGCGGCGGAGGGGCTCCGGAGGCGCGTACGACGGTCAGGTCGTGAGGTTGTGAACGGTTTCACTTACGTCTCGCGGCGACAGTCTAGACATGACGTCCCTCACGCGCGAACCCCGGGTGGATGGTGCCCAAACCGCCTCTGACCTGCGGGTTTAAACAACAGAGATGTTGCCTAAATCAGCCGCAGCCGCCCGGCGAACCGTGGGGCCGGTCACGCGGTGGCGTGGTGCAGCGCGACGATGCCGCCGGAGAGGTTGCGCCAGCGCACCGAGTGCCAGCCGGCCGCGGCGATCCGGTCGGCGAGGCCGCGCTGGTCGGGCCAGGCCCGGATCGACTCGGCGAGGTAGACGTAGGCGTCTGGGCTGGAGGACACCGCTCGGGCGACCGCGGGGAGCGCCTTCATCAGGTACTCCAGGTAGACGACCCGGAACGGCGCCCAGGTCGGGGTGCTGAACTCGCACACCACGAGCCGGCCGCCGGGCTTGGTGACCCGGCGCAGCTCGGCCAGGCCGGCCAACGGGTCGACGATGTTGCGCAGGCCGAAGGAGATCGTCACCGCATCGAAGGTCGCGTCGGGGAACGGCAGCCGGGTGCCGTCGCCGGCGACGAACGGCAGCTGCGGCCGGGCCCGCTTGCCGACGCGGAGCATCCCCTGGGAGAAGTCGCACGGCACGACGTAAGCCCCACGGTCGGTGAACGGCAGGCTCGAGGTCCCCGTGCCGGCCGCCAGGTCGAGCACCCGCTCCCCGAACTGCGGGTCGACCGCGTCGATGACCGCGGTGCGCCAGCGCCGGTCCTGGCCCAGGGAGAGCACGTCGTTGGTGATGTCGTAGCGGCGGGCGACGTCGTCGAACATGGCGACGACCTCGTGCGGCTGCTTGTCCAGGGAGGCGCGGGTCACCCCTGAACCCTACGAGGGTCCGCGTGGCGTCGCGCCGTAGGCTCGGTCGGTGATGAGCACCGGCACCAGCGACGCCGGCCGACTCGCGTCGGTCGACTCCCCCGCACTCCGTCCCGACGGTCCGTCCGCGACCCCGGGGCCGCTCATCGTCCGTACCGTCGCCGTGGCCGATCCCGGCCCGCTGCTCGACCTCCTCCCCCCGGAGCACCCGTTCGCCTGGGTACGCCGCGGCGAGGGCCTGGTCGGCTGGGGCCGCGCTGCCGAGGTGCGCCCCACCGGTGCCGACCGCTTCGCCCGCGCCTCGGCGTGGTGGGCCGATCTCGTCGGCACCGCCGTGGTGCGCGACGAGGTACGCCTGCCGGGCAGCGGCCTCGTGGCCTTCGGCAGCTTCGCCTTCGCCGACGAGCCCGGCGACTCGGTCTTGACCGTCCCCGAGGTGATCGTCGGCCGCAAGGGCGAGACCACTTGGATCACCACCGTCAGCCGCGGTGAGCTGCTGCCGCCGCCGGCCCTGACGACGACCACGCCACCCGAGCCGCCGACGGAGGTCGCCTTCGCCGATGCCCACCTCGACGGCGAGCGCTGGCAGCTGGTCGTGGCCGAGGCGGTGGAGCGGATCAGCGCCGGCGAGCTGGAGAAGGTCGTCCTCGCCCGCGACCTGCTGGCCACCTCCGCCACCGATGTCGACGTCCGCTGGCC
>JAJUGK010000128.1 GCA_029268205.1 Nocardioidaceae bacterium
ACGGCGCCGAGCGTCGAGTACAGCCTCATCCTGCCGCTGCTGATCGTCTTCGGCGCGGCCGTGGTGAGCGTGCTCGTGGAGGCGTTCGCCCCCCGCCGCGCGCGGTACGCCGCGCAGACCGTGCTCACACTGGTGGCCTTCGCCGGCGCGCTGGGTGCCACCATCTGGGTCGGCCTCGGACTCGACGAGCGGGCCGAGGGCCTCGCCCTGGGTGCCATCGCCGTCGAGGGTGCGATCGCCGTCGACGGCCCCTCGATCTTCCTGTGGGGCCTGATCCTCGTGCTCGCGCTGATCTCGGCGCTGCTGTTCGCCGAGCGCCGGCTCGAGAACGGCGTGACCGCCTTCGCCGGCCAGGCGGCGGCGCTGCCCGGCACCGAGGCCGAGCGCGAGGCCTCCAGCAGGGGCATGGAGCACACCGAGGTCTTCCCGCTGATGATGTTCGCGGTCGGCGGCATGATGCTGTTCCCCGCGGCCAACGACCTGCTGACGATGTTCGTCGCGCTCGAGGTCCTCTCGCTCCCGCTCTACCTGCTCTGCGGCCTGGCCCGTCGTCGCCGCCTGCTCTCGCAGGAGGCCGCGCTGAAGTACTTCATGCTCGGCGCGTTCAGCTCCGGCTTCTTCGTCTACGGCATCGCGCTCGTCTACGGGTACGCCGGCTCGATGCAGTTCGCGCAGATCAGCGCAGCGGTCACCGGGCGCATCGGCGGTGACGCCCTGCTGCTGGCGGGCATCGGTCTGATCTCGGTCGGGCTGCTGTTCAAGGTCGGTGCGGCGCCGTTCCATGCCTGGACCCCCGACGTCTACCAGGGTGCGCCCACGGCGGTCACCGCGTTCATGGCCGCCTGCACCAAGGTCGCCGCGTTCGGCGCGCTGCTGCGCCTGTTCTACGTCGCCTTCGGCGGTGCCCGGGTCGACTGGGCCCCGATGATCTGGATCGTGGCCGGCCTGACGATGGTGATCGGCTCGGTGCTCGCCCTGACCCAGACCGACATCAAGCGCCTGCTGGCGTACTCCTCGATCGCGCACGCGGGCTTCCTGCTCGTCGGCTTCGTCGGCGCCCAGCAGCTCGGCGCGCTCGCCCCGGGGCAGATCTCCTCGCTCGAGGCGGTGCTGTTCTACCTGGTCACCTACGGGTTCATGACCGTCGGCGCCTTCGCGGTCGTGACGATCGTCCGCGACAGCGGGGGCGAGGCCACCGGCCTGGACCGCTGGGCCGGCCTGGGCAAGGAGTCGCCCGTGATCGCGGGGGTCTTCGCGGTGTTCCTGATGGGCATGGCCGGCATCCCGCTGACCAGCGGGTTCGTCGGCAAGTGGGCGGTGTTCAGCTCCGCGCTCTCCGCGGGCGCCTGGCCGTTGGTGGTCGGCGCGGTGCTGATGAGCGCCGTGGCGGCGTACTTCTACATCCGCGTGATCGTGCTGATGTACTTCGCCGAGCCGGTCGGTGACGGACCCACCGTGGCCCGTCCCAGTGTGCTCACGACTATCGTGATCGCCGTCGGCGTCGCCGCGACCGTCGCGCTGGGCATCGTGCCCGGCCCGGTGCTCGAGCTCGCAGCCTCCGCCGGCGAGTTCATCCGCTGACCCCGTCGCCCGCCCGGGTGGCCGACCAGGAGTACGAGACCGCCGTGACCGCCACCTCGCCGTCCCTCGCGCTGCCCGTCACCGACGGCGCGCTGGAGGCCCGTCTGCGGACCCGCCTGGCGGAGGTGGAGCAAGCGCTGGCGCAGCACGTCGTCAGCGAGGCGCCGTTCGTCACCGAGGCGGCCCGGCACCTGCTCCAGGCGGGCGGCAAGCGGTTCCGTCCGCTGCTGGTGCTGCTCGCCGCCGAGCTGGGCGACCCGTCCGGCGACGACATCGTCACCGCGGCCTGCGTGGTCGAGCTGACCCACCTGGCCTCGCTCTACCACGACGACGTGATGGACGAGGCCGACCTGCGTCGCGGTGCCGCCTCGGCGAACGCCCGGTGGGACAACCTGGTCGCGATCCTCACCGGCGACTGGCTGTTCGGGAAGTCCTCCGAGCTCACCGCCGACCTGGGCGCGGACGCGGTCCGCATCCAGGCGCAGACGTTCAACCGGTTGGTCGAGGGACAGATCCTCGAGACCCTCGGGCCCCAGCCCGGCGACGACCCGCTCGAGCACTACCTGCGCGTCGTCGCGGGCAAGACCGGATCGCTGATCGCCACCTCGGCGTTGTACGGCGCCCGCTTCGCCGGCGCCCCGCAGGAGGTCGTCGAGGCGCTCACGGCCTACGGCGAGAAGGTCGGGGTCGCCTTCCAGCTCTCCGACGACATCCTCGACGTGACCAGCGACAGCGACGAGTCCGGCAAGACCCCCGGCACCGATCTGCGCGAGGGGGTCGCGACGCTGCCGGTGCTGCTGGCGCGCCGCTCGGGCGCCGCGGCCGACGACCGGCTCAAGGAGCTCCTCGGCGCCGACCTCAGCGACGACGCGCGGCACGCGGAGACCCTGGCGCTGCTGCGGGCGCACCCGGCGATCGGCGAGGCACGGGCCTATGTCGAGCGGCTCGCCCGGGAGGCCCAGGAGCACCTCGCCGTGCTCCCGGCAGGTCCGGCCCGCCAGGCGCTGCACGACTTCGCCGAGGTCGTCGCGACCCGCACCGCCTGACCGCTCAGGCGGCCGAGGACGCCAGCGCGCCCAGGCGCAGTTGACGGCGTCGGTGCCGCCACGCGTCGACGGTGAACACCACCAGTGCGGTCCAGACGAGGACGAAGCCCGCCAGCCGCGACAGCGGGAGCGCCTCGGAGAAGATCAGCACGCCGATCAGGAACTGCAGCGTGGGCGCGATGTACTGCAGCAGCCCCATCGTCGTCAGCGTCACCCGTGTCGCCGCACCCCCGAAGCAGAGCAGCGGCAGGGCGGTGAGCAGGCCGCTGCCGGCCAGCAGCACGAACGTGCCCGGCCCCATGTCGAGGTAGGAGGCCTCACCGACCGCGCCCAACCAGATCAGGTAGCCCGCGGCCACCGGCAGGATCACCAGGGTCTCGTACGCCAGGCTCTCCACGGCGCCCACGTTGGCCTGCTTCTTCAGCAGGCCGTAGAAGCCGAACGTCAACGCGAGCGTGATGCCGACCCAGGGCAGCCGCCCGTAGTCCAGCGCCAGGACCACGACGGCGACCAGCGCCAGCGCGGCGGCGGCCCACTGGGTCGCCCGCAGCCGCTCGCGCAGCACCACCACGCCCAGCAGCACGCTGACCAGCGGGGTGATGAAGTAGCCGAGCGAGATCTCCAGGACCCGGCCGTTGTTGACCCCCCAGATGAACATGAACCAGTTGCCGGAGATCAGCACCGCCGCCATGGTGAGCAACCACCGCAGCCGCCGGTCGCGGACCATCGCACCGAACGTCTCGAGTCTGCGCAGCGCCAGGACCAGCACCACCATCACCAGCAGCGAGAACGTCACCCGGGCCGCGAGCAGCTCGAGCGCGCCGGTCTCCTCGAGCAGGCGCCAGTAGAGCGGGAAGAACCCCCACATCGCGTACGCCGCGACGCCGAACAGAAGACCACGTCGCGTTTCCGGCACGGCCGGATCGTACGCCGCGGTCGGGGCCGGCGGCGGTGGGTCTCGCCGCGTCGGAGCACGCGGGGTAGGCTGCGAGGACCAGTTCCACAGACACGCAACGGGGGAAGCGCGATGCGCAATCACAGAGTTCTTGCCAGCCTCGTGACCGTCGGCCTGCTCGGCATGCCGGTCGTCGCCGCGAGCAGCGCCACGGCCGAGGAGCCGGTGCAGATCCAGACCAAGGTCGCCCAGGTCGTGGTCAGCCCGACGCTGAAGGCCTACAAGAAGCCGACCCAGATCCACGGCCAGAAGTTCTCGTTCAGCGCGAGCATCCAGGCGCTGGACCCGAGCGACAACCAGTGGAAGTCGCTGCCCTCGGGTGGCCAGTACGTCGTCGAGCGGCGGCTCGCGGGTCAGAAGGGCTTCAAGGCGATCAAGTCCGGCACCACCTACGGCACCGTCACCCTGTCCGGGCTGAAGGTCGTGCGCAACGCCGTCTACCGGGTGCGCTTCCTCGGTGGCTCGGGCAGCGTGGGCGGGACGCCGGTCGTCATGTCCCCCTCCGCGGGCAAGAAGCAGCTGCGGGTCATGCGCAAGTTCGGCAAGCTCAAGGTCAACAAGAACAAGCGCATCTTCCGGGGCAAGGTCGCCCCGAAGTACAAGCGCAAGCGGGTCATCATCCAGCGCAAGAACTGCGAGAAGGGCTGCAAGTGGAAGCCCTACGCGAAGGTGAAGACCAACAAGAAGAGCGTCTTCGCCGTCAAGATGCAGGTCCGCAAGGGCAAGAAGTGGTTCTACCGGGCCGTGATCCCCAAGAACAAGGCGTTCGTGAAGTCGGTCTCCCCGCACGCGTGGATCGTCCTCTACTGATCCACCGGCGCTGAGCACAGCGCCCGACTGCAGCGCCGACTGCAGCGACCTCCGACGACCCCGGCTCCGGCGAGCCGGGGTCGTCGCCGTGCGGGGCCATGATGGGGCCATGGAGATCTGGATCAACCCCGCCTGCAGCAAGTGCCGCACCGCGGTGCGCGCCCTCGAGGAGAGCGGGGTGACCTACACCGAGCGGCGTTACCTCGAGGATCCGCCCTCCGCCACGGAGCTCGAGGCCGTGCTCACCCGGCTGGGACTCGAGCCCTGGGACATCGCTCGCACCGGCGAGCCGGTCGCGCGCGAGTTCGGGCTCGCCGACTGGGGACGTACGCCGGCCGACCGGTCGCGGTGGATCGCCGCGATGGTCGCGCACCCGATCCTCATCCAACGCCCGATCATCACCGCGGACGACGGGACCACCGTGGTGGCCCGCGACCCCGAGACCCTGGAGCGCGTCGTCCCTCGCCGGCGCGACGACTGAGCGCGGCCGTCCCCGGCCGCTGCCGGTGCGGTCGGCGTCAGTCGTCCGCGGTCGGTAGGGCCCCGCGGGCCCGCTCGACCCGGGCGAGCCACAGTGGCGCGCCCACCCGGCGGCACCACGCCTCGGCGTCGGCGAGGTGGTGGCGGGCGAGCGGCGCCTGTCCGCACACCGTCGCGAGCCGGCCCAGGGCGAGGTCGATCGGGCCGGAATCGATGGTCGCGTTCGTGGCGACCATCCCGCGGTAGGGGACCAGCGCGTCGTACAGGGCCGGAGCGGCGTCGGCGTGGTCGAGCTCGGCGACGGCCTCGGCCAGGTAGCTCAGTCCGGACAGATAGAGCACATCCAGCGGGAGGTCCTCGAAGTTGCGCTCGTGGAAGCGGTCGACGATGGCGCGGGCCTCGTCGCGACGGTCGACGCTGAGCAGCGCGACGGCGTACGCCGCCTGCCACGCCGGGATGTGGTCGAGCTCGGCGACCTGCTCCTCGACGGCGGCGAGGATCGCGGGGAGTCGGTCGGAGATATGGTGGAAGGCGAAGATCTGGCCGGAGAAGAACGCCATCGCGTCGAGCTGCTCCGAGGCGAGCCCCATCTCGAGGGCATCCGCCGCCTGCGCCTCGGCCGCGGCGAGGTCGCCGCTGAGCGCGGTGCGCGCGGCCCGCCAGGTGCGGACCAACCACATCCGGGCGGGGTGCGAGAGCGCCGAGGCCAACTGCTCGGACCGGTCGAGGGCCGAGTCCGCGACGGCGAAGTCCCCGACCGTCATCGCCGACTGGGCGACGGCGATCGCGGAGTTGAGCTGGAGCTCGGGATCGATCCGCGAGTTCGCGAGTGCGTCGACCCGCTGGGCGAGCTCGAAGGTCCCCACCGGATCGGCGAAGGTCGCGTAGAGCACCGAGTACCGATGGCACAGGATCTCGCCGAGCAGGGCGGGGTCGTCGAGGTCCTCGGCGATCTGCAACGCCTGCTCGCTGCGCCGGAGCGCGTCCTTGCGTCGCAACGGGTCGCGGACGTTCTCCATCGCCCACAACCCCAGGATCCGGGCACGTGACGGGTCGTGGCGAGCGTCGCCGTCGTCGGCGAGCATGGCCAGGGCCGTCTCGATCACCGCGACCCGGTCGCGGTCGACCTCGGCGATGCTGGAGTACCACCCGCGGTTGTTGGCCACCGCCGCGCGGACGAGGCGGTCGACGTCGCCGGCCCGGCTCGCCAACCGGGCGGCCTCGAGGAGGTCGGCGCGGTAGTCGATGCCCGCGCGGAAGCCCGCCTCCCCGAGGCCGACGTAGACCTCGCAGCGCTGCCACGGCGGCGAGGTCGGGGTGAGCAGGTCTCGCGCCTGTTGGTAGAGCGTCAGGGCCGCGGCGGGCGCCCGCTGCTCCATCGACATCGTCGCGGCGGCCAGCAGGTGGGGGACCACCACGTCGGCGCTCACCAGTCCGAGGGCCCCGACGTGGTGCCGGGCGATGAGGTGGAGACGATCGGGGAGGTGGGGGTGGTCGTCGACCGCTGCCGCGACCCGCAGGTGCAGCCGGGCGCGGCGCAGCGGAGGGATCTGCTGGAGCACGACGGCATGGACCAGCGCGTGCCGGAAGCGGAACCGCAGGGGGGTGGCGCCGAGCGGGACCAGGAGCCGGCGGTGCTGGCCGAGCGCCAGGAACTCGTCGACCTCCTGCGGGCCACGGTCGGCGGCGAGCCCGACGAGGAGGGGATCGAAGTCCTCTCCGACGACCGCGGCGAGGTCGAGCAGTTCCCGCGCCGGGGCGGGCAGCCGCCCCAGGTGGGACTCCACGATCGTGGCGAGGCTCGGCGGCACCGTGCCCGTGATCAGCGCATCGGCGGTGTCGTCGCCGCGGGACGCGAGGTGCCGGGTCGCCTCGAGCACGAGCAGCGGGTTGCCGGCGGTGGCGGTGAGCATCCCGTCGAGGGCCGGGTGGTCGGGGTGCGGCACCGCCGACCCGTCGTCGAGGGCGGTCCGCATCAGGTCGGCGACCTCGGCCCGGCCGAGTCCCTCGAGCGGGACGTGGACGACGGTCTGCGACGGGGTGGTCGCGGAGGCGATCAGGTCGGGGCCGGAGCCATGGAGGCTCTCCCCGAGGCGCAGGGTGACGACCCACAGCACCGGGAGCTCCACGGACTGGTCCCACAGCGCCCGCAACAGGCGCAGGGAGTCGGTGTCGGACCACTGCAGATCGTCGATCACCAGGCACACCGGCCCGGACTCGGTGATCTGACGCAACCATTCGATCATGCCCTGCTGGAGTTGGTTGCGCTCGACCTGGGGGTCCAGCGGGATCGCGCTCGCCGGGGTCGGGTCCGCGGGGTCGGTCAGGACGTCGGGGACGAGGCGGGTGAGGACCGCGGCGTCACCGGTGAAGCGGTGGGCGAGGGCCGGCGGCGACAGGCCCACGCAGCCGCTGCGGATCAGCTGCGCCACGGGCTCGAAGGGCACTCCGCCGTCGGCGTGGCAACGCGCTCCGTGCACGGCACCGGTTCCCAGCGCCCGGACGAACAGGGATGCCAGGTAGGTCTTCCCGATCCCGGGCTCCCCGGTGATCACGGCGACCCGCTGGTGGGTCCGGGCCTCGCGCCACAACCGGGTCAGGACGGTCCACTCCTCCTCACGCCCGGCGAGTTCGGGCGACCGGAGCGGATCGCTCCCCGGCTGATCGCGGTGGTCCACGGTGGGCCCGTCCTGCAGGATCTCCTGGTGGATCTGCTGCAACCGTACGGTGGGCTCGAGCCCGAGGTGGTCGACCAGCTCCTCGCGGGCCCGCACGAAGGTCGCCAGGGCCTCCCCCCGCCGACCGGCCCGGTGCAGGGCGGTCATCAGCTGGCCCCAGTGGCGTTCGTTGAGCGGGTTGGCGCCGACGGCGTCGCGCAGCAGGGGGAGCGCCGCTTCCGGCTGCTCGGCGGCGAGGTGGGCGTCGGCCAACCGGGTCACCGCCTGCTCGCGCAGCAGGTCGAGCCGTGACCGGTGGGCGAGCAACGAGGCGCTCAGGGGGAGGTTCTCGAGGACGTCGCCGCGCCACAGCCCCAGCGCCTCGCGCATCATCGCGACGACCGACTCCGGATGCTGCCCGCGACGTTCGCCGTCCCGCAGCAGCTGCTCGAACCTACCGACGTCGGTGGTGACCAGGTCGGGGTCGAGCTGGTAACCACCCGCGGTGTGGACGATCGGCAGGCCGGTCGCCTGGCGCAGTCGCGAGACGTGCGCCTGGAGGGCGTGCATCGGGTCGCTCGGCGGTGACTCCCACAGCTCGTCGGCGAGGACGTCCGCGCTCGTGGGGGTGCCCAGGGCGAGAGCGAGGTGGGCCAGGACCAACGCCTGCTTCTCACTGCGGACCGGTCGGTGGGCGCCGTCGACGAGAACTCCGACCGTGCCCAGGACCACGACCTCGGCCAACATTCCCCTCCTGCCGCCGGACGCCGCC
>JAJUGK010000129.1 GCA_029268205.1 Nocardioidaceae bacterium
CACCGCCGAAGCGGTGTCGATCAGGCCGGCCGAGTGGCTGGTCAGCAACGGCAGCAGGTCGTTGCCGGTGCCGTGGGAGGCTGAGAGCACCGCGTGCAACAGGGGGTTGTCGGCGGCAAGGCTCAGCACGGCGACCGTCGTACGCCGGATCGCGTCGACCACGTCGTCGCCCGACGACAGCTCGGCCTCGACCACCGCGAGGAACCGGCGCAGCTCGCGCATCACCAACGCCTCGGCCAGGCCGCTCTTGGAGCCGAACTCGTTGTAGACCGTCTGCCGGCTCACCCCGACCGCATCGGCGAGCTTGGCCATCGTGATCGTGCTCCACCCGGGGCCGCAGGTGACCTCGGCGGCGCGGTCGAGCAGCGCATCGCGGGTCGGGACCGCTCGCGCGGGGGCGCTCGTCACCGCCGCGCCGTCGGGTCCACCAGCCACCATGGGGCCATCGTAGGGACCCCGTCGCGGCCGGGGTCGGCCCGTCGGGGTGGGCCCGTCGGGGTCAGCCCGTCAGCGTGAGGGCCAGCACCGGGCAGGACTGCACCGCGGCGTGCACGAGGTCGCGGTCGGCCGGGTCGGGCTCGGGCACGAGGATGTCGACGGTCTCGTTGCCGGCGTCGTCCTCGACCACCTCGAAGTGATCGGGCGCCATCGACTCGCACATCCCCAGGCCCTCGCAGCGCGGGCGGTCGACACTGATCCGCATCAGGCGACCGCGTCCGTGGGCCCGGTGACCCGGTCGGGGTCGAAGGCGACGAAGTCGACCTTCTCCCGCACCCCGCAGTCGGGGCAGCACCAGTCGGCGGGGATGTCGCGCCAGGCGGTGCCGGCGGCGAATCCCTCGCGCTCGTCGCCGGCGGCCACCTCGTACACGTAGTCGCAGTTGGGACACCGGGCGGCCAGCACCTCGTCGAGTTCGACCGCGGTGTCCTCGGCGGTGGGCTCCTGCGTGGGTGCTGCGGGCGCGGGGTAGCGGCGCAGGACCTTCGCCCGCTTCGCGGGGTGGATGTTGGCGCGGGTGACGTCGCCGTCGAAGTGCGCCACGACCCGCGGGTCCATCACGCGGCGCCACAGGGGCGGGAACAGCGCCAGCACGATCATCCCGGCGTACCCCGTCGGCAGCACCGGCGACTCCTCGAAGTCGCGCAGGGTCTGGTAGCGCCGGGTCGGGTTGGCGTGGTGGTCGCTGTGCCGCTGGAGGTGGTAGAGCAGCACGTTGGTCGCGATGTTGTTGGAGTTCCAGCTGTGGCTGGGGTCGACCCGCTCGTAGCGCCTCCGGCCCTCGCGGCCGACCTTCTGGCGGAGCATGCCGTAGTGCTCCATGTAGTTGACGATCTCCAGCAGGGAGAAGCCGACGACCGCCTGGATGAGCAGGAACGGGATCAGCTCCCAGCCGAACACCGCGATCAGCGCACCCCACAGCACCGCGGACATCAACCAGGCGTTGAGCACATCGTTGCCGAGGCGGAAGGGGTGCTGCTTGCGGCGGGCGTAGCGCTTCTTCTCCAGGTTCCACGCGCTCTTCAGCGAGCCCCACACGGTGCGGGGCCAGAACGCGTAGAACGTCTCGCCGAGTCGGCTGCTGGCGGGGTCCTCGGGAGTCGCGACCCGCACGTGGTGACCGCGGTTGTGCTCGATGTAGAAGTGCCCGTAGAAGCTCTGCGCCAGCGCGATCTTCGACAGCCAGCGCTCGTGGCTCTCCTTCTTGTGGCCGAGCTCGTGGGCGGTGTTGATGCCGATGCCACCGATGCAGCCGATCGAGATCGCCAGCCCGATCTTGGCGAACCAGCCCAGGTCACCGTCGACGAACAGCCAGGCCGCGGCGACGAAGCCGGCGTACTGGATGGGCAGGTAGAGGTAGGTGATCCAGCGGTAGTAGCGGTCGTTCTCCAGCGCCTCGATCATGTCGTCGGGCGGGTTGGAGCGGTCGAGCCCGGCGACCAGGTCGATCGCCGGCACGACGATCAGGATCACCACCGGCCCGATCCAGAACCACAGCCCCGAGCCGGTCCAGGAGTACATCCCGAACGCGATGAACGCCAGGGAGGGCACCACCAGGCCGATCAACCACAGGTAGCGCTTCGGGTCGCGCCACCGCTCGGTGGAGCCGTGCGGGACCGTCGAGTTCGCGATCGTCTCGCCAGCGTGCTGCGCCATGAGGGGACCTCCATCTCCGCGGACTTTACAAGACCATACGATTTGTAAAGCGCGGTGGCAAGAGGGGTGCCCCCTCGAGATCAGCGGCCCAGCAGGTGCCCCCGCCCGTGCTGCTCGAGCTCCGCGGTGAGCACGGCCCGCCGGGCGGCGTCCAGCGCGACGTAGGACCCCGCCCCGTCGGGCGCCGGCACCCACTCCCACACCGGGTCGGGTGAGTCCCAGTGCGTACGCCGCAGCGCCGGCTTGTCGACCTTGTTGGTCGCGGTCGTCGGCAGGTCGGCGGTGACCCGGATCAGCCGCGGGCGCCACTTGGTGCCGAGGTCGGCCTGGGCGTCCAGGAAGGCACCGAACGCCGCCGGGTCGAAGGGCGGGGCGTCGGCCACGAGCTGGATCGCGGCCATCACCTGGTCGCCGGTGCGTGGGTCGGGGACCGGGTAGACCGCGGCGACGGCGACATCGGGGTGCCGGGCGATGATCCGCTCCACCGGCGCCGCAGCGAAGTTCTCCGAGTCGACCCGCAACCAGTCGCTGGTGCGCCCGGCGAAGTAGAAGAACCCGTCCTCGTCGCGGTAGCCGAGGTCACCAGTCCAGAAGTCGCCGTCGCGCAGCTTCTCCGCAGTCGCCTCGGGGTTGTTGTAGTAGCCCTCGAACCGCGCGGCCGCGCCGCGGGAGACGATCTCCCCGATCGCCTCCTCGGGGTTGAGCAGCACGCCGTCGGCGTCGAACCGGGCCGGGGGGCACACCTGTCCGTCGGCGCCGACGATCTCCGGCACATGACCGACCTGGGGCCTGCCGAGGGCGCCGTCGGGAGTGTCGGGGGTGTGGATGATGTAGCAGGTCCCCTCGGAGGAGCCGTACGACTCGTGCACCTGCACCCCGAAGCGCCGGTGGAACTCCGCGCGGTCCCGCGCCGACGCCTCGGTGCCGAACCCGAACCGCAGCCGGTTGTCGGCCTCCTCCGGACGCTCGGGCTGGGCGAGCACGTAGGCCAGCGAGCGCCCGACGTAGTTGAAGAACGTCGCGCCGAAGCGCTGGATGTCGGGCAGGAACCCCGAGGCGGAGAAGCGCCGGCGCAGGGCGAAGGCCGCGCCGTGGGTGATGCAGGGTCCCCAGGCGCTCATCAGGGCGTTGCCGTGGAAGAGCGGCATCGCGTTGTAGGCGACGTCGTCGGGGGTGAAGGCGATCGGGTTGACCTGGCAGATGAACGCCCAGCGCCCGGTCGAGCAGACCACGGCCTTCGGGGCGCCGGTCGACCCGGAGGTGAACAGCAGCAGCAACGTGGTGGTGGGGTCCAGCGCCTCACGCGACGCCTCGGGTACGGCGTCCCGGTGCGCGGCCAGCCGCTCGGCGTACTCCGCCCGGTCGGTGCGCACCACCCGCGCGCCGGTGTCGAGGCCGTCGAGGAGGTCGGCGTACGCGGCGTCGGTGAGGATCACCGCGCAGTCGGTCGAGCGGATGTCGGCGGCGAGCTCGCGACCGCGGCGGGTCGGGTTGATACCGACGATCGTGGCGCCGCTCAGGGCCGCACCGGCGACCAGGAAGAGGTACTCCGGGACATTCTCGAGCAGCACCCCGATGTGCCAGGGGCGTCCGTCGGCCGGGCGCAGCTCGCGCAGGACGGCGGCGCGCCGGGCACCCTCGGCGACGACCTGGCGCCAGCTCCACCGGTCGTCCTCGAAGAGCAGTCCGGTGCCCGGGTCCTCGGCCCGGGTGAGGAAGAGCTCGGCCATGGTGGCGTGGACGACGGCGGGCGGCGGCGGTGTGACCTGGGTCATAGATCGGACGGTAGGCAGCGCCGCCGCGGCCCCGACGGCGGTCTTCCGCCCAGCGGGACGCGGGCAGCCGCCGATCGGGACGCGTCTTCGGCCCGGCGGGACGCCGGCGTCAGGAGTTCTCGCGTCGGAAGGTCGCGGTGCCCCACCACACGGCCAGCACGAAGAGCAGGACCGTCCAGCCGACGCCCCAGAACATCATCGAGCCGACGAACTCGCCGGCGAAGGAGGTCCGTACCGCGTCGACGACGTGCTTGGTCGGCATCACGTCGGCCACGGTCTGCAGCCACTTCGCGCCCAGTGTCATCGGCAGCAGGATCCCCGACAGCAGCAGCACCGGCATCATGATCATGTTGATCATCGGCGCCATCACGTCCTCGCTCTTCGTGGTCAGCGCGAGGGCGTTGGAGGCGGCCGCGCACGCGCCGCCGATCAGCATCGTCAGCGCGACCCCGAGCACGACGCCGTGCGCCGGGGCGCGCATGCCGAGGGCGTAGCCGAGCGCGACCAGGATCATCGCCTGCACCAGCAGCTGCAGCTCGTCGCGCATCAGCCGGCCCACGAGCAGCGCGGTCCGATTGGCCGGCGTCACCCGCTCGGCCTCGACCACGCCCTCGCGCCACTCGGCGATCAGCCCGAAGCCGGCGAAGAAGGCGCCGAAGAGCCCGAGCTGGACGAGCATGCCGGGGACGAAGAACGTGTAGGCGTTGGCGAAGCCGAACTCGGCCACCAGCGGCTCGAGCAGCGGCCCGAAGAGCAGCAGGTAGAGCACCGGCTGGAGCGCACCGATGATCACCCAGGCGGGGTTGCGCAGGTTCATCCGCAGTTGGCGGCGGAAGACGATGAACGACTCGCGCAGGAACGACGCGACCGGGCCGCGCTCGGGCGGCGCGGTCGGACTGGGCGCGGAGGCGGTGGTCAGCGCGGTCATCGGTCGGCTCCTGCGGACGTGGTAGCGGAGTTCGTCGGTGGGGTCGGGGAGGGTGCGGCGGGTGCGGACCCCGGGTTGTCGGGCGCGTCCTCGTCCGGCCCGGCCTCGGCCGCCGCCTCGGCGTCGCGCAACGACCGCCCGGTCAGGGCCAGGAAGACGTCGTCGAGGGTCGGGCGGTGCACCTCGATCGAGGCCAGGTCGATGCCGAGGCGGTCGAGGTCGCGCAGCAGGCCGGGCACCTTCCCGCCCGCACGGGGGACGCGGCCGCGCACGTGCCGGCCGTCGACCTCGACGGCGGATGGCCCGGTGCCGTTGGTCGCGAGCAGCGCCTCGAGTCGCTCGGCGGCCTGCGGCACCCGCTCGGGGTCGGCGATCTCCAGGTCGACCAGGTCGCCGGCCACCTGGGCCTTGAGGTTCGCCGCGGTGTCGGCGGCGACGATGCGGCCCGCGTCGATGATGACGATCCGGTCCGACAGGGCGTCGGCCTCGTCGAGGTAGTGGGTGGTGAGGAAGACCGTCGCCCCGCGGCGCGCCCGCAGGTCGGTGATGTGCTCCCACAGGTTGGCGCGCGCCTGCGGGTCGAGACCGGTGGTGGGCTCGTCGAGGAAGACCAGGCGCGGCTCGTGGATCAGCCCCATCACGATGTCGAGGCGCCGCTTCTGACCGCCCGACATGGTGCGCGGCATCCGCGTCCACAATCCCGGCAGGTCGAGTTGCTCGAAGAGCCGCTGGCCGCGCTCGGTCGCCTCGCGCCGCGACATCCCGTAGAGCATGCCGTGGTCGACGACCTCGTCGCCCGCACGCGCCGCGGAGAACGCGCCGCCGGCCTGGGAGACGTACCCGATCGAGCGGCGTACGTCGCGGGCCTCGCGCACGACGTCGTACCCCGCCACCGTCGCCTCGCCCGCGGTCGGCCGCAGCAGGGTGGTGAGCATCCGCAGGGTCGTTGTCTTCCCCGCGCCGTTGGGTCCGAGGAACCCGACGACCTCGCCCTCGGCGACGTCGAGGTCGACCCCGTCGACCGCGCGGACCTCCTTCGTCGTACGCCCGTGCCGCGTCGTGAAAGTCTGCACCAGTCCGCGTGCCCGGATCATCGCAGTCATGCCGGCAAGCCTCCGCCGGGCGCTGGCGGGCGGCAAGTGAATTTCGCCCCGCGTCGGTCCGCGGCGGCAGTGCTTTGTACACGTTCTGTGACGACACGCCGCCGGGAACGTGTACGAAGAGCCGGTTTCGCCACATATGTGGCGAAACTGGCTCAGTGCAGCGCGCCCCCGACGAGCGGGGCGGGGGAGGGCGCGAGCAGGGTCCGGACCACGAGATCAAGCGCGCGGGCCTGGTCGGGTACGGCGACGACGGTGGCGGCGGGCACGTGGACGAACGTCGCGGGGACGTGGGCCCGGCCGGTGGTGGCCAGATGGTGCAGCACCGCATAGAAGACGTGGTTGCACACGAACGTGCCGGCGGTGTGGGAGACCGCGGCGGGGAGACCGGCTGCGAGCAGCGCCGCGACGGCGTGCTTGACCGGCGCGGTGGTGAGGTAGGCCGCCGGGCCGCCGGCCACGACGGGCTCGTCGACCGGCTGGGCGCCGGCGTTGTCGGGGATCCGGGCGTCGGCGAGGTTGACCGCCACCCGCTCGGGGGTCAGCTCCGCGCGACCCTCGGCGAGCCCGACCGCGACGACGGCGACCGGGTCGTGCTCGTCGATCAGCGCGCACACCCGGGCCGCCGCGTCGGCGAACGTGACCGGCAGGACCTCGGTAACGAGCCGTTCGGGTCCGTCCCAGTCGCGAGCCAGTCGGCGTACGGCATCCCCGGACGGGTTGTCAGCGGCACCGGCGAACGGCTCGAAGCCGGTCACCAACACCGTCCGCACCCCCACGTCGCCCCTCATGCCTTGCGCGCCCGGTAGGCCTGCGCAGCGATCCGGTTGCCGCACCCGGCCTCGCAGAACTTGCGCGAGCGGTTGCGCGACAGGTCGACGACCACCGCGTCGCAGTCGTCGGCGGCGCAGATCGAGAGCCGGTCGAGCTCGCCGGCACGCACCACGTCGACCAGCGCCATCGCCGCCTCGACCGCCAGTCGGCGGGCGAGCGGGGCGTCCGGGCGGTGGGCGTGGATATGCCAGTCCCAGCCGTCGTGGGTGACCAGCTGCGGGAGCGCCTCGCCCTCGCGGAGCAGCGCGTTGACCTCCTCGACGAACGCCGTCTCGGCACCCGTCGCGGCCAGCGACCACAGCTCCCGCAGCCGCGGGCGCAGCTGGTGCACCTGGGCGAGCTCGCGCGCGTCGTGGTCCCGGCGCCCGGTGACCTCCCACTTGGCGCAGAAGGCGTCGAGCGCCTCCGGCGTGCCCAGCGCGTCGTCACCGTCGAGCGCCGAGTTGACCAGGTCGACGGCACACCGCAACGACGCCTGAGCGTCATGGGTGAAAACCACATTGACTCCTGACGGTGCGCGGGATTAGCGTCATCACCGTTCTACCACTTGACTCATGATGCCGGCCACCGACGCAGAGAAGGGAGGCACCGTGACCACGACGCCCGCAACCCCCACGACCACCGACCCCCAGGACGGTCTCGCGCGCGTGCGCCGCGCCCCGGGCGGGCTGCTGCTGGCGCTGATCACGGCCGCCGCCTTCGGCACCTCCGGCACCTTGGCCAAGCCGCTGCTCGAGGCCGGGTGGAGCAGCGGCGCCACCGTCGCGGCGCGCGTCGGCGTCGGCGCGCTCGTCCTGCTCGTGCCCGCACTGCTCTCCCTGCGCGGGCGCTGGCACCTGCTGCGCGAGCACGCGGGCCTGATCCTCGCCTACGGCGTCATCCCCATCGCCGGCTGCCAGTGGGCCTACTTCAACGCCGTGCAGCGCCTCGAGGTCGGGGTCGCGCTGATGCTCGAATACCTCGGACTTGTCCTGGTCGTCGGCTGGCTGTGGATCCGCCACGGCCGCCGCCCGCGCCGCCTGACCCTGGTCGGGGTGGTCCTGTCGCTGGCGGGCCTCGCGCTCATCCTCGACCTCACCAGCGCCACCGGGGTCGACCTGATCGGCGTCGCCTGGGGCCTGCTCGCCGCGGTCGGGCTCGCCACGTACTTCATCCTCTCCGCCCGCGAGATCGACGGGCTGCCGCCGCTGGTGCTGGCCACCTTCGGCCTCGGCGTCGGCGCAGTCGTCCTGCTCGCCGGCGGCGCCGTGGGGCTGCTGCCGATGAGCACCACCACCGCCGACGTCGCGTTCGCCGGCCAGGGCGTGCCGTGGTGGGTCGCCGTGCTCAGCCTCGGAGTCATCGCCGCCGCCGTGGCGTACGCCGTGGGGATCGCTGCAGCCCGCGCGCTCGGCTCGAAGGTCGCCTCGTTCCTGGGGCTGACCGAGGTGCTCTTCGCCGTGCTCTTCGCCTGGCTGCTGCTCGGCGAGCTCCCGGCCCGGATCCAGCTGCTCG
>JAJUGK010000130.1 GCA_029268205.1 Nocardioidaceae bacterium
ACCGGGCCGGGCAGCGGGGCGCCGGTCACGCGGACGAGGGCCTCTCCGGCGAGCTGGCACAGCAGCAGCGCGAGGAGTCCGATCAGCACCCGCCGATCATGCCTGACCCCTGAGCACCGCCCGTCAGCGACGTGGGCGGACGCGCACCGCCTTGGTCCGGACCCGGGTGATCCGGTGCTTGGGCGTCTTCACGCTGACCCGCACCCAGAGCTTCCGCCCGCGGTCGGCCGGACGCACCCGGTAGACCCGGCGCGCTCCCGCCTTCTTCTTGATCGGCTTCTTGCCGCGGAACCACCGGAAGGCGACCTTCCGCGGCTTGGGCGCCCAGCGTCCGGGCGTGACGCGCACCTTGCGGCCGACGCGGGGGACGCCCTTGATCACCGGCCGCCGCTTCAGGACGAGCTTCTTCTTCTTCGCCGGCGCCGGCTTCGTCGCCGGCTGCAGGGCCGCGGGCGACCAGTGCGGCTGGGAGCCGCCGGGCGCGATGCTGCGGTTGGTGTTGGTCGCACAGTTGTCGCCCATCGTGATCACGGTCAGCCCGCCGGTCTCGGCGGCCACGACCGAGCGGTTGTCGGGCCCCCAGCTCGGCGAGGCCAGCGCGCCGTCGGCGTTGGTGGTGCACTCGTAGTCCGGGGCCGGGAGTGCACCGGGGGCACCCGTGCGCACGTTGCCGTTGACGGTGGCGAGGAAGAGCCTCGTCTCGGCCTCGTACCCGCGCAGGACCGCGAGCCGGCTGCCGTCGCGCGAGACCGCGGCGTCGTCGAGGTCCTCGCCGGCGGTGCCCGGCGGGATGGCGTCCTCGTCCTCGAACCAGTGCACCGGGCTCTGTCCGAGCTCGTGCAGCATCATCTGGAACCCCGAGCCGCCATGGAGCAGCAGCCGGGTGTTGGTCACCCACGACGGGTTGCGGAAGGTGCTGGTCATCGTCGGCGTCGTCGCCTTCGCCGACCCGGTGACGCCGGAGGCGGTGCGGACGCCGCAGCCGAGGCCCACGGGGCACGTGTAGGCGGTGAAGGAGTAGGCGATCCGGCTGCCGTTCGGCGAGATCGCGACCGACATCGGCAGGCCGTCCATGCTCTGGCCGGCGGAGTTCGTCAGGGGCTTGGGGTCGAGGCGGCGCACCACGGCGCCGTTCTGCCGCAGTTGGACGATCTCGTTGCCGAGACCGACCGCGATGATCCCGGCGTCCGACATGCTCGGGGACCGGTAGGGCGTCGAGGCCGTCCCGTTCGTGGTGACCCGGCGCATGCCGGTGCCGTCGGGCCGGACCAGCCACACGTCGTGGTTCTTGATGAACACAATGGTGCCGCCGGGACCGGCGGCGTGCGCGGTCTCGGGCGCCGCCACCTGGGCCCCCACCGACGTCGTCAGACCGGCCACCATCGCGAGTACGGCAATGGCTGCCACCCGCACAGAACGCATCGAGCTCCCCCTCTGGGCCGGCTCCGGCGGCCGACCACGGACCGGACGAGCCTGCTCCGCGGGGGCGATGGTCCGCATCCTCCTCGAGGACGAACCGCACCGTCCCGCAGGCGGAGGAAGTTCGGTTGTTCTGCTGTCTCGGGGGCCTGGCTGGGCCTAGCATCACGGCATGGGCGGTGGGGGTCGCCGGATCTATCTCGGTGTCAGCGTCGCGGGGGCAGGCTGGGCGGCCCTCGCGTTGCTCGGCGAACCCGTGCTCGGGTGGGGCGTCCCGCTGCTGTTCGCCACCGGTGTGCTGACGATGATGCGGCTGCCCGTGCTCGGCGCGCTGATGGTGATCGGCACCCAGGGGTGGGGCATGGCCGCCGGCATCCCGCACGAGAACCCCTCGGGCCTGGTCGCCGGTCTCGGCGCGATGGCGCTCCTCGGCCTGCGCGGCGTCGGTCCGGTGCGGGCCCTCGCCCCGCTCACCGCGAGCGCCGCCGTCATCATCGCCACCGACCTCTCGGCCGCCCAGGAGAGCCTCGGGGTGCCGTTGTTCGCGGGGGCGTACGTCTTCGGCGCCGCGGCCCTGCGGCGGCACCGCCGTCTGCAGGAGGCACGGGCGCGGGTCGCGCGGCTCGAGGCCGAGGAGGTCACCAGCCGCGCCGAGCGGATCGTGATGCGGGAGCGGCACCGGCTGGCGGTCTCCTCGGCCGCCCTGGTCCGGGCCGCGACGGTCGAGATGCAGCAGCTCGCGCGCACCGCGCAGCAGCGGCTGGACCTCGCCACCATCGACCTCATCCGCACCCGCGGCACGGAGGCGGTCGAGGAGTTGCGGGCCCTGCTGCAGATGCTGCGACGCCCCGGACCCGTGCGTACGCGCGAGACCCCGTCCCCGGCCGCGCGGGCACCTCGGCCCGTGTGGCTGACCGACCTGGCGATCGCCGGCAGTCTCGCGCTGGCGGTGCTGATCGAGTGGGTGACGTCCTCGAGCGCCGAACCGGCGTGGCCGATGTTCGTCGTCTGCGCGGCAGCCGCGCTGCGGCGGCGTCCGGTCGTCGCCTGCCTGGTCGCGGCGAGCGGGTTCCTCGCGCTGGCCGCGGTCGGCTACTCCCACACCGTCAACGTCCCGCTGGCGGCCGCGACCGCGCTGCTGACCTCGACCGTGCTGGTCCGCCCCTCCCCCGCGCGCCTGCTCGCGCTCGCCGGCATGGTGGCCGGGGCGCTCGCCGTGGCGACCTCGTGGCCGGGCGGGTCCGCGCCGATCCTGGCCAACGTGCTCGCCCTGACCGCGGTGGGCACCGTCACCTGGCATGTGTTGGAGCACAGGTGCGCTGCGGCATCCGAACGCGCCGAGGACTACGCCGACCACCTCGCGGCACTCGTCGCGACGGCGGTCACCGAGGAACGCGCCGCGGTCGCGCGCGACCTCCACGACGTGACCAGTCGTGCGCTCGGCGTGATGGTGCTGCACGCGTCGTCGGCGGCGCTCGCGCAGGACGAGGCGACCGCCCGGCACGCACTCGACGTGGTGGTCCGGGCCGGCGACGAGGCGCTGGCGGAGCTGAGCCGGTTGCAGACGGCGCTGGGATCCGACCTCCCCGCGCAGGACCTCGCGACCCGCCTTGACGAGCTCGTCTCGGCGATGCGTGGCGCAGGCCTCGAGATCGAACTGGAGGGAGCAGCGATGCCGCTCACCGCGACCACCGCCGACGTCGCCTACCGCGTGGTCAGTGAGGCGCTGACCAACGTCGTCCGGCACGCTCCGGGCGCCCGGGTGCGGGTCGCGCTCACCCGCGACGCCGCGGGGGTGCGGGTGCACGTCCGCAACGAGGGCGTGGAGCGGTCCCACGACGTGCCCGGCACCGGACACGGACTCCTCGGGCTGCGGGAGCAGGTCACGCGGTGCGCCGGCCGGCTGTCGCACCGCGCGTTGCCCGACGGTGGGTTCGAGGTCGACGCCCGGCTCGCGGAGTCCCCGGTCACCGAGCGGACGCCGTCGTGATCCGGGTCGTGATCGCCGACGACCAGGCCCTCATCCGCGGCGGCCTGCGCGCGATCCTCGAGAGCGACCCGGGGCTGGAGGTCGTCGCCGAGGCGTCCGACGGCGCGGAGGCCGCGGCGCGGGTACGCGAGCACGCCGCCGATGTCGTCCTGATGGACGTGCAGATGCCCGGCACCGACGGGGTCGCCGGCACCGCGATGGCGATCGCCGCGCGGCCGCAGGTGCGGGTCGTGGTGCTGACGATGTTCGATCTCGACGCGAACGTCCTCGGCGCGCTCCGGGCCGGGGCGAGCGCCTATCTGCTCAAGACCACCGACCCGGACGACCTGCTGCGCGCCATCCACGCCGTCCACGCCGGCGATCTGCTCTTCGCCCCCACCGTCACCCGGCGCCTGGTGGAGAACTTCCTCGGGCGCCACCCCGACGACGGCCGGGCGAGCGTGCTGGACCGGCTCACCCCGCGCGAGCGCGAGGTCTTCGACCTGATGGCCCGGGGCGCCTCCAACGCCGAGATCGCGGCCGCGCTCTTCCTCGGCGCGACCACCGTGAAGTCCCACGTGGCGAGCATCCTGGCCAAGCTCGACCTGCGCGACCGGGTGCAGGCGGTGGTCCTGGGCTACGAGCTGGGCGTGGTCGTCCCCGGCCAGCTCGGCTCAGGCACGTGAGCGCAGCCGGAGGTTCGGCAGCGGCGGCGCCGGGAGCGGGGCGTTGCCCGCCTCATCGGGCACGATCGTGAACTGGCCCGGATCGGTCACGCCGGGCTCGTCGCGCCCGATCGCGCGCTGGTAGTTCGCCCGGTAGGCGGCGACCTCGTCGTGGTCGCGACCGATGAAGTTCCACCACATCACGATCTCCTCGCCCAGCGGGGTGCCGCCGAGCAGCACGACCCGGGAGTCCTCGTCGGCCTCGAGCCGCAGGCTGCGCGCACCCGGGGCGACGTACCCGAGCTCGTCGCGCCCGACCGCGCCGCCGGCGAACCGGACGGCTCCGGTGTCGACCAGGACGCCGTGCTCGTGGGCGGGGTCGACCTCGAGGTCGAGCGACGTGCCGGCGGCGAGCCGCAGTTCGGCGCCGACGAGGGAGGAGAAGGTCCGCACCGGCGAGGTGGCGCCGAGCAGGGACCCCATGAAGACGCGGGCCTCCCAGCCCGGGCCGGTCACCGGTGCGGGCTCGTAACGCTCGTAGCCGGGCTCGACGAACCGCTCCGCGTCGGGCAGGGCGACCCAGAGCTGGACGCCGTGCAGCACGGTGGTGTCGTCGGTGGTGTATTCGGAGTGGGTGATCGCCCGGCCGGCGGTCATCAGGCTCAGCACCCCGGGCGGGATGTGTCCGCGCCCGCCGCTGCTGTCGGCGTGGACGATCGCGCCGGTGAAGAGCCAGCTGACGGTCTGGAGTCCGGTGTGGGGGTGCGGGGGCAGCATCATCCCGCCGGTCACCGCGACGTCGTCGGGACCGTAGTGGTCCACGAAGCACCAGGCGCCGATGAACGACCGGCGACGCTGCGGCAGGGTCCGGCGTACGGTCATGGCGCGGGGTCCGCCCAGCGGCACCTCGCGCGGTTCCAGGATCTGCACCTGCGCCGTCATGCGGGCCACACCCCCGAACTCCCCCGCCGGTGACTGTCGATCAGATGGGTGTCGACGATACCGACGGCCTCCATCAGGGCGAACATCGTCGTCGGCCCGACGTGGACGAACCCGCGACGCTTGAGCTCTGCAGCGAGCGCGACCGACTCCGCCGAGGTCGTCGGCACCTCCTCCGGCGTACGCGGTCGCGGGGTGTCGTCGGGCTGGAACGACCAGATCAGCTCGGGCAGTCCGCCGTCGGCGCGGAGCGCGACGGTCGCACGGGCGTTCACGATCGTCGCCTCGACCTTGCGGTGGTTGCGCACGATCCGGGCGTCGGCCATCAGCCGGGCGACGTCGGAGTCGTCGTACGCCGCGACGACATCGGGGTCGAAGTCGGCGAAGGCGCGTCGGAACGCCTTGCGCTTGCGCAGGATCGTCGACCACGACAGACCGGACTGGAAGACCTCGAGACTGAGTCGTTCGAACAGGCCACGCTCGTCGCGGACCGGCATCCCCCACTCGGTGTCGTAGTACTCGCGCATCAGGTCGTCGGAGTCCCCCCAGGGCGTCCGCATCAGGCCATCGTCACCGAGCACCGTCACGCGACGATCATCGCCGATCACCCCAGGTGGCAGGATCGGGGCATGCCTGCTGCCTACTCCTCCGGTGTCGTCGGCCTCGCGGGGCGCGTCCCCGCCACCGACCCGCGTCCGCTGCTCAGCAGCGGCCTGACCCTCGATGGCGCGGCGCTCCCGCTGGCCGGGCGGGCCCGGATCTACACCTGCGGCATCACGCCGTACGACGTCACCCACCTCGGGCACGCGGCGACCTTCGTCTGGTCGGACCTGCTGGCCTCCGTGGTGCGGGCCGCCGGGGTCGAGCCGGAGGTGTGCCGCAACGTCACCGACGTCGACGACGTGCTGACCGCCGCCGCGTCCGGCCACGGCCGTCCCTACGACGAGTTCGCGCTGTCGCAGGAGTTCCTCTTCGAGCGCGATATGCGCGCGTTGGGGGTCGCCCGGCCCGCGCACGCCCCGCATGCCCGCGGCCACGTCCGCGATGTCGCGCAGCTCGCCGCGGCACTGCTGCGGACGGGCGCGGCCTACGAGGTCGACGGCACGGTGTGGTTCCGCGGTGCGGACGTGGTCGCCGCTTCCGGGCTCGGCGAGGACGAGGCGCTGGCACTGCTGCGGGAGTTCGGCGAGGAGCCGGGCGCGAGCGGGAGCAGGTCGCCGTACGACGTGCCGGTGTGGCGGCCCTCCGACGCCGAGCACCCGGCCTGGCCGAGCCCCTGGGGCTGGGGTCGCCCCGGGTGGCACGCGGAGTGCGCGGCGATGGGGTGGGCGACGTTCGGCCCGAGCATCGACGTGCTCGCCGGCGGCGACGACCTGGCCTTCCCCCACCACGCCTACCAGGTCGCGATGGTGGAGGCGGCCAGCGGCGCGACGCCGTACGCCCGGGCGCAGTTCCGGGTCGGGACGGTGCTGCTCGACGGCGTGAAGATGGCCAAGTCGACCGGCAACCTCGTGCTGGTCTCCGACCTGCTCGAGGACCACACGGGCGCGGCGATCCGGATGATGCTGCTGCACCGGCCGTGGGCGCAGCCGTGGGAGTTCACCCCCGGGCTGCTTGTCGAGGCCGAGGAGCGGCTCGGGCGGTTGTACGCCGCCGCGGGGCGCCCCGGGCGCGAGGACGACGTACCGGCCGTGCTCGAGGCGCTGTTGGCCGACCTCGACGTCGTCGGCGCCTGCGCACTGGCGGAGGAGATCGGCGGTCCCGCCGCCCGCACCCTGCTGTCGGTGCTGCGGGTCGACCAGACCTCGCGCTGAGGTCCCACGGCCGGACGCCGTGGGACTAGATTCCGGGCCATGAGCGACCAGACCCTCCCCTCCTTCGACCTCACCGACGACCACCGCGACCTGCAGGCCTGGCTGCACGGGTTCGCCGCCGACGTCATCCGCCCCGCCGCGTCCGAGTGGGACGAGCGCGAGGACTTCCCGTGGCCGGTGGTCGAGGAGGCCGCGAAGGCAGGGATCTACTCCGTCGACTTCTTCGCCACCCAGAGCTTCGACCCGACCGGGCTCGGGCTGCCCGTGGCGATGGAGGAGATCTTCTGGGGTGACGCCGGGATCGGGCTGGCGATCGTCGGGACGGCGCTCGCCGCGGCCGCGGTGAGCTCGAACGGCACGCCGGAGCAGGTCGGCGAGTGGGTCCCGCAGATGTTCGGCGAGCCGGGCGACCTCAAGCTCGGCGCGTTCTGCTCCTCCGAGCCCGACGCCGGATCCGACGTCGGCAGCATGCGCACGCGCGCGGTGTATGACGAGGCGAGCGATGAGTGGGTGCTCAACGGCACCAAGACCTGGGCGACCAACGGCGGGCTGGCCGACGTGCATGTGGTCACCGCGGTCGTCGACCCTGACCTGCGCGCCCGCGGGCAGGCGAGCTTCGTGGTGCCGCCCGGCACCCCGGGGCTGTCGCAGGGCCAGAAGTTCCACAAGCACGGGATCCGGGCCAGCCACACCGCCGAGGTCGTCCTCGACAACGTGCGGGTGCCCGGCCGGTGCCTGCTCGGCGGCAAGGAGAAGCTCGACGCACGCCTGGCCCGCGCCCGGGAGGGCGCCGGCAGCCGCGGCAACGCGAGCATGGCCACCTTCGAGCGCACCCGCCCCGCCGTCGGCGCGCAGGCGATCGGGATCGCGCGGGCGGCGTACGAGGTGGCGCTGGACTACGCCAGGACCCGCGAGCAGTTCGGTCGGCCGATCATCGAGAACCAGGCGATCGCCTTCGCGCTGGCCGACATGAAGACCAGCATCGACGCCTCCCGCCTGCTCGTGCACCGGGCCGCGTGGATGGCGGCGAACGGACGCAGCTTCGACGCCGCCGAGGGCTCCATGTCGAAGCTGTTCGCCGGGGAGACCGCGGTGAAGGTGACCACCCAGGCGATGCAGATCCTCGGCGGCAACGGGTTCACCCGCGAGTACCCGGTCGAGCGGTGGTCGCGCGACGCCAAGATCTACACCGTCTTCGAGGGCACCTCGGAGATCCAGCGGCTGGTCATCGCCCGGGCCATCTCCGGGATGACGATCCGCTGACGCTCGCAGTCCGGTAGCGAGGGTGGGTTCGGACATGCCGGTACGCCCGCGGGGTGTCTCCTGGCTGGTCGAGACCCGCGGGCGCCGGGGCGCGGTGGTCAGGTGGGTGGGTCGGGGCCGTCGCCGGCGTACTCGATCAGGAAGTCGTGCAGGTGGAACTCGATCCGTGATGCCAC
>JAJUGK010000131.1 GCA_029268205.1 Nocardioidaceae bacterium
ACCTGCTCGGGTGGCAGCCCCGTACCCCGCTGGCCGAGGGCCTCGCCCGCAGCCGGGAGTGGGCGCAGGCGGCGGGCCTGCTCAGTCCTCCCGGCGCGTGAGCTCGTCGGTCAGCAGCGAGACCAGCGCCTCGAGCTGGACATCGGCCTCGGCGGTGACCTCCTCGTCGGAGCCGTCGAGCGCTCGGGCGGCGAGCCCGGCCTTGGCGTCGACCAGCCCGGCGATCCGGGCGTCGACGGTGTGCGCGGCGATGATCCGCCACGCCGTCACCGGCTCCTCCTGACCGATGCGGTGCACGCGGTCGATCGCCTGGGTCTGCTCGGCGTGGGTCCACGACAGCTCGGCGAGCACGACGTTGCTGGCGACCTGGAGGTTGACGCCGACGCCGGCCGCGGTCAGCGAGCACACGACGACCGCGACGTCGGGGTCGTTGACGAAGGCGTCGATGTTCTTCTGCCGGACCGCGGGCGTCTGCTCGCCGCGGATCGAGGAGTAGGCGATGCCCTGCGACGCGAACAGCTCCGAGGCCTTGTCCATGACATCGACGTGCTTGGCGAAGAACACGACCTTGCCGGTGCTGCGCGCCAGCTGGGCGGCGTACTCCGCGGCGAGGGTGGCCTTGGCCTGGCCGATCCGGCGGACGAGCGTGAAGACGTTCTCGCCGGTCGAGGAGGTGTCGCTGGGCTCGGCGAGCTCGGCGGCCGCGACCCGGCGCACCAGCTCGTGGTCGATCCCGACGACCTTCTCCCCCGAACGCTCCTCGCGCGCGGCGATCGAGGAGTCGTAGCGCTTGGCCAGTCGCCGGGCGAGCTCGCGCTCGGCGCCCTGGATCGAGCGCGCGGAAGCGCTGTCGAGCTCGACGGGCAGGTCGGCGATCCGGCGGGCCGGGATCTCCTTGGCGACGTCGACCTTGCGGCGACGGACGATGCCCATGTCGATCACGGCCTGCCGCGCTGCGCGGGAGAACTCCCGGTCGAGCGGGGTGAAACCGGCCTCCTCGAGCTTGAGCAGCAGCCGGGGACGCGGGTGCTTCTCGTCGGTCCAGCCGAGGAACTGCCAGATCGTGCGGAAGTCGTCGATGTCGTTGATCAGCGGGGTGCCGGTCAGCGCCATCATCAGCGGGCGACCCACGCGACGCCGGATCCGGTCGGCGATGTCGATGACGTGCTGGGAGCGCTGGGACTGCTTGTTCTTGATGAAGTGCGCCTCGTCGAGCACCATCCCGCGGAACCCGTGGGAGCCCATCCAGCCGCTGTGCCGGTCGAGCACCTCGTAGTTGACGATGATGATGTCGGCGAAGCCGTCGAGGTCCTCGCCGTTGCCCTGCACGACGCTCACCGAGCGGTTCGGCGTCCAGCGCGCGGCCTCGCGCGCCCAGTTGGTCTTGACCACGCTCGGCACCACGCACAGCAGCGGGTAGGCGTCGGCCGCCTTGGCCGCCAGCAGCGCCTGCGCGGTCTTGCCCAAACCGGGCTCGTCGGCGAGCAGGAAGGTGCGGTGGCCCTGCGCGGCGGCAGCGACCAGCCGCGCCTGGTGCGGCATCAGCTCCAGGCCGTCGGGTACCACGAAGCCCGGGTCGGGGTCGGGGAGCTCCATGCACGATGGCGCGCCAGCGCCGGCCTTCTCGAAGGAGCTGAGGAGCGGCCCCATCAGCTCCCACCCGGCCAGCCGTCGGTTGTCGGGCAGACGCGGCTCGGCGCCGGAGGCGTCGGGGGCCAGGAACGGGTTGGCCAGCTGGGCCGCGACCACCGAGCGCGGCACGACCTGGCGTGCCTCGTGGACGCTGGTGCCGTTGCGCGGCTTCTCCGGCTCCGGCTCGGGCTCCAGTCCCGCCGAGAGCTGCATCTCGCGTTTGAGCGCACGGGCGGACTCGGTGAGCTCGGCGTTCTCGTCGAGCAGCTCGAACAGCTCCGGCTGCGCGCCGGCGACCTGGCCGAGGATCTTGGCGATCCCGTCGAGCCGCTTGAGCTCGGCGTCGCGGCGGCTCTCGCTGACCTCGGGGTCGTTCTTGACCCGGGTGCGTTCCTCGCGGGCGAGGACGGCCACCACCTGGAACGTCGTGCGCAGCAGCTCCCCCCGCTGGGCGCGCGACTCGATCTCGCGCGCGGCCTTGGCGAGGATCGGCAGGATCCCCTCGTTGTCGCGATGCCGTCGCTGTGCTCGCGGCGGCGTGCCGCCGCGACGCGAACGTCCCTGGCGTTGTGCCAAAACCTGCTCTGCCTCTCGCTCCGTGGCTGCGGATGCGCGTGCCGTGACAGGGACGCGGCGGGCGTGACATGCCCGAACCTGCTGTGGGACGCGCTCAGCACCGGGCGCTGCTGGGCGGGGAGGCCTACCCTCCGACCCGCCACCGACGACGTGGTGCTGACTCCAGCCTACCCGTCCGAGCCGCTCGTGGCGAAGTCGGCGTCGAACCAGTCCCACGACCACGGGTCGATCGTCTCCAACGGGGTGCGCAGGAGCGGGGTGAGGACACCGCCCCCTCCGGCGGCGGGCCCCGTCTGCGCCAGCACGTCGACCAGGCCGACCGGGTCGTCCTCGCAGTAGCGCACGACCACCTGCAGCCGCCCCCACCGCTCCTCGCTGCTCGTCGCGCCGGCGTCGTCCTCGGTCGTCGTCCGCCGGCTGGCGAAGCTCCACGCACCGACGATGCCCGGGGCCTGCTCCACCGACGTCGCGACCGCCCCATGCAGGCCGTGCAGCGCGGCGTCGGTGCCGGGTCCGCGCGGCGGGTCGACCCGCCACACCTCGAGCAGCACGCCGCGTACCGGTCGGAACGGCAGCGCCGCGGCGCTGATCGCCACGCGCGGACTCACCCACCCGCGCAGCGGCGCGAAGAAGCCGGTGAGTCGGCGCCGGGTCCAGTCCTGGTCGGGGCGCCGCCCCTGCTCTGCGGTGGTGCTGCCGAGCTCGACCCACTCGCGGATGCTCTGCTCGGCCGGATCCCGGAACCAGTACATCGCGGCGTACTGCGCGGCCGCGAGCCCGGCGTCGCCGTCCGGGCCGAGCGCCGCGGACGCCTCGCGACACCGCGGGGTGCGCACCCACCGGTCGCCGTGGGCCACGCCCGGGAGCGCGAGGTTCTCCGGCCGGTGGTCGAGTTGGTGCCAGGCGTTGTAGTCGGGGTGCCGGGCCGGGTCGAGGACCTCGGGGAAGGAGAAGAACACGCGGGCACCCATCAGGACTCCCGGACCCGGACGAAGTCGGCGGCCCGGACCACCCGGCCCCGCGCGGCGGTCGCGAAGTCCGGGTCGGTCGCCAACCGGACGACGGCGCGCCCGGCGGCCGCGGCGGGGACGGTCGGCACCCCGTGGGCGGCGATCGCCGCCACGCCCCCGCGGGCGGTGGCCGCCTCGGTCACCACGAAGCCGGGGTCGAGGTTGAAGGCGCGCACGCCACGGTCCCAGAACTCCGCGTTCAACGCGCCGGCGATCCGCGCGAACGCGGCCTTCGAGGAGGCGTAGGCCAGTCCCCAGCCGCCCTCCCCCGGCGGCGCCGGCGGGTCGTTGACCACCGATCCCGACCACAGATCGACGATGAGCCCACCGCCCCGCTCGAGCATCCGCGGCACCACGGCCTGCACGAGGGCGAGCTGGTGGACGTAGTTGGCCTGCAGGCTCGCCTGCAGCGCGGCGAGGTCGAGCTCCAGCACCCGGGCGTGCGGCACGTGCAGGATCGCATTGTTGACCAGCACGCCGACGTGGCCCCAGGCGTCGTGCACGTGCGCGACTGCGGCACGCACGCTCGTGAGGTCGGTGAGGTCCATCGGCACGGGCAGGGCCCGCACGCCGAGGGCGCGGATCTCCTCGGCCACGCTCTCGAGGCTGCCGGGGACCGGGAGCGGCTCCGTCCCGGCCGCCACCTCCCGCGCGGTGCGCGGCGGCACGGTGCCCTCCCCCTCGTGCCGGGTGCGCGCGGTGAAGGCGATGTCGTGGCCGGCATGGGCCAGCGCCAGCGCCACCTCGCGTCCGATGCCCCGGCTCGCGCCGGTGACCAGGGCGACCGGGCGATCGGGGGTCACCCGGCGCTCACGGATCGCGCGTCGGTGACGGCGCGGCGCAGCGCGACCCGCGACAGCTTGCCGGTCGCCGTGGCCGGCAGCGCATCGAGGAGCACCACCTCGCTCGGCACCTTGTACGGCGAGAGCCGGTCGCGCACCCAGGTGCGGAGCACCTCGCGGTCGGGCGGGTTCCCCGGGTCGGCCGGGACCACACAGGCGGCGAGCCGGTGGCCGGTGCGCGGGTCGCGGATGCCGACCACCCCGGCCTGGGCCACGCCGGGGTGCTCGCGCAGCGCCGTCTCGACCTCCGCGGGGTGCACGTTGAACCCCGAGACGATGACCATGTCGTCGACCCGGCCGGTCACCGCGAGTCGGCCGGCGCCGTCGAGCCGGCCGACGTCGCCGGTGTCGAACCATCCGCCGGGCAGCAGGTCGGGGGCGGCGGCGTAGGGGCGGGTGAGGTTGTAGCCGCGCACCAGGATCCGACCCGCGGTGCCGACCGGCAGGTCCCGACCGGACGCGTCGCAGACCCGCGCCTCGACGCCGGGCATCAACGGCATCCACGGCGTCGGGTCGACCGCGGCGGGGTCGAGGTCGCCGATCGCGACGGTGCCGCAGGTCTCGGTCATGCCGTAGCCGGTGACGAAGCGGGGCACGCCGAGCCGGCGGGCGAGGCCGGCCATCTCGGTCGCCGAGACCTCGGTGCTCCCGACGATGCCGTAGCGCAGGGCGGGCGCCGCCGTGTCGAGCTGGTCGGCCAGGTCGTGGTAGATCGCCGGCGGGCCGGCCAGGACGTTCACCTCGCCGGCCGCGACCCAGCGGGCGAGCTGGGCCCGCTGGTAGTCGGCCATCAGCCGGACCGAGGCGCCCGCCAGGAGGGCGACCAGCAGCACGCCGTTGAAGCCGAAGGAGTGGGTCACCGGGACCACCCCCGCCCACACGTCGTCCTCGCGCGCCCCGAGCGCGAGGCGGGTGTCGTCATACATCCGCAGCAGCTGCCAGTGCGCCATCGGCACCGCCTTGACCCGGCCCGAGGTGCCCGAGCTGCAGATCACGATCGCCTGGTCGCCGGGGTCCACCCACCCGAGGTCCCCGACGGTGCCGGCGGCCGCACGCGCGCCGGTGGCGAGGTGCATCAGCTGGGCCAGGCCGACGCGTTCCACCCGGTCCATCGCCGCGCTCGGCTCGTCGGCGACCACGAGCCGCGGTGCCAACTGCTCGAGCAGGGCCGTGCGCTCGTTCTCCGCGACCCGCGCGCCCAGCGGGACGACGGTCGCCCCGGCCAACAGCGCGCCGTACGCCGCCACGACCCAGGCCACCTCGTTGCGTCCCTGCACGACGACCCGGTCGCGGGGGCGCACACCGCGACCGCTCAGCATCCGCGCCGCCGCCCGGGCCCGCGCGGCGAGCTCGGCGTAGGTGAGGCGCTCGGTCTCGTCCACGACCGCCACCCGGTCGCCGTGGGTCGCCGCGCGGTGGGTGAGGAGCTCCCCGAGGGTGCGGGGGCCGGTCTGCTCGCGCATGCCCCCAGTGAAGGCTCGCGACCCCGCCCGCGCCGCACCGGTCCCGCTCAGCTGGACCCCGACGTGTCCGGCGTCACGCGTCGCACCCGCCGTGGCTCAGGCGGTCGAGCCGCCGTCGACGACGAACTCCGCGCCGGTGACATAGGCCGCCGCGTCGCTGGCGAGGTAGGCGACCAGGCCGGCCACCTCCTGCGCCGTCCCGCGCCGCGGGATCGGCAGGTGGGACAGATCCATGGTGCTGCCCGCGATCATCGGGGTCTCCACCGCACCCGGACACACGCAGTTGACCCGGATCCCGCGGGGCGCGAGCTCCCGGGCCGCCGAGCGGGTGGCACCGCGCAGCCCCCACTTCGAGGCGGCGTACGGCAGCGCCCCGCCGTGCCCGCGCATCCCGGAGATCGAGGCGACGTTGACGACCGCCGAGCCCTCGGGCATCAGCGGCACCAGCGCCTGCAGACCGAAGACCGCCCCCAGCAGGTTGATCTCGAGCAGCCGGCGCAGGTCGTCCTCGGGCCAGGTCAGGATGTCGCCGGTGCGGTAGACGCCGGCGTTGTTGACCAGCACGTCGACCCGCCCATGCCGCTCCCGGGCAACCTCGGCGACCCGGTCCCAGGCAGCGCGCGAGGAGACGTCGTGGGTCACGAACGCCGCCCGCTCCCCCAGCCGCTCGGCGAGGGCAGCGCCCTCGTCGGCGATGACGTCGGTGATCAGCACGTGCGCCCCGAGGGCGACCAGCAGCTCGGCCTCCGCGGCGCCCTGGCCACGGGCGCCCCCGGTGACGACCGCGACCTTCCCGGTCAGCGAGGCCAGCAGGTCGGGCCGCTCGGGCCCGGCCGCGCTCACGAGCCCAGCACGAAGCCGGCGTAGCCGGCGTCGCGCGCCTCGTCGCAGAGGTCCAGGTAGCGCTTGAACCCGCCGATGTAGGGCATGAAGACCCGGGTCTTGCCGTCGATGTTGGCCCCCATGTACCAGGAGTTGGCCTTCGGGAAGAGCGTCGCGGCGGCGGCCTGGTTGACGTGGTCGAACCACGCCTCGGCGGCGTCGCGGCGCGGCTCGAGGAGCGTGTGGCCGTGCGCGTCGCAGTGCGTGATCAGGTCGACCATCCAGTTCACCTGCTGCTCCGCGGTCAGCACCATGTTGGCCAGCACCGACGGGCTGCCGGGACCGTTGAGCGCGAACAGGTTCGGGAACCCCGGCACCGTCATGCCCAGATAGGTCACCGGTCCGTCGGCCCAGGCGTCGGCGATCGACTCCCCGCGGGGGCCGACGATGTCGATCCGGGTGACCGCCCCGGTCATCGCGTCGAAGCCGGTCGCGAAGACCAGGACGTCGAGCTCGACGAGACCGTCGGTCGTGCGGATCCCGTCGGCGGTGATCTCCTCGATCGGCGTGCGCCGCAGGTTCACCAGCGAGACGTTGTCGCGGTTGAAGGTCGCGTAGTAGCCGTCGTCGGTGCAGATCCGCTTCGTGCCGATCGGGTGGTCGGTCGGGATGAGGTCCTCGGCCACCTGCGGGTCGCGGACGATCGAGCGGATCTTGGCCTCGGCGAACTCCCGGGCGATGTCGTTGACGGCCGGGTCGATGGTCTGGTTCGGGAAGGTCTTGGCGAACAGGACCCCGCCCTCCTGCCAGCGCTGCTCGAGCGCCTCCCGTACCGCATCCTCGTCGAGGTCCCAGACCTCCTGGGGGTGGCTGACGTGCGGACTGCCCGCGGTGCTGGCCCACGACGTCGCCCGGCGCTGCGGGTAGTCCCGCTGGATCGCGACCTGGTCGGACTCGTCGAACGGGCGGTTGGACGCCGGCACCGTGTAGTTGGCCGAGCGCTGGAAGACCGTCAGGTGCGCCGCGCTCTCGGCGAGGATCGGCACGGACTGGATGCCCGAGGACCCGGTGCCGATGACGCCGACCCGCTTGCCGCTGACGTCGACCGGACCCTCCGGCCACGCGGCCGTCATCAGCACCTCGCCGGCGAAGCGGTCCACGCCGGGGATGTCGGGCAGGTGCGGCGCCGAGAGGCTGCCGGTGGCGAGCACGAGGTGGCGGGCCGACATCCGGGTGCCGGCATCGGTCCCGACCTGCCACCGCGCGCTGGCCTCGTCGAACCGGGCGGCGGTGACCCGCTCGTCGAAGCGGAAGTGCGGGCGGACGTCGTACCGGTCGGCGACGTGGGAGATGTAGGCGCGGATCTCCGGCTGCGCGGCGAACCGCTCGCTCCAGACCCACTCGCGCTGCAGCTCCTCGTCGAAGGAGTAGGAGTAGTCGATGCTCTCGACGTCACACCGGGCACCCGGGTAGCGGTTCCAGTACCAGGTGCCGCCCACGTCGGAACCGGCCTCGATCCCGCGCACGTCGAGCCCGGCGGCCCGGGCTCGGATCACGGTGTAGATGCCGGCGAACCCGGCGCCGACGACCAGGACGTCGCAGCTCTCGGCCTCGGGTGACTGGGGAGCACTCATGCGGAGACCTCGTCTCGATCGGGGCGCGCGACCAGCGCGCCGACGTCGGCCCACAGCAGCTCGCGCGCGGACTCCGCGGCGGCGAACGGGCCGATGGTGGCGAACCCGT
>JAJUGK010000132.1 GCA_029268205.1 Nocardioidaceae bacterium
CGGCCGCGGGCGGGCCGGGTCGGAACTCCGCGGTGTCCACCCCGGGCGGGATCAGGTGCGCGCGCCCGGTGGCGTACGGCGCTGCGATCGGCGATACCGCGACCAGCGCGTCGGCCCGGGCGAAGACGCGCGGGAGCACGAACCGCTCGTAGGTGCGCAGGAGAGTGTCAACCACGCGGCTCTCGCCCTTCACCAGCGATCCGGCGTGGTAGGTCAGCACCACCGGCCGCGGCCCGGCGACGTACGCCGCGACGTCGGCCAGGTACGGCGTCGGGGCGTGCGCGTGCACGACGTCGATCCGGTGCGCGCGCAGCAGTCGGCGCACCTGCACCGGCCACCACCCGCTGACGGGGCTGTTGGAGATCCGCGCCCACGGCGCCAGCCGCACCACGGTGATGCCGTCCTCGCGGACCGTGCGGGTGCGGCGCGCCTCCCCGGTGGTGATCACGACGACCTCGAACCCGGGGTCGTCGCACAGCGCGCGGGCGATCTGCTGGGTGTAGCGCTCCAGCCCGCCGACGCTGGGTGGGTAGTACGGCGTCACCAGCGCGACCCGCACCGGCCCGCCACCCGCGGGGCGCGTCATCGGCCGGTCACGGGTCAGAGCGCCCCGACGCAGTGGTGCTGGAGGTAGACCATCCGGCTGAGCTCGTGGCGGGTCTTGCGCATCCCGTCGAGGATCAGGCCGGCGGTCATCGCCAGGCACGACACGATGCTCATCGCGATCGAGGTCGCCATCGTCGGCATCCGCGGCACCATGCCGGTGCTGATGTATTCGGCTTCGGGTGGCGGTCCGGGCGCTCAATGACGTCGGCTGGGGCAAGCCCCGGCGCGGGTGGCGCCCGGCCTGAACCCGGTCCGGACACACCGCGCCGCCGCTCGTCTCATCATGTGGTCGAGGTGTCCACACTTCGGACGCCGGTTCGTGGCGCCGCGCCGTCCTTGCGTACTCTCGGAGTCATGCAGTCGACCTGGTTGACCAAGCGCAGGGCAGTGGACCACTGCCGCATGCGCTCGTCCCTGTGTCGCGCCTGACGGTCTGACTCGGCCCCGCCGACTCCCTCGACTCCGTCCCCGCGTCGTCGCCCCTCACCCGGGGCCTGGCGGCGTACCCGTACGACCGGCCCAGGAGGCCACCCGTGAGTGCGTCCCGCACCCTCCCCGATCCGCCCGCGACACCGCCGGACCTCGCCCGTCCGGTGGTCGGCGTCGACCCGCGCGGCCCCCGCTTCGCCGCCTTCCTGACCACCGTGGTCCTGGCCGTGGCGCTGCTGCTCGTGCCCGGCCCGGTCGGCGTTGCCCTCGTGCTCGCCCAGGGCGCGGTGTTCGCCGTCGGCGCGCTGCTCGGCGTCGCGGCCACGCCGTACGCCATCCTCTTCCGCGCCGTGGTGCGTCCCCGGTTGGCCCCGCCCGCGGAGCTCGAGGCTCCGCAGCCCCCGCGGTTCGCCCAGGCCGTCGGCCTGGTGTTCGTCGCGGTCGCGGGGCTCGCCCTGCTCCTCGATGCGGTCGTGCTCGCGCAGGTCGCGCTCGGGTTCGCGCTGGCCGCGGCGTTCCTCAACGCCGCGTTCGGCTTCTGCCTGGGCTGCGAGCTCTACCTGCTGCTGGCCCGTCTGCGCGGCCGACCGCCACGTACCGAGGGGGCGAGGCCCTAGCCGGCCGTACGCCCGCCCCTCCAGACAGACAGCACCGCACGACCTGACCCCGTACCTGACCCCGTACCTGACACAGCCCTGATACAGACACCGCTGCAGCACCGAACGAAAGGCACCCCATGAGCCGCGAGAACGTACTCGTTTCCACCCAATGGGTCGAGGAGCACCTCGACGACCCGAACGTCGTCGTGATCGAGGTCGACGAAGACACCTCGGCCTACGACAAGGGCCACATCCGCAACGCCATCAAGCTCGACTGGACCACCGACCTGCAGGACCAGGTCCGCCGCGACTTCGTCAACAAGCAGGCCTTCGAGCAGCTGCTCTCCGAGCGCGGCGTGGCCAACGACCACACGGTGATCCTCTACGGCGGCAACAACAACGGGTTCGCCGCCTACGCCTACTGGTACTTCAAGCTCTACGGTCACAACGACGTGCGGCTGATGGACGGTGGCCGCAAGAAGTGGGAGCTCGACTCCCGCGAGCTGGTCACCGAGGTGCCGACCCGCGAGAAGACCAGCTACGTCGCGAAGGACCAGGACCCCTCGATCCGCGCGTTCCGCGACGAGGTCGTCGAGGCGATCGGCGTGAAGAACCTGGTCGACGTGCGCAGCCCCGACGAGTACGCCGGCCGGCTGCTCGCCCCGGCCCACCTCCCGCAGGAGGTCGCCCAGCGCGCCGGTCACATCCCCACCTCGGTCAACGTGCCGTGGAGCAAGAACGCCAACGACGACGGCACCTTCAAGTCCGACGAGGAGCTGGAGAAGCTCTACGCCGAGGTCGGCTTCGACGAGGACAAGGACACCATCGCGCTGTGCCGCATCGGTGAGCGCTCGTCGATCACCTGGTTCGTCCTGCACGAGCTGCTCGGCCGCAAGAACGTCAAGAACTACGACGGCTCCTGGACTGAGTACGGCTCGCTCGTCGGCGTGCCGGTCGTGCTCGGCGACGAGCCCGGCGAGGCCTGAGCATGTGCGGCGCCACCGCGGGGGGACTGTCGCTCGACGGCATCAACCTCGAGAAGCAGGCCGTGATCCAGGGCCAGGTGCTGCGCGGCACCGGTGACGACGCCGAGCCCGTCGGCAACGCCTACGTGCGGTTGCTCGACAGCACCGGTGAGTTCACCGCCGAGGTCCCCACCTCGGCGACGGGGCACTTCCGGTTCTTCGCCGGCCCCGGCGAGTGGACCGTCCGCACCCTCGCGCCCCGCGCCGAGCCGACCGACCGCAAGGTCGTGGCGGCCCTCGGCTCGGTCGCGGAGGTCCAGGTCGCGATCTGACCGACCCACCGCCCACCCCGGGACGTCATACGTTCTGGGAGGTATAGCCCGGCCCCCGTATGACGCTGCCGCCCAGCGTCATACGGGGGCCGCGCTCGTGGTCGGACCTCGTACGACGTCAGCGCAGCGCCGCGACCCCGCCGACCAGCAGCGCGACGAGCTTGATGACCTCCAGCCCGACGTAGGCCAGGTGCGCGTGGGAGCGGGGGGCGTCCTCCCCGGCGAGCACCGCGTCGGATCGCTTGGTCAGCGCCGGGCGTACGGCGACCAGCTGCAGCACCAGCGCCGCGACGGCGATCGCCAGCGGCACCCAGGTGGCCGGGCCCATCGACCCGACGACCAGGGCCACGACGATGACCACCGCGAGCACCGTCTCGAGCGCGTTGACCGCGCGGAAGACCAGGCGCCCGATGCCGAGTCCCAGCGGCACGGTGATGCCGGGCGCCCGGAACTTCAGCGGCGCCTCGATGAACGAGATCGCCACGACGATCCCGATCCAGCTGAACGTGATCGCGGCGACGACGGCCGTTGCCCCATCCATGGACCCATCATGGACCGCGCCCCGGCCCGGCGTCCGGCGCCCGGCGGTCCGCGTCCCGGCCGTCGCCCGCGCGACGGCTACTCGTAGGTAGAGTCACGGGGTCCGTCCGGTCCGACAGAGAGGTGCCTCGTGGAGCCCAAGCGCGCACTGATCACCGGCATCACCGGGCAGGACGGCGGCCACCTGACCGAGCTGCTGCACGGGCTCGGGTACGAGGTGTTCGGGCTGATCCGCGGGCAGCGCAACTCCCGCCGCGAGGCGGTGGTGGCGGAGTTCCCGTACGTCCACCTGATCGAGGCCGACCTCACCGACCAGACCTCGCTCATCCAGGCCGTCGACGTCGCCCAGCCGCACGAGATCTACAACCTCGGCGCGATCAGCCACGTCGGCTACTCCTTCCGCAACCCCCAGCTGACCGCCGATGTCACCGCCAAGGGCACGCTCAACCTGCTCGAGGCCGTGCGCATCACCGGCCTCGACCAGCACACCCGCTTCTACCAGGCCTCGACCTCGGAGATGTTCGGCGGCCTCGACTACAACCGGCCCGGCTCCGGCTACGACGAGGACTCGCTGTTCCACCCGCGCAGCCCGTACGGCGTCGCCAAGCTCTACGCCCACTGGATCGCGCGCAACTACCGCGAGTCCTACGGGATGTTCGTGGCCACCGGCATCCTGTTCAACCACGAGGGCGAGCGGCGCGGGCTGGAGTTCGTCACCCGCAAGATCACCGATGCCGTCGCCCGCATCCATTGGGGCCTGACCGACCACGTCACCCTCGGCGACCTCTATCCCAAGCGCGACTGGGGGTACGCCGGCGACTACGTCCGCGGCATGTGGCAGATGCTCCAGCACCACGAGCCCGACGACTTCGTCCTCGCGACCGGCGAGAGCCACTCGATCGAGGAGTTCCTGACCCTGGCCTTCGGCGAGATCGGGATCGAGGACTGGCGTCCCTACGTGCGCCAGGACCCGCAGCTGCAGCGCCCCGCCGAGGTCGACATCCTGCTCGGCAACCCGGCGAAGGCCGAGCGGGTATTGGGCTGGAAGCGCGAGGTGGACTTCGCCGGCCTGGTCAAGCGGATGGTCGACCACGACCTGCGGCTGCACGCGCCGGAGGGGCGGTGACCCGCACCGCGCTCGTCACCGGCGCCGGCGGGTTCGTCGGGCCGCACCTGGTCCGGGAGCTGACCGACCACGGCTGGTCGGTGATCGCCACCGACCGCGGCCCCCGCCCGGCCGACCTGCCCGCCGACGTCGAGCACGTGACCGCCGACCTGTGTGATCCCGCGTCGTTGAGCGGGATCCGCGATGTCGACGCGGTCGTCCACCTGGCCGGACTGTCGCGGGTGGCCGACTCCTTCGCCGACCCGCAGCGCTACCTCGAGGTCAACACCGCGGCGTTGACCACCGTCGCCGAGGAGCTCCTCGCCCGCGGGTCGGCTGCGCGGGTGCTGGTGGTCAGCACCGGCGCGCTCTACGACACCACCGGTCCGGGACCGCTGGCGGAGGACGCCCCGCTGGCGTGCGCCTCGCCGTACGCCGTGAGCAAGGCCGCCATGGAGCACCAGGTCGACTACTACGCCCGCCGCGGGCTCGACACCCTGGTGGTGCGGCCGTTCAACCACATCGGCCCGGGGCAGGGGCCGGGGTTCCTGCTCGGTGACCTGCTGGCCGGCCTGCGCGCGATCGCGGGCACCGACGAGCCGCTCGTGGTCGGCGACCTCGACACCGCGCGCGACTACACCGACGTCCGCGACGTGTGCCGCGCCTACCGACTGCTGCTCGAGGCGCCGCGGCTGGAGCACCGGGTCTTCAACGTCTGCTCCGGTACGCCGACCGCGGGGCGCGCGATCCTCGCCGAGCTGGTCACGGCCGGTGGCTTCCCCACGCCCACGCTGCGCGTCGACCCCGCGCGCGTACGACCGACCGACCCGCGCGTGGTGGCCGGCGACGCGTCCCGGCTGTGCGCCGCGACCGGATGGCGGCCGGAGCGGAGCATCGCCGACAGCGTGCGCGACCTGGTCGCGGCCGGCGTCCGGGGCTGAGCGTGCGCGGGGCCCGATCGAGTCCGCTGCGCGGGGTCGCAGCGCGGGTGGCGCAGGCGGTCGCCGTGGTCGTCGCGCTGGCGACGGTGATCGGCGCCTGCGGCGGCTCCGCGACCGAGCCGGGGAGCGAACCGGAGGACCGGTCGAGCGCGAGTGCGACCCCGGCGCCGGGCTCCGCCGGCACCTACGTCGCGCTCGGTGACTCCGCCGCGTCCGGGATGGGCATCCCGCCCGAGGAGGGCACCTGCCGCCGCTCGGAGCGCGCGTACGGCCCGCTGCTCGCCGCGCGTCACGGGTACACCCTGGTCAACCGCACCTGCGCCGGCGCCCGGGTCGGCGACGTGCTCGGCACCTCCGACGTCCAGGGACCCCCGCAGATCGATGGCCTCGACTCCGACACCGCCCTGGTCACGCTCATGATCGGCGCCAACGATCTCGGGTACGCCGGGCTGCTCGCGGGGCGGTGCGCGGAGGACGCGAGCGGGTCCGGGTGCGATCCCGCGGAGTCCCAGGAGCGCGTCGCCGTCCGGCTGGAGGCGATCGGTAAGGAACTGCGGGTGCTGCTCGACGCGATCACCACCCGGGCACCGCAGGCCCGCGTGCTGGTGGTCGGGTACGCCGACGCGCTCGGCGCCGGCCCGTGCCTGGCGATGCCGCTGACCCGGGCGGCCTTCGCCGCCGCTGCCGAGGCGGTCGTCGACCTCAACGGCGTGCTCCGCAGCGCCGCCGACGACGCCGGGGCGGAGTTCGTCGACACCTACGACGCCACCCGCGGTCACGGCGTCTGCGACGACGAGCCCTGGGTCAACAACCTCATCACCGGCGGCGACGGCGCCCCCGGCCACCCCCGCAGCGCCTACCACGCCGCCGTCGCCGACCTGCTCGACGGCCACCTCTCCTAACTGGGTGCGGCCTATTTCGAGGCAGCGGCGCGGGCGCTCGGCGGTCCGGCCAGTCCCGCCCCAGCGCCCGAAACGGTAGTGCAGAACTTCCCGAAGAAGTAGCGTGACGGTGCCCGCAATGGCTGGTGGGGAACCGGGGCAACCGGGTGCGCCGGCCGCCCCGGGCGAACGAGGCCAGGTCTGCCCGGCGAGGTCTTCCCGCCTAGCAGCCCGGTTCCCCGTGCGGTAGCGCGTCGCTGTCGGACCGTTGCGCGAAGATGGCTGCTCAGACGAGCCCTCGACTGGGTGGTTCGCAGCCGGATAGAAAGGCCAACCGCCGATGGCTCCACCTGCCGGTCCAGGCCAGCGAGCTGTCCTCAAGTCTCACTACGAGCGGTCCCCTGACAGCCCTGTCGCCTACCTCGACGAGACCTACTCGTTGCAGCCCGGGAGGCGGCGCTTCTACGTGATGGCGGCCGTGGTTGTCCTCCCCCACGATCTCGACCCGCTGCGCAACGAGCTTGACGAGCTGGTCCCCGACGGTTGGTGGCACACCACGGACGCGCTCCGCCAGGGCGGTGGCCGGGACCGGGCTCGCGAACTGCTCGGCACCTTCCGCGCCCCTGACGAGACCTGCGTCATCGTCGACAAGATCGAGGTCGCTCAGCGCGACAAGGAGGGCTTCGAGGCTCGGGAGGCGGTCCTCCGGCGGCTCCTCACCACGCTGGACTCGCCGCCTCCCGACGCCCATGCACCCGTTCGACTGGTCATCACCGAAGAACAGCGTGAAGCGAGGAAAAACAACTGGGACCGCTCCGTCCGGAAGGCCCTTATCGCAGAGCAGGCGATCAGCTCGCAACTGCAAATGGTGCACGCGTCACCCGGCTCCGAGCACCTGCTGTGGCTCCCGGACCTTGCCTGCAGTGCCTACCGTCAGAAGACGGTGATGGGGAAGGACGACCTGTTCGCACAGATCCAGGATCTCACCCGGGTCATCGAACTGTAATAGAAAGCAACCCCCGGCTGCCGTAGCTACACCGGGGGCCAACCTCGCTCACGAGCCTAGGCAAGGAGCCGAAGTCTTGCTTCTCCAAGCATAGACAGTTCGTGGCTGCGAGTCCAACGCAACCACCTGATCGGAGCTTCGACGCGAGGCTCCGTCCTCGCGCCGGCCGGGGCCAACGAACCGCCCAGACATCACGTCGGAACGGGGTTTCGTCACTTCCAGCCCCCGAGTTTCGTCAGGACCCCAAGGGGCATAGCCGAGCGCGGCCGAATAGGGACACACCCAGTAAGAGCCCAGGGCTGCATATTCCCCTACCTGAGCGCTGCCAGAGAACCCGGGGAGCGACGCTCACGTAGGGGAATATGCGCGGGTCAATGAGTCCCGGCGCGCAGGCTGGCACGATGGCCCGATGCAGTCCGACC
>JAJUGK010000133.1 GCA_029268205.1 Nocardioidaceae bacterium
CGAGGAGCACCGGGCCTCGCGCGCCTGGGTCTACGACACCGCGGCCAAGGCCGTCGCCCTCGCCGAGGCCGAGCGGCACCTCGAGGTGACCACCCGGTTGCAGGTCGACGCCGGGGAGCTGCAGGTCGCACCCGACGGCGATGGTGACGCCCTCGACCACGCGCTCGACGCCGCACGGCAGATCGCCCGAGGCATCGAGGGCGCCGAGCCCGGCGACGAGAGCCGACGGCGACACCCCCGGTAGGGATGCCCGGTAGGGATGCTCAGACGGCGCTGCTCAGACGGCGAGCAGCCGGTCGCACCAGTCGATGAGTTGCGCGCGCAGCGGTGCCCCCCGCCGGGCGAACTCCGCCTGGGCGGCCACATAGGCCTGCTTGCCCTCGGCGGTCTCGATCGCGACCGGCTCGTAGCCCAGCGCCGAGAGGTCGTACGGCGAGGCGCGCATGTCGAGCTCCCGGATCTCGCGGGCCAGCGCGAAGCAGTCGGCGACCAGCTCCGACGGCACCATCGGCGTGAGCCGGAAGGCATGCTTGTAGAGATCCATGCCCGCGTGCAGGCAACCGGGCTGCTCGAACGCCGGCCGGTCGTCGCGTCCGGGCCGCAGCGTGTTGAGCGGTCGGGCCGGCTCGGTGAAGAACCGGTAGGCGTCGAAGTGGGTGCACCGGATCCGGTGCTGCTCGACCACCGCGTCGGTGCCGTCGGCGCCGAGTCGTAGCGGCCAGTCGGCGTGCCGCACCCGGTCGGGGTCGAGGCGGTAGACCATCGCCCACTCGTGCAGCCCGAAGCAGCCGAGCTGAGCGGGTCGTTCCGCGGTCGCGGCCAGCAGGGTGCGGATGGTGCGCACGAGGCGCCGCTGGTCGCGGACGTGGTCGGGGTCGACCCCGGCGCGGCCGGCACCGAGGTCGGCGTACCCCTTGCGGGTGAGGTGGTCGGGTGCGTCGAGCAGGGCGAAGCCGAAGCCCGGGTGCCACTGCCGCAGCTGCGCCGGGCGCTGGCTGTAGTAGCGGAAGAGGAAGTCCTCGACCGGGTGGGGGATGCCGTCCCTCCGACGCTCGAGGTAGCCCGCGGTCCAGGCGTCGACGCGTTGCTGGTGCGCCCGCTCGCGCCGCGTCCACTCCGGCATCGGGAGGTCGGTGACGGGACCGGTGATGGGACGGGCGGTGGGGCGAGTGGTGGTCGGGGTCGCGGCGGGCACGGCACCAGGGTAGGAGCGGCACCGGGCCCGCCGTGCCCCGCCGGTAGGCTCGCAGGGTGCGTATCGCGAGATTCACGACGGGCGAGGACCCGCAGTACGGCGTGCTGACCGGCGAGCTCGACGAGCACGGCGAGCCCGGCGACGACGCGACGATCGTGGCGCTGGCGGGCGATCCGCTCTACGTCGGGCTGAAGCTGACCTCCACGGAGATCCCGCTCGCCGACGTGCGCCTGCTGGCGCCGGTGATCCCGCGCAGCAAGGTCGTCGGCATCGGCCGCAACTACCGGGCGCACGCCGCGGAGCTCGGCAACGAGGTGCCCGAAGCGCCGCTGATGTTCCTCAAGCCCAACACCTCCGTCGTCGGTCCCGGCGACCCGGTGTTCTACCCCCGGCAGAGCGAGCACGTCGCCTACGAGGGCGAGCTCGCGGTGGTCATCGGCCGCATCTGCCGCGACGTGCCGGCCGACAAGGCGCTCGAGGTGGTATTCGGCTACACCGTCGCCAACGACGTGACCGCACGCGACCTCCAGAGCAGCGACGTGCAGTTCACCCGGGCGAAGAGCTTCGACTCCTTCTGCCCGCTGGGCCCGTGGATCGAGACCGAGCTCGATCCGGCCGACCTGCGGGTCACCACCCACGTCAACGGCGAGGTGAAGCAGGACGGCACCACGGCCGACATGGTCTTCGACGTCCCGGCGCTGATCGCCAGCGTCTCCTCGGTGATGACGCTGCTGCCCGGCGACGTCATCCTCACCGGCACCCCCGAGGGTGTCGGTCCGCTCCAGGTCGGCGACGAGGTCGAGGTCTCCGTCGCCGGCATCGGCTCTCTGACGAACAAGGTGGTCGCGCGTGACTGAGACGGCTTCGATGGGTTCCCCGACCGGGCCGGTGCGGGTGCGGATGGCGCCCTCGCCGACGGGCAGCCCGCACGTCGGTCTGGTGCGCACCGCGCTCTACAACTGGGCCTTCGCGCGTCACCACGGGGGGACGTTCGTCTTCCGGGTGGAGGACACCGACACCGCCCGCAACACCCAGGAGTCCCTGGACGCGTTGGTCGACCTGTTCACCTGGCTCGGGTTGACCTGGGACGAGGGGCCCGACGTCGGCGGCGAGTACGGCCCCTACAAGCAGTCGGAGCGCTTCGAGATCTACGCCGACGTGGCGCGTCGGCTGCGCGAGGCGGGGCGCGCGTACGACTGCTACTGCTCGACCGAGGAGCTCGAGGCACGCAACGAGAGGGCGCGGGCCGAGGGACGCGCGCCGGGGTACGACGGCCACTGCCGCGAGCTGAGCGAGGCGCAGGTGCAGGGCTACGTCGACGCGGGGCGCACGCCGGTGCTGCGGTTCCGGATGCCCGACACCGCGATCACCTTCGACGACCTCGTGCGCGGGGAGATCACCTTCCAGCCCGAGAACGTCCCCGACTTCGTGCTCGTGCGCAACAACGGCCACCCGCTCTACACGCTGGTCAACCCGGTCGACGACGCGCTGATGGAGATCACCCACGTGCTCCGCGGGGAGGACATCCTCTCCTCGACCCCGCGGCAGATCGCGCTCTACGACGCGCTCGCCGAGATCGGCGTCGGCAACGGCACCACCCCGCGGTTCGGCCACCTGCCCTACGTCATGGGCCAGGGCAACAAGAAGCTCTCCAAGCGCGACCCCGAGGCGAACGCGCTGGGCTACCGCGACGCCGGGTTCCTGCCCGAGGGCTTGCTGAACTACCTCGCCCTGCTCGGCTGGGCGATCGCCGAGGACCGGGATGTGTTCACCCTCGAGGAGATGGTCGAGGTCTTCGACATCTCCCGGGTCAACCCCAATCCGGCCCGGTTCGACCTCAAGAAGTGCGAAGCGATCAATGCCGCCCACGTGCGCGCGCTCGAGGTGGACGAGCTCGCCGAGCGGATCCTCGGACACCTGCAGCTGGTCGGCATGCTGCCGGCGGAGCCCACCGAGGCGCAGCGCGCGATGGTGCGCGCGGCGACGCCGCTGGTGCAGGAGCGCATGGTCACCCTCGGCGAGGCCCCGACGATGCTCGGGTTCCTGTTGGTCGAGGAGTCCGAGTTCACCCGGGACCCGGCCGACGTCGCCAAGCTCCTCGACGAGCAGGGCGTGGCGACCGTCCGCGCCGCCCACGACGCCCTGGCGGCGCTCGAGGACTGGACCACCGACAGCATCGACCGGGCGCTGCGTCAGCGTCTGGTCGAGGAGCTCGGGCTCAAGCCGCGGCATGCCTTCGGCCCCGTACGGGTCGCGCTGACCGGGCGTCGGGTCTCCCCGCCACTGTTCGAGTCCCTCGAGCTGCTCGGCCGCGAACGCTCGTTGGTCCGCCTCGCCTCCGCGCAGACGGAGACGTCCGCCGGGTGAGCGAGCCCCGGCCCCTCCACCAGCCGGTCCCCACCCACCCGCCCCCGGGCGGGTGGGCACCGCCCGGCGTCCCGGTGCCGTCCGCTGCCGGGGCCCCGCCGGAGCCCGTGACGACCGGCTCGCCCCGGCGCCATCCCCACCCGGAGCCGCGGGAGTACCACCGCATGCTCCGCACCTGGAACTACGCGTGGTGGCGGCCCACGGTCGGGGTGATCCTCGTCGCGGTGCTCGCGCTGGTGGTCGCGCCGATCGTCGTCCTGCCGGTCCTGGCGATCGGGATCTGGCTCGAGGGCGGCCCGTTCTGGGACGGGTTCGAGCGGGCGCTGTCGATGCAGGAGATCACGCCGGTCGGCCTGCTCTACCTCAACCTCGCCCTCGGGGCGATGATCCTGGTCACCTGGCTGGTCGTCCGGTTGCTGCACGGACTGCGTCCGCGGTGGCTCACCTCCGTGGTGCCGCGGATGCGGTGGCGGTTCCTGGCGGCCTGCGTGGGCCTGTCGGTCATCGCCCTGGTCGCCCAGGTCGTGGTCGCGATGCTCGTGCCAGGCGACGACACCGTGCCCGCGATCGAGCCGAACCCGGTCACGGCGACCACCGTCCTCCTCGGGCTGGTCGTGATCCTCACCACCCCACTGCAGGCGGCGGGGGAGGAGTACGTCTTCCGTGGCTACCTGCTGCAGGCGATCGGGGCGATCTTCACCAACCGGTGGGTGACGATCCTCATCACCTCGCTGCTGTTCGCGCTCGCCCACGGCGGACAGAACTTCCCGCTCTTCTTCGACCGGTTCATGTTCGGCTTCATCGCCGCCTGGTTGGTGATCCGCACCGGTGGCCTCGAGGCCGGGATCGCCCTGCACGTGCTCAACAACATGCTCGCCTTCGGCATCGCGATCCTCGTCGGCGACGTCGGCGAGAGCCTCAACGTGGGCGAGATCTCGTGGTGGAACATCCCGGTCACGCTCACCCAGGCCGGTGTGTACGCCGTCCTGGTGGTGTGGGTCGCACGTCGCATGGGCGTCCAGCGCGAGACGGACCCACCCCGTTTTGCCCGCGCCGCAGAGCCCCGTGTATCGTCTGACCTCGGTTCCTGACGGTCGCTGCGGCGGCCGGAGGGGCCGGCAACACCCATGGGGTATGGGGTAATTGGCAGCCCGTCTGATTCTGGTTCAGTTAGTCTAGGTTCGAGTCCTAGTACCCCAGCGATAGTCCCGGCCACACGGTCTGGACCGTCCCGATTGGACGACGCTCGGCCCGCTGTGGTTAAGTTCCGTCCGCTCGCCCCCGTCGTCTAGTGGCCTAGGACGCCGCCCTCTCAAGGCGGTAGCGCCGGTTCGAATCCGGTCGGGGGTACAGGACCGCAAGCGGCCCGCACCAGTTGATACTGGAGCGGGCCGCTTCGGCGTTCAAGGGGTCGGACACCTTCTGCAGCCATGTCCGATTCCCGCGAGCGCTCGCACTCCTGCTGCGCGAGGATGACGGCATGGACCTCGACGCGACCGTCTGCTACCGGGCCGTCCGGAGCCGCGACCGGCGCTTCGACGGAGTGTTCTACACCGCCGTGCACAGCACGGGCATCTACTGCCGTCCGTCGTGTCCGGCGCGTACGCCGCGGCCGGAGAACGTCAGTTTCCACCCGACCGCGGCGGCGGCGCACGCGGCGGGCTTCCGGGCCTGCCGCCGCTGCCTGCCCGACGCCACCCCGGGCTCCCCGCGCTGGGACCTGGCCGCCGACCTCGCCGGCCGGGCCATGCGCCTGGTCGCCGACGGCGTCGTCGAACGCGAGGGGGTCGAGGGACTCGCGCGCCGGCTGGGCTACAGCAGTCGGCACCTGAACCGGCTGCTGCACGCCGAGTTGGGGGCGGGCCCGCTGGCGCTCGCGCGGGCACACCGGGCGCAGACCGCACGCGTCCTCATCGACACCACCGACCTCGACTTCGCCACGGTCGCCTTCGCCGCCGGGTTCGCCAGTGTGCGGCAGTTCAACGACACCATCCGGGAGGTGTACGCCGCCACGCCGACCCAGCTCCGGCGCGGCCGCCGCCGGCCGACGGCGCCGGGCACGATCGACCTGCGTCTGGGGGTGCGCGAGCCCTTCGACGCGCCCGCCCTGTTCGGGTTCCTGGTCCGGCACCGGGTGCCGGGCGTCGAGACCGGCGACGCCGGGCGGTTCGTCCGATCGGTCCGGCTCCCGCACGGCGTGGGCACCATGGCGCTCGAGCCCTCCGACCCCGGCCACGTCCGAGTAGGCCTCCGGCTCTCCGACCTGCGCGACACCGCGGCCGCGGTGGAGCGTGCGCGGCGGCTGATCGACGCCGACGCGGACCCCGTGGCCGTCACCGAGCACCTGTCCCGCGACCGCGCGCTCCGACCGCTCCTGCGCCGGCACCCCGGGCTGCGGATCCCCGGTCACGTCGACGGGTTCGAGGGCCTGGTCCGGACGGTGCTCGGTCAGCAGGTGAGCGTCGCGAGCGGGAACGCCGCCGCGGCCCGCCTGACGCGCGAACTCGGCAGCCGGCTCGCGCCCTCCGATCCCGAGGGAGGAGGCGAGCCCGACGCCGCGTCGGACGAGGTCACCCACGTCTTCCCCGACCCGGCCCAGCTCGCGGCCGCCGACCCCACCACGTGGGCGCTGCCGAGCCGCCGGGCGACGACGCTGCACCGCCTGGCGACCGAGGTCGCGGAGGGCCGCCTCGAACTCGACCGCGGCGTCGACCGGGCGGCGGTGCGCGCGCAGTTGCTCGCCCTCCCGGGGGTCGGGCCCTGGACGGCCGACGTCGTCGCCATGCGCGTGTGGGGCGACCCCGACGTCTGGCTCTCGACCGACCTCGTCACGCACCGCGCGTCGGCGCAGCTCGGCCTCGCGCCCGAGGCCGCCGCGGGATGGAGCCCGTGGCGCTCCTACGCTCAGATCCAGGTGTGGCAGCTCGTGCTCGGGTCGCCGCACCGCAATCGCAAGGAGAGCTCCTGATGTGGACCGTGATCCCCAGCCCCGTCGGGGACCTGCGCGTCGTCGAACGCGACGGCGCACTCACCGCGATCGAGTTCGCGCCGTTCCCGCGCGTCGGCGACGGGCGCCCCCGGGGCGAGCGCGCCGACGACCACCCGATCCTGGGGGCGGCGCGCGAACAGCTCACGGCGTACTTCGCCGGGGAGTTGACCGACTTCGACCTGCCGCTCGCCCCCGACGGGACACCGTTCCAGCTGCGGGTGTGGGAGCAGCTGCGCGCGATCGGGTACGGGCAGACGGCGAGCTACGGACAGGTCGCTGCGCGGCTCGGCATGACCAACGCCGCCTCCCGGGCCGTCGGTCTGGCCAACGGCCGCAACCCGATCCCGATCGTCATCCCGTGCCACCGCGTCATCGGGGCCAACGGCGCCCTGACCGGGTACGCGGGCGGCATGGAGCGCAAGCAGGTGTTGCTCGACCTCGAGCAGGGCTCCCTCTTCTGACCGCCCCCGGGGACGTCACTCGGCGGCGGCGCGGCGCAGGGACTCCGAGAGCCGGTCGGCCGCGGCGAGTACGGCGGGAGCGTGCATGCGGCCGGGCTGGCGGGAGAGCCGCTCCAACGGACCGGAGACCGAGACCGCCGCGATGATCTTGCCGCTGGGGGAGCGCACCGGCGCCGACACCGAGGCCACGCCCTGCTCGCGCTCGCCGATCGACTGCGCCCAGCCGCGACGCCGGATGCCGGCCAGCGCGGTGGCCGAGAACGCCGCGTTCTGCAGCCCGCGGTGCATCCGGTCGGGGTCCTCCCAGGCGAGCAGCACCTGCGCGGCCGAGCCGGCGCGCATGGTCAACTGCGAACCCACCGGGATGGTGTCGCGCAGACCGGAGGGACGCTCGGCCGCGGCCACGCAGACGCGGAACTCACCCTGGCGCCGCCACAGCTGAGCCGACTCGCCGGTGATGTCGCGCAACCGCGCGAGGACCGGGCCGGCGGCGGCGAGCAGGCGGTCCTCGCCCGCCGCGGCCGAGAGCTCGGCCAGCCGGGGGCCGAGGACGAAGCGTCCCTGCATGTCGCGCGCGACCAAGCGGTGGTGCTCGAGGGCCACCGCGAGCCGATGGGCCGTCGGTCGGGCGAGGCCGGTGCCGGCGACCAGGCCGGCCAGCGTCGCCGGCCCGGCCTCGAGGGCGGAGAGCACGAGAGCGGCTTTGTCGAGGACGCCGACTCCGCTAGAGTTGTCCATACTCTAATACTGCCGTCTCGGAGTGTGGGACGCAAGCGTTAGGGTCGAGGTCACACCACAGCACAACCGACAGC
>JAJUGK010000134.1 GCA_029268205.1 Nocardioidaceae bacterium
CCCGACTCGCGGCTGCTGCGCGCCGTCCTCGAGCCGTGGTGCCCCGTGCCGTTCGTGGCTTGGCCCGGACCGGGGCTCCCGGGGTGGGCCGGCGGCCTGGACCTGGTCGTGGTGCTCGCGCCCCAGGGGGCCGACGCCGACGCGGCCTCCAGCGCCGCCGAGGCGGTGCGCCGCGGCTGTCAGCTGCTCGTCGCCTGCCCGTCCGGGTCGATGGTCGCCGAACACGCCGCCGGGCGGCACACCTCGATGGTGCCGAGCGTGACCGGCGACCAGCTCGCGGTGGCCGTGGCCGTGCTCGACGTCCTGCACCGGTGGGGGCTCGGCCCGCTCACCGAGCCGGACCGGGTCGCCGACGCCCTCGACGCGGTGGCGATCGCCTGCGCACCGCACCGCGACATCGCGGTCAACCCGGCGAAGGAGATCGCGCTCCACCTCGGCGACGCCCTGCCCCTGGTGTGGGGCGGCAGCCCGCTGGCGGCCCGCGCGGCCCGGCGGGTCAGTGAGGCCATCCGCACCACCACCGGTCGCCCGGCGCTCGCCGGCGATGCCGACCACCTCGTCCCGGTGCTCGAGGCGACCCCGCGCCGCGACGTGTTCGCCGACCCGTTCGAGGACGGCACCGACCCGGTGCCGGCGCTGCTCGTCCTCGACGACGGCAACACCGCCCCCGCCGTACGCGCCGAGCGCAGCCACCTGCTGGCCGCCGCGAGCGCGGCCGGCGTGCGCGTCCATCCGGTCGACGGCGGGGGCGACCCCGACGCCGCCCCGACCGCGGCCTCCGACCTGGCACGCTACGCCGCGCTGCTCTCCACCGGCCGTTGGGCGGCGACCTACCTCGCACTCGCATCCGGGAGATGGGTATGAGCGCGGGACTGTTCGGACTCCTCGACGACGTGGCGGCGCTCGCCCGGCTCGCCGCGGCGTCGGTCGACGACATCGGCGCCGCAGCCGGCCGCGCCGGCATCAAGGCCGCCGGCGTGGTGGTCGACGACACCGCGGTCACCCCGCAGTACGTCCGGGGCGTCGCCGCCGAGCGCGAGCTGCCGATCGTGCGCCGCATCGCCACCGGCTCCCTGCGCAACAAGCTGCTGTTCATCCTCCCCGCCGCGCTGGTGCTCAGCGAGTTCCTGCCGTGGGTGCTCACCCCGCTGCTGATGCTGGGCGGCACCTACCTGTGCTACGAGGGCGCCCACAAGGTCTGGGCGGCGCTGCCGTGGGGCGGGCACGGGCACGCCGGGGGCGGGGCGCACGGCGAGCCGCAGGCCGACGAGGCCACCGTGGTGTCCGGGGCGATCCGCACCGACTTCATCCTCTCGGCCGAGATCATGGTGATCGCGCTGAACGAGGTCGCCGACCAGGCGTTCGTCGCCCGCGCGCTGATCCTGGTCGTCGTGGCGCTCGGGATCACCGCCCTGGTCTACGGCGTGGTCGCGCTGATCGTGAAGATGGACGACGTCGGGCTGGCGCTCGCCCAGCGGCAGGCGGCCCTCGCCCAGCGGGTCGGCCGCGGCCTGGTCCGGGGCATGCCGGCGCTGCTCGCCGTGATCACCGTCGTCGGCACCGCGGCCATGCTCTGGGTCGGTGGCCACATCCTGCTGGTGGGCGCCGACGACCTGGGGTGGCACGCGCCGTACGGCCTGGTCCACGACCTCGAGGTGGCGGTCCGGGACGCGACCGGCGCGGCCGGCGCGGTGCTGGGCTGGCTGACCAACACCCTGGGCTCGGCGGTGGCGGGCGCGCTGGTCGGCGGGTTGCTGCTCCCCGTGGTCGCGGCGGCCCGCCGGGTGCGCCGGTAGTCTGGTCCTCCGTCCGCGGGAGATCCCGACGGAGCGCAGAGGCGCTGCGGACCCAGACTGCATGCACGCATTGAGGACATACATGGATTTCAAGGTCGCCGATCTGACCCTGGCCGACTTCGGACGCACCGAGATCACCCTGGCCGAGCACGAGATGCCCGGCCTGATGGCGATGCGGGAGCGGTACGCCGACGCGCAGCCGCTGAAGGGGGCCCGGATCGCCGGATCCCTCCACATGACGATCCAGACCGCGGTGCTGATCGAGACCCTGATCGCGCTCGGCGCGGAGGTCCGGTGGGCCTCCTGCAACATCTTCTCCACCCAGGACCACGCCGCCGCGGCCGTGGTCGTCGGTCGCGACGGCACCGTCGACGCCCCGGCCGGCGCTCCGGTGTTCGCCTGGAAGGGCGAGACGCTGGAGGAGTACTGGTGGTGCACCCAGCAGATCCTGCAGTGGCCCGACGGGCCCGACGGTGAGCCCCGCTTCGCCAACATGATCCTCGACGACGGCGGCGACGCCACCCTGCTGGTGCATCTCGGCGTCGAGGCCGAGAAGTCCGGTCAGGCCCCCGACCCGGCGACCGCCACCAGCGCCGAGCAGAAGGTCATCTTCGAGGCGCTGCGTTCCTCCCTCGCGGAGTCGAGCGACCGCTGGACCCGGATCGCCGCCGAGATCAAGGGCGTCACCGAGGAGACCACCACCGGTGTGCTCCGGCTCTACGACATGATGAAGGCCGGCTCGCTGCTCTTCCCGGCCATCAACGTCAACGACTCGGTCACCAAGTCGAAGTTCGACAACAAGTACGGCTGCCGGCACTCGCTGATCGACGGGATCAACCGCGCCACCGACGTGCTGATCGGCGGCAAGGTCGCGGTCGTCTGCGGCTACGGCGACGTCGGCAAGGGCTGCGCGGAGTCGCTGCGGGGCCAGGGCGCGCGGGTGATCGTCACCGAGATCGACCCGATCTGCGCGCTGCAGGCGGCGATGGACGGCTACCAGGTCACCACCCTGGAGGAGGCCCTCCCGGTCGCCGACATCATCATCACCGCGACCGGCAACAAGGACGTCGTCACCGTCGACCACATGCGGGCCATGAAGCACCAGGCGATCGTGGCCAACATCGGTCACTTCGACAACGAGATCGACATGGCCGGCCTCGAGGCGCCCGGTGTCGCCGAGCGTACGAACGTCAAGCCGCAGGTCGACGTGTGGACCTTCCCCGGCGGGAACTCCATCATCGTGCTCTCCGAGGGTCGGCTGATGAACCTCGGCAACGCGACCGGTCACCCGTCGTTCGTGATGTCGAACTCCTTCACCAACCAGGTGCTCGCGCAGATCGAGATCTTCACGAAGCCCGAGGACTACCCGGTCGGCGTCTACGTGCTGCCCAAGCACCTCGACGAGGAGGTCGCCCGGCTGCACCTGGCGTCCCTGGGCGTCAAGCTGACCGAGCTGACCCCCGCCCAGGCCGACTACCTCGGCATCCCGGCCGAGGGCCCGTACAAGTCCGACCACTACCGCTACTGAGCACGAGGCGGGCAGACCGTGACCACCCCCGAGAACGCTCCGCGCGTCAAGGTGCTCGTCGTCGACGACGACGCGTCGCTGGCGGAGATGTTGACCCTCGTGCTGCGCACGGAGGGCTTCGACTCCCGGGTGTGTGCGACCGGTGACCTCGCCCTCGCCGAGTTGCGGGACTACCGGCCCGACGTCGTCCTGCTCGACGTCATGCTGCCGGGCAAGGACGGGATCGAGGTGTGCAAGGAGATCCGCGCCGAGTCCGGGGTGCCGATCGTCATGCTCACCGCCCGTAGCGACACCGTCGACGTGATCGTCGGCCTCGAGTCCGGGGCCGACGACTACGTCGTCAAGCCGTTCAAGCCCAAGGAGCTCGTCGCGCGCATCCGGGCGCGGGTCCGCCGGTTCGAGGAGCCGGCACCCGAGATGATCCCGATCGGTGACCTGGTCATCGACGTGGCCGGTCACCAGGTCACCCGCGACGGCACCCCGATCGCGCTGACGCCGCTGGAGTTCGACCTGCTGCTGTGCCTGGCGCGCAAGCCGTGGCAGGTGTTCAGTCGGGAGGTGCTGCTCGAGCAGGTCTGGGGCTACCGGCACGCCGCCGACACCCGGCTGGTCAACGTGCACGTGCAGCGCCTGCGGTCCAAGGTCGAGCACGACCCGGAGAACCCCGAGATCGTGGTGACCGTGCGCGGCGTGGGCTACAAGGCCGGATCCTCCTGAGGGTCCGGCGTGGGCAGGCGTAGATGACCGGCCGGCCGGTACGCCGCGCGCTCACCATCTGGCGCCGCTCGATCCAGGCGCGCGTCGTGGTCAGCACGATGCTGCTCTCCGCGCTCGTGGTGGGGGCGGTCGGCTGGCTGCTGATCCACCAGATCGCCGACGGACTCGTCGACGACCACGTCGCCGCCTCCCAGGCCGAGGCGCGCAACGAGACGACCTCGGCCCTGGTGCGCCTCAGCGCGGCGACCGGCGGCGAGACCGATGCCTCCGGTCAGATCGCGCAGCTCGCCGAGGGACTGGTGCTGCGCGGCGACGCGCGGGGCTTCCAGGTCGCGGTGATCGGCCCCGTGGGCGCGGCCGGGGGACCGGTCGCGGTCGGCACCCGCTCGACCCCGGGACTGGACGTGCAGAGCGTGCCGCGCCGGCTCCGCCAGCGGATCGAGGCCGGCACGGGCTTCGCCTGGACCTTCGGGACGGTGCGCTACCTGCCCGAGACCGAGCGCGAGTCGGCGCCCGCCGTCGTCGCCGGCGCGAGCCTGGTGCTCCCCGCCGACGGCAGCACGTACGCCGTCTACTACCTCTTCCCGATGGAGGAGGAGGCCGAGATGCTCTCGGTGGTCCAACGCGCCCTGCTCACCGGCGGCGCCCTCCTGCTGCTGCTCGTCGGCGGCGTCACCTGGCTGGTGACCCGCCAGGTCGTCGTCCCCGTCCGGATCGCCCGGCGCGTGGCCGAGCGGCTCGCCAGCGGTCGGCTGCAGGAGCGGATGCACGTCTCGGGCGAGGACGACCTCGCGCGCCTGGCCACCTCCTTCAACCAGATGGCCACCAGCCTGCAGCAGCAGATCCGCCAGCTCGAGGAGCTCTCCCGGGTGCAGCGACGGTTCGTCTCCGATGTCTCCCACGAGCTGCGGACCCCGCTGACGACCGTCCGGATGGCCGGCGACGTGCTGCACGAGGCCCGCGACGACTTCGACCCGGTGACCCGGCGGTCGGCCGAGTTGCTCCAGACCGAGCTCGACCGGTTCGAGGTACTGCTGGCCGACCTGTTGGAGATCAGCCGGTTCGACGCGGGCGCGGCCGTCCTCGACCTCGAGGACCTCAACCTCGTCGACCTCGCCCACCGTGTCGTCGAAGCGGTCGGGCCGGTCGCCGAGGCGCGGGGGACCCGGGTGCTGGTGCGCAGTGCCGGTCCGTGCGTGGCCGAGGTCGATCCGCGGCGGGTGGAGCGGATCGTCCGCAACCTGGTGCTCAACGCCATCGACCACGCCGAGGACCGCGAGGTCGTGGTCCAGCTCGCCCGCGACGACCAGGCAGTCGCCCTCGCCGTCCGCGACTACGGGGTCGGGCTGGCCCGGGGTGAGGCGGCGATGGTGTTCAACCGGTTCTGGCGGGCCGACCCGGCTCGGGCGCGCAGTTCGGGCGGCACCGGCCTGGGCCTGGCGATCTCGCTGGAGGACGCACGCCTGCACGGGGGATGGCTCCAGGCGTGGGGCGAGCCCGGCGGCGGTGCGCAGTTCCGGTTGACCCTTCCCCGCCGCGCGGGCGGCACGCTGACCCGCAGCCCGATCCCGCTGGTCCCGCCGGACGCCTCGCGCCGCGGCCGCGTCGACGGCGCCCGCCTGGGAGCCGGTGGCGCAGGAGGTACCTCATGAGTTGTCGCATCCGCACCGTCCGCCCCGTCCTCGCCGGGCTGGTCGGACTGGTCGCCGCACTGGTCTGCGCCGGTTGCGTCGCGCTGCCCGAGAGCGGGCCCGTGGAGACCGGGGGCCCGGTCGCCGGCCAGGAGGTGGGCGACGCGCCGTACTTCTCGCCGCCCCCGCCGGCGGAGGGCGCGAGCCCCGTCCAGCTCGCCGCGGGCTTCATCCGGGCGATGGAGGCCAACCCGGTCACCACGGCGGTCGCGCGGGGCTACCTCACCAACGAGGCCGCGCGTGCCTGGCGGCCCGACCGCGGGACGATCGTCTACTCCTCCTTCTCCGTGGAGTCGCTGGGCGGCAGCCGGGTCGCCATCGTCCTCGACGACGCGCGGCGGTTGGACCGGCGCGGTGCGTGGGAGGGCGAGATCCCGCGCGCGGAGCGGACCCTGCGGATCGCGATGGCCCGCGAGGACGGCGAGTGGCGGATCGTCGACCCGCCCGACGCGCTCGTCGTCCCCGAGACGTTCTTCCGGGCCCGGTTCGAACGGGTGGCGCTCTACCACGTCCACCCGTCGCGACAGGTGCTGGTGCCCGAGATCGTCTACGTGCCCGGTGGCGACCAGATGGCGACCCGGCTGGTCCGGGGGTTGCTGGAGGGACCCCGACCGGGCGTCGACGACGGGTTGCTGAGCTTCCTGCCGATCGGCGTCGACGTCGAACTGTCGGTCCCGGTCACCCGGGGGCGCGCCGAGATCGCCCTGACCTCGACCAGCGGCGGGGGAGCGCCGGTCGATCTCGACCCGGAGTCGAGCAAGTTGCTCGCCGCCCAGCTCAGCTGGACCCTGCGCCAGGTCCCCGACGTCGAGCGGGTCAGCGTGCTGGTCGACGAGGTCCCCCTCACCTTCCCCGGTGGCGCCACCGACGTGGCGGTCACCTACGGCGCGGACTTCGATCCCGCGGTGCTGTGGGCGACCCGCGGGTTGTTCGGGGTCCGCGACGGTCGGGTCACGGAGATCGTCGACGGCTCGGAACGCCCGGTGACCGGCTGGTTCGGGCAGCGCGCCGGCGACTACCGCAGCATCGCCGTCAGCCTCGCGGGCGGCGACCTGGCGGCGGTCAGCGCCGACGGCACCCGCGTCCAGGTGGGCGCCGTCCAGCGCAACCAGGGTGGTGCGGACCCCGAGCCCCCGCTCGCCGTGGGCGGGGCGGACTTCCTGCCCCCGGCGTGGGACCACCAGCGCACGCTGTGGCTGGTCGACCGGCGCGCCGGTGGCGCCCGGGTGCTCGCGGGCCGTCCGAGCGGGGGTGCCGCCACCTTCACCCCGGTCGAGGTGCCGGGGATCAGCGGCGAGCAGGTCCTCGCCTTCCTGGTCTCACGTGACGGCACCCGGATCGTGGCCGCGATCGACGGACCCGGCGGATCCTCCGACCGGGTGGTGACCGCACGGCTGGTCCGCGACGAGCAGGGCGGCGTCCGCGGCACCCGCGCGACCCGCGAGTTGGAATCGGTCGCCGAGGCCGACCTCACCGAGGTGGTCGACCTGGGGTGGACCAGTCCCACCACGATCGCGGTGCTCAACCGGCCGGCCGAGGGTCTCTCGCACGTGCATGTGGGCCCCTTCGACGGGTCCTCCGGGGTCGGCGAGGAGTCCTTCGCCCCCCGGGTCTTCCGCAACGAGGCGATCGGGGTGGTGACCGCCCCGACGCCCGGGGTCCCGCTGCTCCTGGACTCGGCGGAGAACCAGCTCTACCAGGTGTCCGCGACTGGGCGGTGGTCGTTGGCCGAGACCCCGTCGGGTCTCACGCTGCCGACGTTCGCCGGCTGATCCGGCCCGGGGCCCGTCCCCAAGTGGGCCGCAGTCTGCGGTCGTCCCGCCGTCGGGCGCGCGCGGCGCGCGTACGGCCGGGGGAGCGGCACCCTGGGCCGGTGGAACCGCGTCGGTTGGACGATGCCTGGATCGACCTGGTCCTCGGCGGTGCCTGCTGCGGGTGCGGACGACCGGGACGGTTGTGGTGCCCGGCGTGCGCCCGGGCGACGGCTGCGGCCGCCCGCCGCAGCACCGGGGCGGTCCGCCCCGACCCCTGCCCGCCGGGTCTCGCTCCCGTCCACGCCGCCGGGGCGTACGCCGACCCGGTGCGCG
>JAJUGK010000135.1 GCA_029268205.1 Nocardioidaceae bacterium
ACCCTCACCGGCCAACGCGACCATTCGTTCGGGCTCATGGCGGAACGCCTTGGTCGCCTCGGTGAGCGTGACCGCTTCATACAGGCCCGCCAGATGGGCTGCGAGGAGGAGCTCGTCGACCAGCTCGCGCTGGACCCGGAGCCGGGAGCCACGCATGGCCTCCCACACTTCGGCCTTGCCGAAGTTCTCCAGATCGCCTCGATCGAGCATGGTCACAGTCTCCCAGGACCCACCGACGCCCACGCCCGGTCGCGAGACCAGAACCCGCACCGTTGACAGCGAAACCCGCAGGACGTCATACGCTCCCGAAGCTATAGCCCCAGGAGCGTATGACGTCCCAGCCGGGTGGTTACTTGATCTCGCTGCGCCGCAGCAGCCACGCCCCGACCAGCAGGGGGATGCCCAGCCAGATGCCCGCCGACGTCGCGAGCTGGAGCCAGCCCTCGGTGTCCGGCACATTGTCGTAGAGCATCGTGGCGGAGTAGTTGAGGTCGACCCACGGCTGGAGGTCGGCGAACCACTGCTGGAAGCCAGCGAGGGTCCCGAACAGTGCCGGCAGCAGCATCGCGTAGACGAAGTAGCCGACGATCGCACCGGGCGAGCTGCGGAACAGCAGCCCCAGCACGAAGCCCATGCTCAGCGAGAGCATCAACGCCAGGATCGTCAGCAGCGTCGAGGTGACCGAGAGCTCCCAGCTGCGCTCGACACCGGTGATCGTCGACCCGACGAGATAGCCCAGAGCGCCGATCCCGATCGCCAGCGCCGACGCGGCGATGCCCACCAGCAGCGCGTCGACGCCCTTCGCCGCGATCACCTTGCCGCGGCTCGGGACCAGGGTGAAGGTCGCCAGACCGCTGCGCTGGCTCCACTCACTGGTCACGGAGAGGATCGCGATCAGGGGCAGGATGATCTGCAGCGGCGCACCCATCGCGGTCGCGTAGGTCTCGAAGGTGATCATCGAGTCCGGGCCGAAGGCGGTGATGGCCACCTGGGCGAGGACGGCGACGATCGCGATGCTCGCGCACAGCCAGAAGCCGGCGCGGGTGTCGAACATCTTCTGCAGCTCGACCCCGACGATCCGGGAGAACGGGATCGGCGCCGGCGCCGAACGTCGGCGCGCTCCGGCGGCCGGCGCTGCGGTGTCTCCGGCCGAGCGGGCGGGGGTGTGGATGGTGGTGCTCATGCGGCGTTCCCTTCGGTGCCGTGGAGGTGGTCGCGCTGGCTCGCGGCGGTCAGTTCGAGGAACATCTCCTCCAGGCCACCGCCGTCGGCGGCGCGGAGCTCGGTGACGGCGAAGCCGGCGGCGTACGCCGTGCGGCCCGCGGTCGCGGGGTCGGCCTCGGTCAGCACCGCCCCATCGGCGACGGTGGCGCTCAACCCGGCCCGCTCGAGCGCGGCGGCGAGGCCCGCGGGGTCGTCGGCGCGGACGAGGGTGCCGCGACCGCCGAGCAGTTCATCCTTCGTACCGCCCGCGACGATCCGGCCGTTGCCGATGACGACGATGTCGTCGGCGATCGCCTCGATCTCGTGCAGCAGGTGGGAGGACAGCAGCACGGTGCCGCCGTTGTCGGCGAAGCCGCGCAGCAGGTCGCGCATCCACCGGATGCCCGCCGGGTCGAGCCCGTTGGCCGGCTCGTCGAGGATCAGCACCTCGGGGTCGCCGATCAGGGCGGCGGCGATGCCGAGGCGCTGCCGCATCCCGAGGGAGTAGTCGCGCACGCGGCGGTCGGCCTCGCCCGGGGTCAGGCTCACGAGCTCGAGCATGGCGTCCACGCGAGCGGTCGGCAGGCCCATCGTGCGCGCCGCGATCCGCAGGATCTCCCGACCCGTACGCCCGGCGTGCTGGGCCGAGGCGTCGAGCAGTACGCCGACCTCGCGGCCCGGGTTGGGCAGGTCGGCGAAGTCCCGGCCGAGGACCCGCGCGGTGCCGGCGGTGGCCGGCGTCAGGCCCGTGACGATCCGCATGGTGGTCGACTTCCCCGCTCCGTTCGGGCCGAGGAAGCCGGTGACCCGCCCGGGGGCGGCCGTGAACGACACCGCGTCGACGGCCGTCACGTCGCCGTACCGCTTGGTCAGAGAGTCGATGGTGATCATGGCGACCAGCCAACCGCGCGGTCGGCAGTCCGCGCTTCGGGTAGGACCCTGATCCGGACCCCGAGATCGACCGGTCCGGCCCCGGAGGGTCGGTCAGGGCGTACGACGGATCCGGATCGGTCCCTTCGCGGTGGCAGGGTCGACAGCCGCACCCTGCCGCGTCGCCCCCTCGGCCCGCTGGTCGAGCAGGTCGAGGATGGCCCGGCGCAGAGCCGGGTCGGGGCCGGTCATCGTCGCCCCACGCTCAGCTCGAGGTGCACGACCATGCCGACCTCGAGCCCCAGGGGACGGCGTACGGCGTCCTTGACCGGCACCAGGTAGCGCCCGTCCTTCGGGAAGAGCGCGGTGGTGAACTCGACCTCGTCGATCCGTACGACCACGGGGACCTGGCCCCAGTACTCGACCCCCTGCGCGGCGATCTTGATGTCGTCGGTGTCCTCCTCCGAGACCTGCACGAAGTAGAACGGCGCCGGCCCCCGCCACTCGACGAGGGGCCCGGCCAGGGCGAAGTCGAGGGGCTCCATCTGCTCAGTATGGCGCTCGGGCGAGCAGCACCAGCAGTTCCGCGACGCCGATGCACACCACCGCGACCGCCAGGGCCAGCGGCGCGCGTCCACCGCGCGCACGCTTGCGCGGTCGAGCCCCGACGTCGTGCCGGTAGCGGCCCGCGCTCTCGACGAACACCCAGACCCCGAGCACCCCGGCGAGCGCGAGCACCGGCAGGACGACGTAGCCGAGCGGGTCCCACGCCAGTCGCGCGACAACCGCGGCGCCGGCGACCAGCGACAGGGCGGTGCGCTGCCAGGCGAGGGCGGTGCGTTCGTTGGCGAGTCCGAAGTCCGATCGCACCGGTCGCTCACCCGCTCATCCCGAGCAGGATCACGCCGATCACGACGAGCACCACCGCCAGCACCACACCGGCACCGGCGCTCGGCAGCGGCTCCCGGCGCCGGATGGCACGCTCGGCGAGCGCCCAGCGCACCCAGGCGATCGCCGCGGCCAGCACTCCGAGACCCACCAGGGTCAGCGCGAGGACCCGCTCGACCGCCTCCGCCAGCGACAGGTCGACCACGTCGAGTGCCACCCCGGCCGCCAGGAGCGCCAGCGCGGTCCGGATCCAGGCGAGGAAGGTCCGCTCGTTGGCGAAGCTGAAGCGGTAGTCGGGCTCCTCACCCGCGCCGTACACCCACCCGGGCCACCGATCGCGCACCCGCCACCTCCTCAGGTCCTCCACCCCCAGGATCCCCACCCGGCCCAAGCCCGGTCGTCGGCCCGCACCTCTGGCCCGCCGCGCGCGCCGGGTGTGTACTGGATCACATGGACTCCCGAGGACTGCGCGCCGAGGTCGCCGATTCCTGGCACCTCTCGGCGGCCGCCGGCGTGGACGCCGACCAGGTGGACGCGCCGATCACGCTCGACGAGTCCGGACTGCACGACCGGCGGGAGGCTCACCCCCTCTCCCGCGTCTTCCCGCTCCTCGATGACGTGCTCGGCCAGGCGGCCCGCGACACCGACGCGGTCATGGCGGTCGGCGATGCCGAGGGCCAACTGCTGTGGGTCTGCGGTACGCCAGCGACCCTGCGGCGGGCGGAGGCGATCGGATTCGTCGAGGGTTCCAACTGGGACGAACGGTTGGCAGGTACGAACGCACCCGGCCTCGCTCTGCGGCTGGAGGAGCCGGCACAGGTCCGGCGCAGCGAGCACTTCCGGCAGTCGGTCAAGCAGTGGAGCTGTGTCGCGGCTCCGATCCACGACCCGACCTCGTCGGCCCTGCTCGGCGTCCTGGACATCACCGGCAACGACGACATCGCCGTCCCGCAGACGATGGCGATGATCCGTGCGGCCGCGCGGATGGCAGAAGCCGAGCTGGCCCGCGAGCTCGCCGCCCGCGCCGACCCGCCCGAGACCGCGGCGACCGGGATGCGCGTGGTCCTCGAGACCCTCGGGCGTACGGAGGCGCTGCTCAGCATCGACGACGGGCGCGGGCACCGCAGCCGGCTGCGGCTCTCCCCGCGGCACAGCGAGATCGTGCTGCTGCTCGCCGCGGCGCCGCGCGGGCTCTCCGGCGACGAGCTGATGATCCTGGTCTACGAGGACGACGCGAGCCCCTCGACCCTGCGCGCCGAGCTCAACCGGCTGCGGCACCTGCTCGGCGACGACCTGCTGGCCTCCCGGCCCTACCGGCTCGGCGCCCGGGTCACCGCTGATTGGCTCGGCGTCGAGGGGCAGCTCGCCGCGGGTGACGTACGCCGGGCGCTGCGCGCGTACCGCGGTCCCGTCCTCCCCCGCTCGACCGCCCCGGGCGTACGACGCCTGCGCGATCAGCTGCACGCGTCTCTACAGGCGGCCGTCCTCCACAGCGGCGAGCTCGACCTGCTGTCGACCTGGACGCGCTCGGCCTGGGGATGCGACGACTACGACGTCTGGCGGGCCCAGCGCGCGGTGATGCCGGCGGACTCCCCGATGCGGGTGCTGGTCGAGACCCAGCTCGCCCGGCTCGACCGCGAGCTGGGCTGACGGCGTACGCAACGTGGTTGCAACCTTCTGCTCCCTAGCGTGAGCCAGGTCACGCGGAAGCCCCGCGGGACCCGGACGACTCACCCTGGAGCAGACATGACTGTGTACGCAGCACCCGGCAGCGCCGACTCGACGATCGAGGTCCAGAGCCGGTACGGGCACTACATCGGCGGCGAGTGGGTGGCCCCGGTCAAGGGCGGCTACTTCGAGAACGTCACCCCGGTCACCGGCAAGCCCTTCACCGAGGTGGGCCGCGGCACGGCCGAGGACATCGAGGCCGCCATCGACGCCGCGTGGAACGCCGCCCCCGCCTGGGGCAGCACCTCGACCACAGAGCGGGCCAACATCCTGCTCAAGATCGCCGACCGGATGGAGGCGAACCTCGCGGACCTCGCCGTCCTCGAGACCTGGGAGAACGGCAAGGCGGTCCGCGAGACGCTCAATGCCGACATCCCCCTGGCGATCGACCACTTCCGCTATTTCGCGGGCGCGCTCCGGGCGCAGGAGGGGACCATCTCCGAGGTCGACGGGACGACCATCGCCTACCACTTCCACGAGCCGCTGGGGGTCGTCGGGCAGATCATCCCGTGGAACTTCCCGATCCTGATGGCGGTCTGGAAGCTCGCCCCCGCCCTGGCCGCCGGGAACGCGGTGGTGCTCAAGCCCGCCGAGCAGACCCCGTGGTCGATCCTCAAGCTGGTCGAGCTCGTCGGCGACCTGCTGCCGCCCGGCGTGCTCAACGTGGTCAACGGCTTCGGCGTGGAGGCCGGCAAGCCGCTGGCCAGCAACCCGCGGATCCGCAAGGTGGCGTTCACCGGCGAGACCACCACCGGGCGGCTGATCATGCAGTACGCCTCGGAGAACATCATCCCCGTCACGCTGGAGCTCGGCGGCAAGAGCCCCAACATCTTCTTCGACGACGTCGCCGCGCAGAACGACGCGTTCTACGACAAGGCGCTCGAGGGCTTCGCGATGTTCGCGCTCAACCAGGGCGAGGTCTGCACCTGCCCCTCGCGCGCCCTGGTGCAGCAGTCGATGTATGCCGACTTCGTGCCCGACGCGATCGCCCGGGTCGAGGCGATCAAGCTCGGCAACCCGCTCGACGACACCACCATGATGGGCGCCCAGGCCAGCAGCGACCAGCTCGAGAAGATCCTGTCCTACCTCGACATCGGTCGGCAGGAGGGCGCCAAGGTGCTCACCGGCGGCGATCGCGCCAAGCTCGATGGCGACCTGGCCGAGGGGTTCTACGTCCAGCCGACCGTCTTCGAGGGCAACAACGCGATGCGGATCTTCCAGGAGGAGATCTTCGGACCGGTATTGGCGCTGACCGCCTTCGACGACGAGGCCGACGCGCTCAAGATCGCCAACGACACCCTCTATGGTCTCGGCGCCGGACTTTGGACCCGCGACGGCTCGCGGATGTTCCGCGCCGGCAAGGCGATCCAGGCCGGCCGGGTGTGGACCAACTGCTACCACGCCTACCCCGCCCACGCGGCGTTCGGCGGCTACAAGCAGTCGGGCATCGGCCGCGAGAACCACAAGATGATGCTCGACCACTACCAGCAGACCAAGAACCTGCTGGTCTCCTACAGCCCGGACAAGCTCGGGTTCTTCTGATGCAACGTGTCGCGGTCACCGGTGCGGCGGCGGAGCTCATCCGCCGCCTCACCGCGACGCACGGGCCGGTGATGTTCCACCAGTCCGGCGGCTGTTGCGACGGCTCCTCCCCGATGTGCTACCCCGACGGGGAGTTCCGCACCGGCGACGCCGACGTGCACCTCGGCGACCTCGACGTCGGGCTCGACCGCCCCGTCCCGGTGTGGATGTCGAGGGCGCAGTTCGCCTACTGGCAGCACACCCACCTGACCATCGACGTGGTCGAGGGCCGGGGCGCCGGCTTCTCGCTCGAGGCGCCCGAGGGCGTGCGGTTCCTCATCCGCTCGCGACTGCTCACCGACGAGGAGTACGCCGCCTCGGGCGAGCAGCCGCAGTGAGGCTCACCCGACGTGCACAACGGGCCAGTGGGAAAACTGGTCACTAGCCGCAGTTTTCGAGCGGATCCGGTGCGGTTAGTGACCAGTTAGCGAGCGCGGGCTCAGTAGTACCAGGGGTACGGCGACCAGTCGGGGTCGCGCTTCTCGACGAACTGGTCGCGTCCCTCCTGGGCCTCGTCGGTCATGTAGGCCAGGCGGGTGGTCTCGCCGGCGAACAGCTGCTGGCCGACCAGGCCGTCGTCGATGAGGTTGAAGGAGTACTTCAGCATCCGCTGGGCGGTCGGGGACTTGCCGTTGATCTTGCGGCCCCACTCCAGCGCCTCGGCCTCGAGGTCGGCGTGGTCGACGACCTTGTTGACCATGCCCATGCGGTGGGCGTCCTCGGCGGAGTACTCGTCGCCGAGGAAGAAGATCTCGCGGGCGAACTTCTGCCCGACCTGGCGCGCGAGGTAGGCCGAGCCGAAGCCGCCGTCGAAGGAGCCGACGTCGGCGTCGGTCTGCTTGAACCGGGCGTGCTCGCGTGAGGCGAGGGTGAGGTCGGAGACGACGTGCAGGCTGTGGCCGCCGCCGGCCGCCCACCCGTTGACGACGGCGATGACGACCTTGGGCATGAACCGGATCAGCCGCTGCACCTCGAGGATGTGCAGGCGACCCAGGCGCGCCATGTCGGCCGGGGTGCGCTCATCGGCCCGGTCGGTGCCGGTGCCGTCGTGGTACTCATAGCCGGCCCGCCCGCGGATCCGCTGGTCCCCACCGGTGCAGAAGGCCCACTTGCCGTGCTTCTGGCTCGGGCCGTTGCCGGTGAGCAGGACGCAGCCGACATCCGCCGTGGTGCGCGCGTGCTCGAAGGCCCGCAGCAGCTCGTCGACGGTGTGCGGCCGGAAGGCGTTGAGCACCTCCGGCCGGTCGAAGGCGATGCGGACGGTGCCGTGCTCGACGGCCCGGTGGTAGGTGATGTCGGTGAGGTCGTCGAACCCCGGCACGGGACGCCAGGCGTCGGGGTCGAAGGTCTCGGAGACGACGGTGTCGGACTGCGGCATGCCCGGCAGGCTATCGAGGCCGGCGCGCGGGGAAGGATCCAGGCATGGCACTCACCGGAACCTATGAGCCCAGCCCCGTCGCGTTCGTCCGCGACCAGGTCGAGA
>JAJUGK010000136.1 GCA_029268205.1 Nocardioidaceae bacterium
GTCCTCGAAGAGGTCATCACCGAGCACCCGGTGCTGCTCAACCGGGCACCCACGCTGCACCGCCTGGGCATCCAGGCCTTCGAGCCGCAGCTGATCGAGGGCAAGGCCATCCAGATCCACCCGCTCGTGTGCTCGGCCTTCAACGCCGACTTCGACGGTGACCAGATGGCGGTCCACCTGCCGCTGTCGGCCGAGGCCCAGGCCGAGGCGCGGATCCTGATGCTCTCGACCAACAACATCCTCAAGCCCTCCGACGGCCGTCCGGTGACCATGCCGACGCAGGACATGATCATCGGCCTGTTCTTCCTCACCACCCTGCGTGAGGGAGCAGCCGGCGAGGGTCGGGTGTTCGCGTCCGCGGCGGAGGCGGTCATGGCCTTCGACCGGGGCGAGCTGTCGCTGCAGAGCCTGGTCAAGATCCGGTTCACCGACATCGTGCCGCCGCGCGGCATGGAACTGCCGGAGGGCTGGGAGCCCGGTCAGCCGTTGACGGTCGAGACCTCGCTGGGTCGCGCGCTGTTCAACGAGACGCTGCCGATGGACTACCCGTTCGTGAACTACGAGGTGGGCAAGAAGCAGCTGGGCGCGATCGTCAACGACCTCGCCGAGCGCTACACCAAGGTCGAGGTCGCCGCCTCGCTCGACGCGTTGAAGGACACCGGCTTCCACTGGGCCACCCGGTCCGGGGTGACGGTCTCCATCGAGGACGTCGTCACGCCCGCGGAGAAGGTCACCATCCTCGCGAACTACGAGGCGCAGGCCGCCAAGGTGCAGAAGCAGTTCGAGCGCGGTCTGGTCACCGACGACGAGCGCCGGCAGGAGCTCATCGAGATCTGGACGCAGGCCTCCAGCGAGGTCGGTCGTGCCATGGAGGCGAACTTCGACCGGAGCAACCCCATCTACATGATGGTCGACTCCGGCGCCTCCGGAAACATGAACCAGATCCGTCAGGTGGCGGCCATGCGTGGTCTGGTGGCCAACCCCAAGGGCGAGATCATCCCGCGGCCGATCAAGTCGAACTTCCGCGAGGGCCTCTCGGTCCTGGAGTACTTCATCGCCACCCACGGTGCCCGCAAGGGTCTGGCCGACACCGCGCTGCGGACCGCGGACTCCGGATACCTCACCCGGCGTCTGGTCGACGTCTCCCAGGACGTCATCATCCGCGAGGACGACTGCGGCACCGAGCGCGGTCTGCCCAAGGTGATCGGTGAGCGGCTCGAGGACGGGCGCGTGGTCAAGGCGGAGAACGCCGAGACCGCGGCGTACGCCCGCTCGGCGGCGGTCGACATCGCGCACCCGGAGACCGGCGAGGTCCTCGCTGCGGCCGGTGACGACCTCGGCGACGTCAAGATCGCCGAGCTGGTCGCCGCCGGGATCACCGAGGTCAAGGTCCGCTCGGTCCTGACCTGTGACGCCCGCACCGGCACCTGCGCCAAGTGCTACGGCCGTTCGCTGGCCACCGGCAAGCTCGTCGACATCGGCGAGGCGGTCGGCATCATCGCCGCCCAGTCGATCGGTGAGCCCGGCACCCAGCTGACGATGCGGACCTTCCACACCGGTGGTGTGGCCTCGGCCGACGACATCACCCAGGGTCTGCCCCGTGTGGTCGAGCTGTTCGAGGCGCGCTCGCCCAAGGGCCGCTCGCCGATCACCGAGGCGGCCGGCCGGGTCGAGATCGAGGAGACCGACAAGGCCCGCAATGTCATCGTCACCCCCGACGACGGCTCGGAGGTCCAGGAGTACCCGGTCAGCAAGCGTTCGCGCCTGCTGGTGGCCGACGGTGACCACGTCGAGGTCGGCCAGATGCTCACGCAGGGCACGCCGGACCCGCAGGACGTCCTGCGGATCCTCGGTGTGCGCAAGGCGCAGGAGCACCTGGTCGACGAGGTCCAGGCTGTGTACCGCAGCCAGGGCGTGGCGATCCACGACAAGCACATCGAGATCATCGTCCGGCAGATGCTGCGCCGGGTGACGGTCATCGAGGCGGGCGACACCCGACTGCTCCCCTCCGACCTGGTCGACCGGGTCCGCTTCGAGGAGGAGAACCGGCGCGTCGTCTCCGAGGGCGGCAAGCCGGCCTCGGGTCGTCCGGTGCTGATGGGGATCACCAAGGCCTCGCTGGCCACCGAGTCGTGGCTGTCCGCGGCCTCCTTCCAGGAGACCACCCGGGTCCTCACCGACGCCGCCATCAACGGCAAGTCGGACGCCCTGGCCGGTCTGAAGGAGAACGTGATCATCGGCAAGCTGATCCCGGCGGGCACCGGCCTCGAGCGGTACCGCAACATCCGGGTCGAGCCGACCGAGGAGGCCCGCGCCGCGGCGTACTCCGTCACCGGCTACGACAGCTACGACTACGACTTCGCCGGCAACGGCGGTCAGGCCGTAGCGCTCGACGACTTCGACTTCGGTTCCTACCAGGGCTGACACGTCGTGAGGTCCTGATTCAGGACCCGTTCGAGCAGACCAGCGCCCGGCCACTCCTGTGGCCGGGCGCTGGCGCACTTCCACCCCCGCCTATCCTGGGAGGGTGAGCATGACGTCCCCCGAGCCGCGCCGGTCCAAGCACCTGCTGGACCTCGACAACCCGCCCCCGCGCGCCACCGCGAAGAGCGAGCGCTCGTTGACGCGGGTGCAGCAGTGGGTCATGTCGGTGCTCGCGGTCAGCACGGTCGCGCACCTGGCGGGCGGGCTCATCGTCGCGGCGTTGTACGTCGACGACATGCGTCCCGGTGCCGCCGAGGGGCTGATGGTGATCGCCGGCATCATGATGGTGCTCGGCATCGTTCTGGGCCGCCTCATCCACCGTGTCCACCCGCTGTCGTGGTGGCTGCTGCTGGGGGTCGTGCCGACGCTGATCGGCTTCTGGCTGCTCTACCGCTGACTCCCGACCCGCCGGCCGGCGCGTTTCCGAGGGTGGGGGAGAATGACGCGGTGACCTCCACCGATCGAACCCTGCGCACCGACGTCCTCGTGGTCGGCGCCGGACCCGCCGGCTCGGCGGCCGCGGCCTGGGCGGCGCGTGCCGGGCTCGACGTGCTGCTGGCCGACGCCGCGGAGTTCCCGCGCGACAAGACCTGTGGCGACGGTCTGACGCCGCGGGCGATCGGCGAGCTCGACCGGCTCGGGCTCGGCGACTGGGTGCGCAGCCACACGGTCAACCACGGGCTGCGCGCGCACGGCTTCGGCCAGGTGCTGGAGCTGCGGTGGCCCGGCGGCAACCTTCCCGACCACGGTTCCGCGGTCGCGCGCACCGAGCTCGACGACCGGATCCGGGTCACCGCCGTCGACAGCGGCGCGCAGTGGCTCGGCGGCGCCCGCGCGGTCGACGTGGTGCGCGACGGCGACCGGGTGCGGACGGTCGTGTTCGATCGGGGCGGTGAGCGGATCGAGGTCGCCTGCGAGCGACTGGTCGTCGCCGACGGTGTGCGGTCACCGCTGGGCAAGCTCCTCGGCCGGGTGTGGCACCGCGACACCGTGTACGGGGTGGCGGGTCGCTCCTACGTCGACTCCGCCCACTCCGACGACCCGTGGATCAGCTCCCACCTCGAGCTGCGCGGCGTCGACGGCGAGATCCTCTCCGGCTACGGCTGGATCTTCCCGCTCGGCGACGGCCAGGTGAACCTCGGCGTCGGCACCCTGGCTACCGCCGAGCGCCCCGCCAACGTCGCCCTGCGCCCGCTGATGGAGCACTACGCCTCGCTGCGCCGGGAGGACTTCAAGCTCGGCGACGATCTGCGGATGCCGACCTCGGCCCTGCTGCCCATGGGCGGCGCGGTGAGCGGCGTCGCGGGGGCCAACTGGGCGTTGATCGGCGATGCGGCCGCGTGCGTGAACCCGCTCAACGGCGAGGGCATCGACTACGGCCTGGAGTCCGGCCGGCTGGTCGCCGACCTGCTCGCCGCCGGTGCTGCGCTCGGCGCGGCCTGGCCGGCCACGCTCCGGACGCACTACGGCGAGGCGTTCTCGATCGCCCGGCGGCTCGCCGGTCTGGTCACGATCCCCTGGGTGCTGCCGCGTTTCGGGCCTGCGGGCATGCGGTCCGACCTGCTGATGACCCTGGCGCTGCGCTGGATGGGCAACCTGGTCACCGACGAGGACCGCGACGCCGCCGCCCGCGTGTGGAGGTGGGCCGGCCGGCGCTCACTGGCGCTCGACCACCGCCCGCCGTTCAGCTGAGGACGTCTCCGGGCGGAAGAACCACGCCGCCCGTGGCTCGAACAGCGGGCGGAGGGCCCGGGCGATCGGGGCGCTCATCAGCGCCACCGCGACCACGGCGCTGATCGCGACCACCACGACCGCGCCGGGGACGCCTGCTGCCCGCGCGTCGGCGAACCACCCCTGGTCGGCGGCGAAGCGGATGAGGAAGCCGTGCAGCAGGTAGGCGTACAGCGTGTGCTGCCCGAAGCCGGTGAACCAGGCCCGGCGCTGCGGGATCCAGGCGAGCACCGCGGCACACAGGACCAGTGCGGCGACGATCATCGCCAGTCGGATGCCCATGCCGGTCCAGGCGTCGACGTCGAGGGCGGGGGAGGAGTAGCGGCGCTTCCAGTAGAACCACCGCACGTCCCAGTGCTGCACGCGGGCGAGCACGACGGCGAACGACCCGACGAGCACGACCGCGGCCACCGCCCGGACCGCCGGCCGGGCGAGCAGGTCGAAGTGCCGTCGGCGCACGACGGTGAGGCCGAGCACGTAGAACGGCAGGAACGCCAGCGCCTTCGGCAGGCCGAGGACGTCGGGCACGGGGACCAACCCGGAGCCGAGCGAGATGACCACCGCGATCGTCACGGGGAACCGCAACGCCAGCCAGATCGGCGTGGTCAGGCGCCAGAGCAGGAGCGCGGCGATGAACCACAGCACCCACGGCGCGTCGAGCGGGGAGTAGTCCGCGAGCAGCGGACGGCCGACGATGAGCGACTGCTGGACGTGCAGTCCGAGTCCGACGAGCAGCAGCGGCCAGATCAGGGCGGTCACCAGCCGTCGCACCTGCCGGGGCTCGCCCCGGTAGCGTGCGGCGGCGTAGCCCGACAGCAGGATGAACAGCGGCATGTGGAAGGCGTAGATCCACACGTAGCCGGCGAGCACCCCGTCGACGCCGCGGATGCGGGTCATCGCATGGCCGGCGACGACCAGGACCATCACGGCGAAGCGCGCGTTGTCGAGGAACGGGTCGCGGGCCGGGTCGGAGGTGCCGGCGAGGATCCGCAGGACGCGGGCGGTCACCAGTCCACCCTAGGGGCGCTCCCGCTCACCGCAGGTTGCCGGGGAAGCGGGCCGGATCGATCGGGACGCCCGCCTCGGGCGGCAGCGCGGCACCCGCGCCGCGGGCGGGGATCTCCTCGTCCCACCGGCGGACGTTGAGGTCGTCGATGGTGCCCAGCGGGTCGATCGCCGGGTTCAGACCGCGCGAGACCGGCGGCGCGGCGAGCGCGAGCGCCACCGCCACGGACACCGCGGTGACCACGAGGAACCCCACCACCGGCAGGTCGGCGGCCCACCCGAGCACGTCGGCGTACTCCACGCCCTTCACCACGAAGCCGTGGAAGAGGTAGACGATCAGCGTGGCCGGGCCGAGGGCGGAGAACCAGCTCGCCCGGCGCGGCACCCAGGCCAGTGCGCCGAGGGCGGTGACCCCGGCGACCAGGAGCAGCGCTGCCCGGGCGAGCAGCCCGCCGGCGACGTCGTACCCGGCGTCCGCGTAGGAGGAGCGCCAGTAGAGCAGCTCCATGGAGACCGCGTCGTGCAGGAACCACGCGGCGATCGCGCCGGCCACCAGGGCCAGGGCCCCTATCGCCCGCCAGCCGCGCGTGCGGAGGCGGTCGAGATCGGCCGAGGTCGCCCGGAGCCCGAGCACGAAGAACGGCAGCAGCCCCATCGCCCGGGAGATGTCGAGCACGTCGCCGCCGACGATCCCGCCGAGCAGGCTGATGGCGACGGCCACCACGAGCGGGTAGCGGATGCGCAGGAAGATCGGCGTCACCAGACGCCACGTGAACAGGGCGGCGAGGTACCACATCGGCCAGTGCGGGTCGAGGAAGAGCCGGTCGAGATCCTCGCCCCCGACGGTCGTACGGAAGATCGCCATGGCGGCCTCGAACACCAGGTAGGGCACGGCGACGGTGAGCAGCAACGACCGGAAGCGGGGGAGGGTCCAGGCGAAGGACCGCGACAGATAGCCGGTCACCATCACGAACGCGGGGACGTGCCAGACATAGAGCGCGTGATAGGCCGACTGCTCCAGGTGCGAGGCCGGCAGCAGCACCCAGGCGTGCCCGACGACGACCAGCGTGACCAGCGCCATCTTGGCGTTGTCGAGCCACGCGTCCCGGCGGGCGGCGGGTGCGGGGGCGGGCGACGGAGACGGGGCGGGCCTGGTCATGGCCCGTCCAGCCTCCCCGGCCCCGCGGCGGCGGAAACCCCGCCGAGCGTCAGCGGCGGCACCCCACGTCGGCCCAGTCGGGGTCGGTCCGGACGCGCTTGCCGGACCGGAACCCGTACGCCGAGCAGTAGTAGGTGCTCAGCAGTCGGGGCCGGCGCAGCACGACCGGCCGCCACACGCCGTTGCCGACCGGCTCGAGGTAGCGGAACCGCGGTCGCAGCAGCCGTCGGTCGCGCCGGTCGTGCTTGAGGTAGCGGTCGAGCCAGGCCTGCGTCAGCACGCTGCTCAGTGCCTGACCCCACCGGCTGGCCGGCAGCACCAGCGGGATGTCGGTGTAGTCGAGGTGGGTGGTCGCCCGCCCGACGACCAGCATGGCGTCGACCCCGGCCGCCCGCCACGCGTCGTACCCGGTGCGGCGCTCCCGCATCGGGTCGGGCCCCTGCAGGTTCGGCGCGGGCGCGAGCGAGTCGCCGGAGAGCACCGACGGGGCGACGGTGAAGCCGTACTCCGCCTGCAGGGCCAGGGCGGGCACGCGCGGACGCACGCCCTTGCCGGCCAGCGGTCCGGTCGCCGCCGGGCCGCTGAGCTTGTCGAGCGCGACGACGGCCGTGACCCGCTTGTCGTAGCCCTGGACGAACGAGACCGCGCGGGCACCCATCGAATGGCCCACGATCGCCAACCGGGTGCGCCGCCCCTTCGTCGCCGGCCGCGGGTCGCGGGACCGGTCCCACAGCCGCCAGTACGGGTTGAACCGCGTGGTCGCGACGTCGGCCGAGGCGGGTCCGCGGTACGGCTTCCCCCGCCGGGAGACGAAGAAGTCGATGGCGTCGCGGGTGCCGACGGTGAAGTTCGACAGCTGCTGGAACGGCACCCCCGGGCAGCCGGTCGTCTCGGCCGTGCCGTCGGCCTCATTGCCCGCCGGCGCTCCGAACAGCTCGCAGAACGGGAGCGCGGCACCGGAGGTGTGCGGCAGCGTCTCGCTGCGGCCCTGCCCCTGGACGTCGTAGGTCAGGACGACGTAGCCGCGCTCGGCGAGGTCCTGGGCGAGCCAGCGGTACATGTTCTCCGAGCCCTGCACGGACCCGGTCGTGATCACCACGCCGGGGTACGGCGCGCGCAGCCGCTTGCCGGTGTAGGGATCGCGAGCCCTGGGCAGCGGGGCGTACACGGTGCCGCGCAGCAGCGCGCCGAAGCGGTTGGTGAAGGCCACATCCCGCATCCGGCCGCGGGTCCCGTGCCAGCCGGCCCGCAGCGGGTTGCCGACGTTCCACCCCGGTACGGCCATCCCGGCAGTCAGCGCGAGCCGGTGCGGTGCGGCGGCCTGTGCCAACAGCTGGGTCGCGGTGGTCAGGGTCGCCTCGCGCAC
>JAJUGK010000137.1 GCA_029268205.1 Nocardioidaceae bacterium
CCATCCAGTAGACGATCGCGCCGGCCGGCACGACCTCGCCGCGCTCGAGGCGCCTCTGCGGCGATGCGGCCCGGCCGGACTGGACGGCGGAGAGGTACTTCGGGGCGACGTCGTACCAGCCGCGGGTGTAGCGCAGGCAGTACCCGACGTCGATCTCGATCCCGCGGCGCGCGTAGCCCTGGGCGCGCGCGAGTGCCTGCCGCCACCCGAGCGGCTTCGGTGACCCGAGCCCCTCGTCGAGCTTGTCCTGCTCCTGCTCCGGAGGCGGGCCGAGGTCGGCCGGGACGAGTACGGGCAGCTCGGCGGCGTACTCGTCGAGCCCGAGCTCGTCAGCGTCGGGGACCAGCTGGTCGTCGATTGTGGTCACGGTGGCCTCCTGGGGGCGCAGGTGATCGCCTCGCGTGATGAGTCGCGCGAGGTGGAGTCGGAGTCGAAGGGCGGGGACGGTCAGTCGGCGGGCGGGGTGACCCACGGTGCGCGGTCCTGGCCGAGCGCCTGGAGCTCGACGAGCTCCTCAGGGGCGGCAGGGACGTCGACGTCGAGACGGAGCAGCATGTCGCGCAGGACCATCGCCCAGCGCGCGATCGCGTGGGCGGTGCGCTTCCAACGACGTACTTCCTCCGTGAGGCCGCGGATCAACCGCGCCTGCTTGCCGAGCTCCCGGTCCGCGGCCGCCACGCCGCAGTTCACGCTCGGTGACAAGTTCCGACGCACCCGGCGCGACCGGGGCGTGAACCAGGCTGAGTTCGCGGCGACCCTCGGCGTAGCCCCCAAGCGCTACGCCTCCTGGGAGTCCGACAGCAGCACCCCCGGCAAGGACCTGATCGCGATCGCCAGGCGCATTGAGCTGGCGTTCGGGGTGCCGGCCGCATGGACCCTGGGCCTGAACGACAACACCCCCGCCGGACCCGGAGGCCCAGACGGGGGTATTAGCGCGGAGTACGCCATCAGGGACTCGAACCCCGAACCCGCTGATTAAGAGTCAGCTGCTCTGCCAATTGAGCTAATGGCGCGTGAAGCGTGGAGAACTCTAGCAGCGTGCCCGCGCCGAGCGAAATCGATGGGGCCCCTCACCCGGGTGGTGTGCGCCGGCTCACGAGACCGTGGACGACCAGGCCCGCGAGCAGCGCCCAGAACGCCGCTCCGACGCCGCCGATGCTGACCCCGGAGACGGCCACGACGAAGGTGACGACCGCGGCCTCCCGGGTGCGGACGTCTCCCAGCGCGGCCTGGAGGGCCGCGGCCAGGGTGCCGAGGAGCGCGAGGCCCGCGGCCGCCTCGACGATCCCGGCCGGAGCCGCGACCATCAGGGCCGTGAGGGCTGCGGACCCGAGGCCGAGCAGCGTGTAGCAGACCCCGGTGCTCACCCCGGCGATCCAGCGGCGGTCGGCGTCGGGGTGGGCGTCCGGCCCGGCGGCGATGGCCGCGCTGATCGCGGCCAGGTTGAGCAGATGGCCGCCGGCGGGCGCGGCGACGGCCGACCCGAGCGCGGTCACCGTCATCGACGGCCGCCACGGGACGGCGTACCCGAAACTCGACATGACCGCCACGCCGGGGAGGTTCTGCGAGGCCATCGTCACCACCCACAGCGGTACGGCGAGCCCGACCACTCCCTGCCAGGAGAGCTCGGGCACGGTCAGCACCAACCGCGGCACGAGCGTGCCGGGCGCCGGCAGGTCGCCGGCGGTCGCGAGGGAGACCACCACGGTGCCGAGCGCGACGGCGAGGGTCGCGGGGGAGGCCCAGCGCGAGTGCAGCGCGGTCAGCCCGAGCCAGACGAGCAGGGTGGGTGCCATCAGCCACGGGCGGGCGGCGGTGCTGCTGACGGGGACGACGCACAACGGGACGAGCACGCCGGCGAGCATCGCCTGGGCGACGGCGGGCGGGATCCGCGCGATGAGATCGCCCAGCCGCGACCAGAGGCCGGTCGCCAGGACCAGGGCGGCAGCGACGAGGAAGGACCCCACCGCGACCGGCCAGCCGCCGGCCACCGCGCCGGTGGTCACCAGCAGTGCGGCGCCGGGGGTCGACCAGGCCGCGGTGATCGGCATCCGGTGCCGTAGGGACAACCAGATGCATGCCGGTCCCATCGTCATCGACAGCGCCAGCAGCCCCGAGGCGGCCTCGGCCGGCGAGGCCCCGACCGCCCGCAGCCCGGCCAGCACCACCGCGAAGGAGCTGGTGAAGCCGACGGTCGCGGTGACCACACCCGCCAGGAGCGCGGTGCGGTCGCCGGCGGGCGTCGTCGGGGTCGTGGGCACGGGCGGCAGCGTACGGCCCGCGCCACCGCTCGCGTGCCCTGTCAGTTGGTCGGGGCCGGGGTCCGAGCCGCGGCGGCGAGGTGGCCGCCGAGGAACCCGCCGGCGATCACGACCCCGCCGCCCAGGCGGGCGAGCCCCGCGCCGAGGCCGTGCCGGCCGGCGCTGCGGGCGGCGAAGGAGGCGGTGAACACCAGGACCCCGGTGGCGTTCAGGGCGGCGTGGACGACGCCGACCCGGCGACGGGGATGGTCCAGCCGCGACCACTCGGCCCATCCCGACAGCGCGGTGGGCGCCGCCGCCGCGATGCCGAGCGCGATCAGGCGGCGAGCCGCGATGCGCGAGGCCTCGTCGTCGTACAGGTCGAGGTAGAGCGCCATGAACCACGCTCCGAAGGGCACGTCGGTGAGGATCGTGTGGATCGGGATGCCGGTGGCGTCGCCGTGGAAGAACCGCGCGAGGGCCGGGTGCGCGGTCAGGCGGGCTGCCTTCGGCGCGGCGAACGCGACCGCCGGATCGAGCCGGTCGGCGTCCTCCAGTCGGCCGAGGAGGGTGGCGTACGCCTGTGCGGGTGCGGTGCTGGGGTCGGGGGAGCCGGGGTGCGCCATGGGGGTGCTCCTTGCGGGTGGGGAACCTTCCATCTTCCGCCGCCCGCGGCCGGCGTCAAGACCCCCGTGCCTCCAGAACGGCGCGGGCGGCGTTCTGGCCGCCGATGGCGCTGACCGCACCGCCGCGCCGGGCCCCGGAACCGCACAGCAGCACCCGCTCGTGCGAGGTGGCCACGCCCCACCGCTGGGCCGGCGTCTCCAGCCGCGCGCGGGCCGGGGCCCAGGGCCATTCGAGATCGCCGTGGAAGATGTGGCCGCCCGGCATGGCCAGGTCGCGCTCGATCTCCTGCGGGATCTTCGCCTCGATGCACGGGTTGCCGTCGGCGTCGGTGGCCAGGCAGGAGCTCAGCGGCTCCTCGAGGTGCTCGTCGAGCGCGGCGATCGCGCGGCGGACGGCCTCGGCCTTGGTGGCCCCGGGGTCGGCGGCGAAGAGGCGCGCCGGCATGTGCACGCCGAAGTAGGTCAGCGTCTGGTAGCCCCGGGCGCTGAGCTCCGGTCCCAGGATCGAGGGGTCGGTGAGGGAGTGGCAGTAGACCTCGCCGGGCGGGACGGTCGGCAGCCGGCCGGCCGCCGCCTCGGCGTAGGCCCGCTCGAGCTGGCTGTAGTCCTCGGCGATGTGGAAGGTGCCCGCGAACGCCTCCCGCGGGTCGACCCCGGACCGGAGGCGGGGGAGTCGCGTCAGCAGGAGGTTGATCTTCAGCTGCGAACCCTCGGGCTTCTCGCCCTCCGGTCCCCCGAGCAGGATGTCGAGCACCGAGGGGGCGACGTTGGCGAGCACGTGGCCCCCGGTGGCGCCGTGGTGGCGCACGCCGTCGTGCCAGGTGACCTCGGCACCCTCCGCACCGGGGCGGATCGCGCTGACACCGGCGCCGGTACGGATCTCGACGCCCGCGGCGACCGCGGCCGCGCGCAGGGAGTCGGTAACCGCACCCATCCCGCCGACGGGCACGCGCCACTCGCCGGTGCCGTTCCCGATCAGGTGGTAGAGGAAGCACCGGTTCTGGATCAACGACTCGTCCCGCAGGGAGGCGAAGGTGCCGATCAGCGCGTCGGTCGCGACGACGCCGCGGACGGTGTCGTCGGCGAACCGCTGCTCGATCACCTCGCCGAGCGGCCGCTCGACCAGCGCCTGCCAGATCGCGGGGTCGACCTCGGCCCGCAGTTCGCGGTCGGTGCGCAGCGGCTCGGTCAGCGTCGGGGCGACGACGCGGGCGAGTTGCTCGACATCGGCGTAGAACCGCTGCCAGGCGGCGTACTCGTCGTCGGAGCCGGTGAGCGCGGCGAACGACGCGGCCGTCCGGTCGTCCTCCGGCCGCGCCACCAGCAACCCGGTCGGTCCGCCGTCGCGGACCGCCGGTGTGAACGACGCCGTACGCCGGGAGCGCAGGTCGAGGCGGAGGTCGAGCTCGCGGGCGACCTGCTCGGGGAAGAGGCTGACCAGGTAGGAGTAGCGCGAGAGCCGGGCCGGCACCCCGGGGAACGGCTCGACGCTGACCGCCGCACCTCCGGTCGTGGGCAGTCGTTCCAGCAGCAGCACCGACAGACCCGCGCGGCCGAGGTACGCCGCTGCGGCCAGGCCGTTGTGGCCACCGCCGACCACCACCGCGTCGTAGTGGTCGCGCTCGGCGGGACCGGGGGTCGGTGCGGGCTGCGCTGGGGTGTCCACCTCCGAAACGGTAGCCGCTGCACGAGCACCCTCCGGTGACCGCTACACTTCTGCACGTCCCGGCCCGGGTCGGGACGATGGTGGGTGTAGCTCAGCTGGTAGAGCATCGCGTTGTGGTCGCGAGGGTCGCGGGTTCAAGCCCCGTCACTCACCCCAGAGCGCCGCAAGGCACCGTCAAGCCCCTGGACTGCGAGAACGCAGGTCAGGGGCTTGATGCGTTCGGTGGAGCGTGTTCGGATCCGGGGGTGCGACACCTACGAGGATCTCGGGACCGCCGGGGTGGCCGAATCGCAGGACTTCCGCTGACGCGACGGGTCGCTGTCGGGCTCGCCGCAGCGCTGGTCGTGCTGGTCGTCGGGGCGGTCTGGGCAGGTCGGATCATCGCCACCGGCGGGCCGGTGGAGTTCCATCGCTTCACCGCAACCAACGCGGTCTCGGGGATCACGGCGAAACCGGGCCGCGAGGTGGTGTTCGGCTACAACCTCATCGTCAACACCGGTGACGCCCCGGTGACCCTGACCAGCGCCGCTCCCGACGGCGCCATCGACGACTCGGTCGCCGAACTGATCCAGACCTACGTGATCGACACCGACGAGGCGGACCACGACATCATCGGCGTCGGGTATCACCGCCGCGAACCGATGATGCGGCTGGCCGAGCCGCTGGAGGGCTACCGACTCGCGCCGGACCAGACCGTGTCGGTCGTGCTCGCATTCAGGATCACCTCCACCGGCAGGCAGAGGTGGCCGGGGATCCTCGTGCACTACACGACGGATGCCGGCAAGCAATACACGCTCACCAGCACCTCCGGGATCGCGATCAACCCCGAAGAAGAGTGAGCTCGTGGTCGAGGAGGTCATCCGCTCGCGGGTGCGGTTCTCCGGCGGTCGCTAGCACATCGCGTCCTGCGCTGCACAGTTCTTGCACGATCGGTCCGCTGGGCGATCGTCGGCTCTGAACCGCTCAGGACCGCGGTGTGCTCGCCGAGCCTCCCGTCGTGGAACGTCCCACTCCCCGCTCCCACCTGGCCCGCCACGCCGGGTGGTTGATCGCGCTCGTGGTCAGTGTCGCCGTGGGGCGGGCCACGGTGATCGACGGCGAGTCGTTGAGCCTGATCTGGCCGGCGGCCGGGGTCGCGGTGTGCTGGGTCCTGGCGTCCCGCGGCCCCGCGCGCGGCTGGGTCGTCCTGCTCATCGGCGTGACGGTGGCTGCGGGCAACGGGCTGACGGGGTCCTCGAGCGGACTCGTCCTGGGGCTGGTGGCGGCGAATCTCACCCAGACGCTGATCGCGGCCCACGGCCTCGAGCACTGGTTGGGCCACGTACGCGGCTGCGGTGGCGACGAACTGCTGGTCCGGGTCACCGATGTCGTACGGATCCTCGCCGTGGTGCTCGCCGCGTGTCTCCCCGCCGCCGTGGTCGGTGTGGTCACCCTCGACCTGGTCGGGACACCGGTGGGGCTGACCACGCTCATCACCTGGCTGGGCCGCAATGCGGTCGGGATGCTCTGCGTGGTGGCGATCTGGTTGCTGGTGCTGCGGCCCCGAGCGGCGACCGGGCGCAGCCGCCGCGAGGCGCTGGTCGCGGCGTGCTTCGGATCGCGCCGCGAGCGGCTGCCGCTGCGGGTCCTGGAGTTGGTCGTCCTGCTCGCCCTGACCGTCGCTCCGTGGGTCGGGTTCGGCAGCGACGGCGGGGCCGAGGACGTGCTCTTCGTGCTGCTGGTGCTGATGGTGTGGGCCGGACTTCGACTGGCGCCGCCGGCGGTGGTCGCCTACGGGCTGGTGTCCGGCCTCGTCGGCGTGGCGTTCGCCATGGTCGGGCCCCACGCGATCAGTGCGACCGCGGACCCGATGCTGGTCGCGGTGCACGTCCAGGTCCTCGTCGCCGTCACCGCCCTCACCGGGGTCGCGCTGGCGTTCAGCCGCGCCGAGCGGGATGCGGTGGTCGCCGAGCTCGCGTCCCGCGCGGCCCGCCAGGAGGCCGAGGCGACGACGATGGCGCGGATCCTGGCCACCGTCGAGGACGGGTTGGTCGTGGTCGAGAACGACGGGACGATCATGTTGGCGAACCGGGCGGCGCGGCGCCTGCTCGACCAGGGCCAGCGACCGGCGATCGCCGGCCTGCCGTACGCGCCGGCGCTGCGGGGTCGGACGGTGCCGCCCCGGGACATCGTCCTCCCCGGGCGCGCCGCGGGTCCCGGACGGGTGTTGGCCGTCGGCGCCCGCCCGTTGCCGGGCGAGCCGGTGCGCGCCCTGATCCACCTGCGCGATGTCACCGCCGAGCGGCACCAGCACGAGGCGTTGAGCTCGTTCGCCGGCGTGGTGGCGCACGACCTGCTCAACCCGCTCGCCCTCGTGCAGGGCTGGGCCGAGACGGTCGCGGTCGAACTCGAGGACGGTCCGCTCGATCCAGCGGTCGGCTCCCCGATGATCGAGCGGATCCAGGCCGGCGCCCAGCGGATGCGGGTCCTCATCGACGACCTGCTCGGCTACACCCTCGCGCGCGACGCGCAGGTGCGACCCCAGGCCGTCGACATCACCGCGCTCGTCCGGGAGATCGCCGTGCTCCGGGAGGCGGGCCCGCGCCGACCGCTCGTGCGGGTCGAGCCGGGTCTCGTGGCGTGGGCCGACCAGGTGCTGGTGCGCCAGTTGCTCGACAACCTCATCGGCAACGGCATCAAGTACACCGACCCGATGCTCCGCCCGGTCATCGAGATCAGCGGACGGCAGCGCGAGGGGTGGGTGGAACTGCGGATCACGGACAACGGCGTCGGCATCCCGCCGGAGAAGCGCGAAGCGGTCTTCGCAGCCTTCGAGCGCGGCGGCACATCGATGAGCAGCGGCACGGGGCTGGGGCTGGCGATCTGCCAGCAGATCGTCGAGCGGCACCATGGCACCATCCGTGCGGAGGCCGGTCCCCACGGCACCGGGACCACCATCGTCGTACGCCTGCCGCGGACGCCGGTGGCCCAGGAGTCCTCCCACGCCGACCGACGGAAGGATCTCCCCATGCCCAGCCGACGTGAACGCGCCCCGGTCCCCGGGCGGCCGCGATGACCGGCGTACGGGTCGAGGTCGACGGCGCCGTCGCGGTCCTCACGCTCGACGGCCCGGAGAAGCTCAACGCCTTCTCGGGCACGACCGCGCGCGAGCTGGGGGCGGCCTATGCCGCCTGCGACATCGACGACGC
>JAJUGK010000138.1 GCA_029268205.1 Nocardioidaceae bacterium
CATGCGCCGTGGACCCCGCCACCGGGGTGCGCCGACGCCGAGCCGAGGTAGAGCCCCCGCACCGGGGTCTCCGCGCGCCCGAGCCCGGGGATCGGGCGAAAGACGAGTTCCTGGTGGAGTTGGGAGGTGCCGCCGTTGAGACCGCCGCCGATGAGGTTGGCGTTGCGGCTCTCCATCTCCCGCGGACCCAGCACCCGCCGGGCGACGACGCGGTCGCCGAAGCCCGGCGCGAGGCGCTCGATGCGCGCCTGCATCCGGTCGGCGAACCGCTCGCACTCGTCGCGATCCCACACACCGGTCACCGGGTCGCTGCCGAGGTCACGTCCGACCTCCTGCGGCACGTGGGTGTAGGCCCACAGCGACTCGGTGCCCGCCGGCGACCGGGTCGGGTCGCTGGTGGTCATCTGACCCGCGAGCATGAACGGCTGTGCGGGGATCGTGCGGTTGTTGACGTGGTGGAGCGCGTCGGCCGCCTCCTCCACGGAGTCGGCGACGTGGAAGGTGCCCGGGGCGTACGGCGGGGGCGACGCCCACGGCACCGGCCCGTCGAGCGCCCAGTCGACCTTCACCGTGCCCGGATCCATCTCGAAGGACGCCATCGCCCGCATGGTGCGGGCGGGGAGGTCGTCGGCGGCGACCAGCCGTCCGTAGAGGTGCGGCGCGGCGACGTCGGCGATGACGGCCTCGCGGACGGCGTACCGCTCCCCGTCGGCGGTGCGCACCGCCACCGCCCGGCGCCCGGAGACCTCGATCCGCGTCGCCTCGGCGTGGCAGCGGATCTCCCCGCCCAGCGCGCGGACCCGGCGGGCCATCGCCCGGGTGAGTTCCCCGGCCCCGCCCTCGGGCACGGGGTAGCCGACGGTCTGGCCCATCATCGTCAGCAGCAGGCCCATCAGCCCTGACCCCGGCGATCCGAGCGGGATGTCGGCGTGCCCGGCGTTGCCGGCCAGCAGCAGGCCGGGAGCCGTTCCGCCGAACCGCTTGCGCCCGAAGTCGGCGACCGGCGTGAGCAGATCCTTGACGAACTGCAACCCGCCGACCGACGGCAGCCGGGTCAGGGCCGACATCCCCGGCCGTACCGGCGGGAAGGGGGTGAGCAGGGCCGCGACCAGGGCGTCGCCGATGCGGTCCCAGGTGGCACACAGCGCCAGCCAGGCATCCCCGTCGCCGGGGTGCTGGGCGTCCATCAGCCCGGCGGTCACCTCGCGGTCGCGGTGCAGCAGGGCCCACTCCCCGTTGGGCAGCGGGTGGCCGAGCACCGCGGGCGCGTGCCGCCAGCGCAGACCGTGGTCCTCGAGCCGGAACGACCGGATCGTCGGTGAGGCTGCGGCCAGCGGGTAGAAGGCGCTGAACGTGTCGTGCACGAAGTCCGGATGCACCTCGCGGTCGCTGCGCACGGCACCACCGACCTCGGCCTGGGCCTCGAGCACCAGCACCGACCAGCCCCGGTCGAGCAGGTGGTTGGCGGCGACCAGGCCGTTGGGTCCGGCGCCGATGACGACGGCGTCGTACGTCGAGGTCATCTGCTCACCCTCTCAGGTGCGTGAGCAGGTTGCGGACGATCCCGACCGCGGCGTTGCCCTGGGCGCCGTGGAGCGCGTTGCCGTCCTGACGCGACTCCAGCACGTTGCCGGTGTGCGGCTCGATCGGACGGGTGCGGTCCATGGCGCCGTAGCGGAAGAACGGGCCGATGATCGCGTCGTAGACGAACGGCAGGGCGTGCGCACCGAAGCGGATGACCTGGTTGGTGGGGAGCAATTGCGCGGGCCGCGGCAGCAGGCCGGGGCCGAGCCGGGCGAGGATCTGCCCGGCGACCCGCTCGGGGCTGGCGGTGGGCGGCGGCGGACGCCCCTCGTAGCCGTCGTAGTTCGCCGCCTGCTGGTAGATCGGGGTGTCGACACCGCCGGGGGCGACGTAGGAGATCCGGACGCCGCGCCGGTCGGCGTTCTCGAGCTTGAGCTGGCGCGCGAGCGCCTGCACGCCCCACTTGGTCAGGACGTACGGGGTCATGCCCGGGACCGGGATGTGGCCGACGACCGAACCGATGAGCGTGAGCGACCCGCGATCCTGGCGACGCAGGACCGGGACGACGTGCCGCGCGACGTTGACCGACCCGAGCAGGTTGGTGCGGACGACGCCGTCGAAGACCGCTGCCGGCACCTCCTCGGCGCGGCCGTACGCGACCACACCGGCGCTGTTGACGAAGGCATCGATGCGCCCGTGCCGGTCGAGGGCCGCGTGGACGAGCGCGCGGACCGCCCCGTCGTCACCGACGTCCGTCGGGACGACCAGGGTCGAGGCAGCGCCCGCCGCGGAGCACTCCGCGGCGACCTCCTCGAGGGAGGTACGGCCCCGGGCCGCGAGCACGAGGTGGGCCCCGACCCCCGCGGCCGCCACGGCGGTGGCGCGGCCGATGCCGCTGGAGGCGCCGGTGATGACGACGACGTCGTCGGCCTGGGGAGAGCTCATGCATGCCTCCTACCCGTCGGGAGTGCGGTCAACCGGAACGCGCCGAACCCCGCCCGGGGATGCCGGACGGGCCTCGGGATCGTGGTGCGGCTCAGCCGGCCGGCGCGCGCTGGAGGTCGCGCAGGTCCTCGACCGAGTCGGCCTCGGCGATCGTCGCGCGCAGGTCCTGCAGGGCGGCCTCGTAGGACGCGATGCGCTCGACCAGCCAGCCGACGGTCACCGCGGGCAGCGACGAGGCCTCGCTCGCCCGGGCCCGCAGGGCCTCGACGTCGGGTCCGCCGCGGTCGGGTCGCTGGCTATCCGGGCGCTGGACATCCCGCTGGGTATCGCGCTGCGGGCGCTCGGCGCGGGCATCGCGGGTGCGGGAGTCCCGGTCGAGGTTCCGCGGCGGGGTGCTGCGGTCCCTGTTCCCGTCGCGGTCCCGGCTCCAGTCCCGGTCGCGGTTCCAGTCCGGGTCGCGGTTCCAGTCCCGGTCGCCGTCGTGCTTCCGGTCGTGCTGGTCGCGGTCGAAGCTGTGCCCGTACCGCTCGCGATCACCGTGCCGTTCGTCGTGGTCGTGATCGTGGGCCTGCGCCGCCGGAGCGACGAGGGCCAGGCTGAGGGTCGACGCCGCGACGGCGCCCAGGGCGGTCGTACGAGTCCTTCGCATGGAGATACCTCCCGGCGTTGGTGGATTCGTGCTTCCCGGCCCGTGCCCGACACCCCCCGGGGAGCAACGCCTGCCTGGTCGCACGGCGTGTCGCGGCGCCGGGTGCGTAGGCTCGCCGGGTGACCATCCCGCCCCCGCCCGAGCCGGTGTTCGCGAGCCCGGCCGACGCCGCCGCGCGGTTGGAGTCGGTCGGCTACCTCATCGACCCGGCCACCGCCACCACCGTCTACCTCGCCGCCACCCTCGGCAAGCCGCTGCTGCTGGAGGGACCCGCCGGGGTCGGCAAGACCGAGCTGGCCAAGGCGGTCGCCGCGGCGACCGGAGCCGACCTCGTACGGCTGCAGTGCTACGAGGGTCTCGACGAGGCGCGGGCGCTGTATGAGTGGAACTACAAGAAGCAGCTCCTGCGCATCCAGGCCGGTGCCGGCGACGGGAGCCAGGACTGGGACGCCGTCCACGACGACATCTTCACCGAGGAGTTCCTGCTCACCCGGCCGCTGTTGACCGCGATCCGGCGCACCGAGCCCACCGTGCTCCTCGTCGACGAGGTCGACAAGACCGACGTCGAGGTCGAGGGGCTGCTGCTCGAGGTGCTCAGCGACTTCCAGGTCACCATCCCGGAGATGGGTACCGTCAGCGCCGTCCGCCGCCCCTTCGTGGTGCTGACCTCCAACGCCAGCCGCGAGCTGTCGGAGGCGATCAAGCGGCGCTGCCTCTACCTCCACCTCGACTACCCCGACGCCGAGCGCGAGCTGGCGATCATCACCACCCGCGTGCCCGGCATCGAGACCGCGCTCGCCGAGGAGCTCGTCCGCGTGGTCGCCACCCTGCGAGGCCTGGAGTTGAAGAAGGCCCCCTCGATCGCCGAGTCGGTCGACTGGGCCGAGACGCTGATCGCCCTGGGCGCCGGCGACCTCGACGAGCACGCCATCCGGCAGACGCTGGGGGTCGTGCTCAAGCACGCCTCCGACCACGAGCGCGTCGTCCGCGAGCTCAAGCTCGACCGGGTCTGACCGGAGCGCGCGATGGGCCTGGTCGAGCGGCACGTCGACTTCGTCGAGGCGTTGCGCCGCGCCGGCGTCCCGGTCTCGTTGGCCGAGGACCTCGACGCCGTGCGGGCGGTGACGACCGTGGGGCTGGGCGACCGGGAGGCGCTGCGGGCGGCGTACGCCGCGACGGTGGTCAAGCGTCCGGTCCACCGAGCGGCCTTCGACACCCTCTTCGACCTGTGGTTCCCGGCGACCCGCGGGGGTCCGCGCGTCCCCGGCGAGGACGCCGACGAGACCGCGGGTGAGGCGGGGGACGACGCCGGCGAGCAACCGCCGAGCGTCCCCGACGACGGGGCGGCCCTGGCGGACTTCCGTGATCGGCTGGCCGCCGAGCTCGAGGAGGCCTCCGAGGCACGGCTGGCGGAGCTGGCCTCGGAAGCGGTGGGCAGGTTCGGTCCCGTACGCGGCCGCGGCCCGGGTCAGCAGGCGTGGTCGGCGTACTCGGTCATGTCGCGGGTGCAACCCGACCAGCTCGTCGAGCAGCTGCTGGAGGGACTGCGCGCCGCGCTCGGCGAGGGGTTGGACAGCGCGGTCGCGGAGCGCACGGTGCGCGCGGCCCTGGCGCGGTTCACCGCCCTGGTCGAGGCCGAGGTGCGCCGGCTGACCGCCGAGGAGCGCGGCGAGGAGCACGTCGCCAAGCACGCGGTGCGCCCGAGCATCGAGCAGGTCGACTTCCTCCGGGCCCGCCGGGAGGACCTCGAGGCGATGCGGCGTGAGATCTACCCGCTCGCGCGGCGGCTCGCGACCCGGCTCGCCCGCGAGCACCACCACGCCCGGCGGGGCGCGCTGGACTTCCGGCGTACGGTGCGCGCCTCGGTCGGCACCGGTGGGGTCCCGGTCGTGACGCACCACCGACCGCGGCGGCCGCACAAGCCGGAGCTGGTCGTGCTCTGCGACGTCTCCGGCTCGGTCGCCCCCTTCGCCCAGTTCACCCTCGGCTTGGTCTTCGCGCTGCGCGAGCAGTTCACCAAGGTCCGGGCGTTCACCTTCATCGATGACGTCGCCGAGGTGACCGACGTGTTCCGCCCCGGTGCCGACCTCGGCGAGACCATGGCCGAGCTGACCGCATCGGCGCGGTACGCCGCCCTGTGGGGTCGCACGTCGTACGGCCGCGCGTTCACCCGGTTCACGACGGAGTACCCCGACGCGATCGGGCCGCGGACCTCGCTGCTGATCCTCGGCGACGCGCGCAGCAACTACGGCGACCTCGGGCTGCCGCACCTGCGCACGATGGTCGACGCCGCCAAGCACGCGTGGCTGATCAATCCCGAGGCGCGGCTGATGTGGAACACCGGCGACTCGGCGGTCGACGCGTTCGCCGAGATCCTCCCGGTCGCCGAGTGCCGCAACCTGGCTCAGCTGAGCGAGTTCGTCCACGAGCTCGCCTGAACCCGACCGATCGGTAACCTCCGCCCGACGACCTCGTTGAACCCGAGAACACGTTCTCGATCCGGGAGGTCCCTCCGTGTCCCGCGCCCGCCGCGCCCTGGTGCGCCTGCTCGTCCCGCTCCTCGCCGCCGCGGTGGCCGTGGTGGGGGTGACCGCCCCCGCGCAGGCCGCACCGACGTACCAGAAGGGCACCAAGGGGACCCGTCCGTTCGTCTTCGTCGGCAACAACTGGGACGGCACCGCCGACGTGCTGCGGCCGGGATCGTTCCGCCGGGTCGCGCGGATCAACATCATCCCCGACTACGGGGTGCGGATGCGCGAGATCATGCTCAACCCGGTACGTCTGGCGTTCTTCCTCGGCGTCCGGATCCTCATCGGCGAGGGGCACGACCAGTTCGTCGACGACATGTACACCAGCAACGACGGGCGGCTGCTGGTCGTGTCGCGGCCGAGCTTCGCCGACGTCGTCGCGATCAACCTGCGGACCAAGAAGATCGTCTGGCGCTTCCCGGTCGCCGGCCAGCGCTCGGACCACATGGCGGTCTCGCCGGACGGCAAGCACGTCGCCGTCTCGGCCTCGACCGGCAACGTCGTCCACATCCTCGACATCCGGACCGGCAAGGAGGTACGCCGCCTCCCGTCGGGCGACTCCCCGCACGAGAACATCTACTCGCGCAACGGCAAGCGGCTCTTCCACGCCAGCATCGGCTACGTCTACACGCCGCTCGACCAGGCCGGTGAGCTGCTCGACTCCACCAAGGGGGAGCGGGTCTTCCAGATCTTCAACACCCGCACGGGCAAGCCGGTCGAGATCATCCCCGTCAAGCAGAAGCTGCGCGAGGCCGGCCTGGGTCACCTGTCCTCGGCCGTGCGCCCGATGACGCTCTCGCCGGACGAGCGGTTCATCTACTTCCAGGTGTCGTTCTTCCACGGGTTCTTGGAGTACGACCGCAAGAAGCAGAGGATCACCCGCGTCAAGAAGCTGCCCAACCGGGTGCCGCGGTTGCCGCGGGAGCTCTACCTGCTCGACTCCGCCCACCACGGCATCGCGCTCAACCCGGCCGGGAAGCGGTTCTGCGTGGCGGGCACGATGTCGGACTACGTCGCCATCGTCGGCCGCAAGAAGCTCCGGACCCTGAAGACCCACGTCCACCCCGGCGGCAAGCCGTACTGGGTCACGCCGAGCGCGAACGGCAAGTTCTGCTACATCTCCTGGTCGGGCACCGACCAGGTCTCCAAGATCTCCTACCGCACCGGCGAGATCGTCAGGACGACCAAGGTCGGCGACCACCCGCAGCGGGTCCGCAACGGCTTCATCCGCAAGAACCTCATCGCCGGCCTGCGCAACTGACCCCACCCGCTCGATATTCCCCTACCTGAGCGCTGTCTACGCGGGTCGTGATGAGCGCTCAGGTAGGGGAATATCTCCCCGGGGGGATCAGCGGATGCGGCCGAGCGGGGTGATCCTCAGGTAGTCGTGGCCGCGGACGTGGAAGTTCACGCTCACCGCGAGGTCCTTGCCGCGGGCGGGGGCCCGGACGAACTTCCGGTCGCCGTTGCGCAGGGTCTTGCGGAAGTAGACCGTGCGCGGCACCCGGGCCAGCACGCCCGCGTCGCACGTGGTGCCCTCCAGGGTCGGTTCGACCGCGGGCTTGCCCGGCCAGGTGATCGTCATCGAGGCGCCGCACGACGCGCGCCCCCGCACATCCCGGGCGCCGGTCACCCGGAGCCGGGAGCCGACC
>JAJUGK010000139.1 GCA_029268205.1 Nocardioidaceae bacterium
GCCGGCGCCCCGGTCGGCGCGGTGAGGGTCCGGCCCAGCCGCATCAGCGCGTCCGCGGCCCCGGCGTCCCGCGGGCGGCCGAGCCGCTCGGCGGGCAGTTCGCCGGCCGCGGCGAGGGTGTGGATGCGCGCGAACGCCTGGGCCGGTGCGGTGTCGAGCAGCGGGGCGAGACCGAGCAGCTCGGTGCTGACCCGCACCGCCGCCTGCGCCACCGCGTCCGACGTCCCGGCGCGGACCTCCTCCAGCGACGACGCCGACCCCTCGAGCACCGCGCTGGCGTGAGCGCCGACCAGCAGCGACTCGGTCGTCTGCTCGGGGCGGGTACGGCGCAGCCCCCGGTCGCGGAGGAGGGCGTCGATGCCGTCGCGGCACCCGGCGTACGCCGAGGGGACCCCCTCCAGCCGCAGCAGGTCGCCGAGCGGATCCGGGGTCGGGGCGGCGGGGTTCGCAGGACCGGTCACGGCCGCGAGGCTATCGGGTAGCCTCGCCGCGATGGCCGCCTCCTCCGACTCGCAGCCGGTCCCGAGCACCGGCTCGTCACCTTCCCCGGAACCGGCGTCGGCCGCCGACGTCCACCCGTCCCGCACCCCCGACCGGGGGCGCTACGCCAGGGCCTTCGGCGCGGTCGCCGATGCCTACGAGCGCGCGCGTCCGACCTATCCGGCGGATGCGGTGGCCTGGGCGACCGGTCGTGGGCGCCTACGGCTGCTCGAGCTCGGTGCCGGCACCGGCAAGCTCACCGGCAGCCTGCTCGCCGCCGGTCACGACGTGCTGGCCACCGAGCCGGATGCGGGGATGCTGCGGCGGCTCCGGGGGCGCCACCCGCAGCTGGCGACGGTCCGGGCGGCCGCCGAGCAGCTCCCCGTGGCGGGGCGCAGCGTCGACGTCGTGCTCGCCGCCCAGGCGGCCCACTGGTTCGACCACGAGCGGGTGCTCGCCGAGGTCGCCCGCGTGCTGCGACCGGGCGGATCGGTGGTGTGGATGTGGAACATCATGGACACCCGCATCCCCTGGGTACGCCGGCTGCGCGAGCTCATCGCGTCCCCCGCGGAGGTGCCGCCGGAGCCGCTCGAGGCGCTCGGCGCCTCCGAGTTGTTCGGCGAGGTCGAGCGCGCGACGTTCCGCTTCTGGCAGCCGCTCGACCGGGACTCGCTCGCCGCGCTGGTGCAGTCGAACTCGGTGGTCGCGACCATGCCGGAGGCACAGCGCGCGGAGGTGCTCGAGCGCGCCGATGCGCTCTACGACGACTACGGGCGCGGGCCCGACGGGATGCTGCTGCCGTACCTCACCCACTGCTTCCGGGCGACCGTGCGCGACCCGGGGCCGGCCGAGGACGAGCCGGACCCGCTCGGCACCGACGCCCTGTTGATCGACTTCCGGTGAGCCTGCGCCGGGGCTGAGGGGGACCACAATGGGGCTGTTCGGACGCAACCAGCTCGGGTCCGAGTCCGACCGGGCGACCTTCCGGACCCTGCACACGGCCTCGCTGGCCTCGCCCCCGTTGCGCGGAGGTCTGACCCGGTCGACCGCCGAGCGGAGCATCCGCCACCTGCGGTCGCTGCTGGCCTCGCCGGCGGTCGCCCTCACCGACACCGTCGACCTGCTCGCCTGGGACGGCAAGGCGCAGCACCACGCGCCGCAGACCGCGGAGCTGATCGAGCACGCCGACGACTCCGGCGGCCCGGCCGTCGTCGAGCGGCGGTCGATCGCCTGCGACGACCCCGGGTGCGTGGTGCGCCGGGCGATCGTCGTGCCGCTGGTGGTCGACGAGGCGACGGTCGGCACGCTGCAGGTCTTCGCCCCGCGCGCCTCCGCCGGCCTGGTGCGCGCGACCACCGAGGTCGCCCGCTGGGTCTCGGGGCAGCTCGAGCTCGCCGAGCTCGACGCGTCCCGCACCCGGCTGATCGAGGCCGAGGTGCGCGCGCTGCGGGCCCAGATCAGTCCGCACTTCATCTACAACTCCCTCTCGGCGATCGCGTCCTTCGTGCGCACCGACCCCGAGCGGGCCCGCGACCTGCTGCTGGAGTTCGCCGACTTCACCCGCTACTCCTTCCGCGAGCACGGTCAGTTCACGACGCTGGCCGAGGAGTTGAAGTCGATCGAGCGCTACCTGCTGCTGGAGAAGGCCCGCTTCGGCGAGCGCCTGCAGGTCACCCTGCGCGTGGCACCGGAGGTGCTGCCCGTCCGGGTGCCGTTCCTGTGCCTGCAGCCGCTGGTCGAGAACGCCGTACGCCACGGGTTCGAGGGCAAGTCGGGCACCGGCCGGATCACCATCATCGCCGAGGACTACGACCGCGACTGCGTGATCACGGTGGAGGACGACGGCACCGGCGAGGAACCCGAGCGGGTGCGGCTGGCCCTCGCGGGCGCGCTGGAGGGCGGGTCGGTGGGTCTGGCCAACGTCGATGAGCGGTTGCGGGTCGCGTTCGGCGACGACTACGGCCTCGTCGTCGAAACCGCCCCGGGGGCCGGCACCAGGGTTATCGTGCATGTGCCCAAGTTCTCCCCCGGAGTCCATCCATGAGCCCTGTCAGCGACACCGTGGGCGGCCTGCGCGTGCTGGTCGTCGACGACGAGCGGCATGCCCTCGATGAGCTCAGCTACCTGCTCGGCCGGGACCCGCGGGTGGCCGACGTCCGCGCGACCGACTCGGCCGCCGACGCGCTCCGGATGCTGCAGGAGGGCAACGTCGACGGGCTCTTCTCCGACATCCGCATGCCGGGGCTCACCGGTCTCGACCTCGCCCGGGTGCTCGCGCAGTTCAAGCACCCGCCGCCGGTGGTCTTCGTGACCGCCTACGACGAGCACGCGGTCGACGCCTTCGAGCTCAACGTCGTCGACTACGTCCTCAAACCGGTCCGCGCCGAGCGGCTGGCCGAGGCGGTGCGGCGAATCCTCGACTCCCGTGATGTGCCCCCGCCCGACGTCGACGACACGATCGCCGTCGAGCTCGGCGGGGTGACCCGCTTCGTCTCCCGCGCCGACGTGCGCTACGTCGAGGCGCAGGGCGACTACGCCCGGCTGCACACCGCCTCCGGCAGCCACCTGGTGCGGGTGCCGCTGTCGACCCTGGAGGAGGAGTGGGGGCCGTCGGGCTTCGTCCGGATCCACCGCTCCCTGCTCGTGGCATTGGCCCACGTCACCGAGGTGCGCATGGAGGCCGGTCGCTGCACGGTGCTGGTCGGGGGCCAGGAGCTCGCGGTCAGCCGCCGCCACACGCGCGAGCTGCGCGACGTCCTGGTCCGCCGGGCCCGCCCCCGCGCCGAGCGCTGAGCCGGCGGCCGTGGGCGTGAGGGAGCGCTGGTGAACCACTCCGAGCATCCGGTGCAGCGGGTCCGGGTGACCTCGCCGCGGGTACGCCGCCCGCGGCCGCCGCGGCGGACCGGGATCGCGGAGATCGACCGGCAGTCCCGCGTCGGCGAGATCTACATGGCCTCGCTGCTGCGGGCCCAGCTCCGGCTGGCGGTGGTGGTGCTGGCCGCGCTCGCCGCGACCGTCGGCATGCTGCCGCTGGTCTTCCTCGGCTTCCCGGGCCTCAATGACATCCTGATCCTCGGCATGCCGCTGCCGTGGGTGGTGCTCGCGTTCGGCATCTACCCGGTGCTGGTGGCCCTGGGCTGGGTGTTCGTCCGCGCCGCCGAACGCAACGAGCAGGCCTTCGCCGACATGGTCGAGCGATCATGAGCACGGGGCTCTCGATCTCGGCGGTGGTCGTCGTCGTGCTGGCGACCCTCGCGATCGGCACCTGGGGACTGCGCTTCTCCCGCACCACCAGCGACTTCTTCGTCGCCTCGCGGACGGTGCGCCCGCGGCTCAACGCCTCGGCGATCGGCGGCGAATACCTCTCCGCGGCCTCCTTCCTCGGCGTCGCCGGGCTCGTGCTCGCCTACGGCGCCGAGATGCTGTGGTACCCGGTCGGCTGGACCGCCGGCTACCTGGTCCTGCTCGTCCTGGTCGCGGCGCCGCTGCGTCGCTCCGGCGCCTACACGCTGCCCGACTTCGCCGAGACCCGGCTGGAGTCCCGCGCCGTACGGCTGGTCTCCTCGTTGCTGGTGGTCGCCATCGGCTGGCTCTACCTGATGCCGCAGTTCCAGGGCGCCGGTCTGGCGCTGCGGACGGTCACCGGGTCGCCACCCTGGGTCGGCGGTCTCCTGGTCGCGGCCGTGGTGGTCATCAACGTCTTCACCGGCGGCATGCGCTCGGTGACCTTCGTGCAGGCGTTCCAGTACTGGCTCAAGCTCACCGCCCTGCTGGTGCCGGCGTTCTTCCTGCTGTTGATCTGGATCGGCGACGGCGCCACGCCGCCGACCGCCGCGGAGACGGGCGTGAGCGGCGCCCTCGGCAGCGCCTGGGGCCTGCCGATGACCTCCGACCAGCCCTACGTGCTCTACACGACCTACTCGCTGATCATGGCGACCTTCCTCGGCACCATGGGCCTGCCGCACGTCGTCGTCCGCTTCTACACCAACCCCGACGGCCGCGCGGCCCGGCGCACGACCCTGGTGGTGCTCGCCCTGCTCGGCTGCTTCTACGTCCTCCCGCCGGTCTACGCGGCACTCGGCCGGCTCTACGCCCCCGACCTGATCACCTCCGGCCACAGCGACATGGTGGTGCTCGAGCTGCCCGCCCGGATGATCAGCGGGTACGGCGGCGAGCTGCTCTCCGCCCTGACCACCGCGGGCGCGTTCGCCGCCTTCCTCTCCACCTCCTCAGGGTTGTCGATCGCCGTCGCCGGCGTGCTCAGCCAGGAGTTCACCGGGCGGCGCCTGGCCGGGGTGACCGCGTTCCGCATCGCCGCGCTCGTCGGCGTCGCGGTGCCCCTCGCCCTGGCCCTGCTCACCTCGGGCGTGAGCGTCGCGCGGGCGGTCGGGCTGGCCTTCGCCGTCGCCGCGTCGACCTTCTGCCCGCTGCTGGTGCTCGGGATCTGGTGGCGCCGGCTCACCGACGTCGGCGCCCTGGCGGGACTCGCCGTCGGCGGGGTGCTGTCGGGGGTCGCGGTGGTCGACACCCTCTCCGGCGCCGAGCGCACCGGCTGGACCGACGCGCTGCTGGCCCAACCCGCGGCGTGGACCGTGCCGGCCGCGTTCGTGACGATGATCGGCGTCTCCCTGCTCACGCAACGGCGGCGCCCCGTCGGGGTCGGGCGGTTCCTGGTCCGCCTGCACACCCCCGAGGCGGTCCCGCTCGACCGGGGCTGATGCGACGAGCGGCCGCCCGGGGCCCGACGACCCCGTCGCGCGGCCCGCTCGTCGCCGCGTACCCACCGCTCGGCAGATCCGCTCCGGTCCGCCCGGGGGCCCCGACCTAGAGTGACCACAGACACACCCGCGCCAGAGAGGACCGCCTTGTGAGCGACGAGAAGCTGTCGAACCTCCTGCAGGAGAACCGCACCTTCGAACCCCCCGCCGACCTCGCAGCGGCCGCGAACGTCCGCGCCGATGTCTACGACCGTGCCGCGGACCCCGAGGAGTTCTGGGCCGAGGCCGCGCGCCGTCTCCACTGGGGCACGCCGTTCACCGAGGTCCTGGACTGGTCGAACCCGCCGTTCGCGAAGTGGTTCGCCGACGGCAAGCTCAACGTCGCCTACAACTGCGTCGACCGGCACGTCGAGGCCGGCAACGGCGACCGGGTGGCGTTCCACTTCGTCGGCGAGCCCGGCGACACCCGCGACCTGACCTACGCCCAACTCAAGGACGAGGTCTGCCGCGCCGCCAACGCGCTCACCGAGCTCGGCGTCAACGCCGGCGACCGGGTCGCGATCTACATGCCGATGATCCCCGAGACCATCGTGGCGATGCTGGCCTGCGCGCGGCTCGGAGCCCCGCACACGGTGGTCTTCGGCGGGTTCTCCTCCGACGCCCTGGCCAGCCGCATCGACGACTGCGGCGCCGAGATCGTCATCACCGCCGACGGCGGCTACCGGCGCGGCAAGCCCTCGAGCCTCAAGCCCGCGGTCGACGAGGCGCTGCAGAAGACCCCCGGCGTGCGCAACGTGCTGGTCGTACGCCGCACCGGCGAGGAGGTGGCCTGGACCGAGGGCCGCGACCTGTGGTGGGACGACGTGGTCGCGAACGCCTCGCCCGACCACACCCCGCAGGACTTCGACGCCGAGCACCCGCTCTACGTCATGTACACCTCCGGCACCACCGGCAAGCCGAAGGGGATCCTGCACACCTCCGGTGGCTACCTCGTGCAGTCGGCCTACACCTTCTGGGCCACCTTCGACCACAAGCCCGACGACGTCTACTGGTGCACCGCCGACGTCGGCTGGGTGACCGGCCACTCCTACGCCGCCTACGGCCCGACCGCCGCCGGTGCCACGCAGGTGCTCTATGAGGGCACCCCCGACAGCCCCCACAAGGGCCGGTGGTGGGAGATCATCGAGAACTACCGGGTCACGATCTTCTACACCGCCCCCACCGCGATCCGCACCTTCATGAAGTGGGGCCGCGAGATCCCCGACAAGTACGACCTCTCCAGCCTGCGGATCCTCGGCTCGGTGGGCGAGCCGATCAACCCCGAGGCCTACGTCTGGTACCGCGAGGTCATCGGCGGCGGCCGGACCCCGGTGGTCGACACCTGGTGGCAGACCGAGACCGGTGCGCACATGATCACCCCGCTGCCGGGCGTCACCGCGGCGAAGCCGGGCTCGGCGATGGTGGCCTTCCCGGGCATCGCCGCCGACGTGGTCGACGACCGCGGCCGGCCGGTCGCCAACGGCGAGGGCGGGCTGCTGGTCATCACCAAGCCGTGGCCCTCGATGCTGCGCACCATCTGGGGCGACGACGAGCGGTTCAAGGACACCTACTGGTCGCGCTTCGCCGAGCAGGGCTACTACTTCGCCGGCGACGGGGCCAAGAAGGACGACGACGGCCACATCTGGGTGCTCGGCCGCGTCGATGACGTCATGAACGTCTCCGGGCACCGGCTCTCGACCACCGAGATCGAGTCGGCGCTCGTCTCCCACCCCAAGGTCGCCGAGGCCGCGGTGGTGGGCGCCACCGACGACACGACCGGTCAGGCGGTCTGCGCGTTCGTCATCCTCCGCGAGGAGGCCGGCGACGGCGGGCCCGAGATCGTCGAGGAGCTGCGCACCCACGTGGCCAAGGAGATCGGTGCGATCGCCAAACCGCGCCAGGTGATGATCGTCCCCGAGCTGCCGAAGACCCGCTCGGGCAAGATCATGCGCCGCCTGCTGCGCGACGTGGCCGAGAACCGCGAGGTCGGCGACGTCACCACGCTGGCCGACTCCTCGGTGATGGA
>JAJUGK010000140.1 GCA_029268205.1 Nocardioidaceae bacterium
AGGGCCTGGTCGGCTGGGGCCGCGCTGCCGAGGTGCGCCCCACCGGTGCCGACCGCTTCGCCCGCGCCTCGGCGTGGTGGGCCGATCTCGTCGGCACCGCCGTGGTGCGCGACGAGGTGCGTCTGCCGGGCAGCGGCCTCGTGGCCTTCGGCAGCTTCGCCTTCGCCGACGAGCCCGGTGACTCGGTGCTGACCGTCCCCGAGGTGATCGTCGGCCGCAAGGGCGAGACCACCTGGATCACCACCGTCAGCCGCGGTGAGCTGCTGCCGCCGCCGGCCCTGACGACGACCACGCCACCCGAGCCGCCGACGGAGGTCGCCTTCGCCGATGCCCACCTCGACGGCGACCGCTGGCAGCTGGTCGTGGCTGAGGCGGTGGAGCGGATCAGCGCCGGCGAGCTGGAGAAGGTCGTCCTCGCCCGCGACCTGCTGGCCACCTCCGCCACCGATGTCGACGTCCGCTGGCCGCTGCAGCGGCTCTCGGAGCAGTACCCGATGTGCTGGACCTTCCACGTCGGCGGCATGTTCGGCGCCACCCCGGAGATGCTGGTGCGCCGCGAGCGCGGCCTGGTCACCTCCCGCGTGCTCGCCGGGACCATCCGGCGTACCGGCAACGACGAGCGCGACCTCGCCCTGGCCGCCACCCTGGCACGGTCGTCGAAGGACCTCGAGGAGCACGAGTACGCCGTCCGCTCCGTCGCCGACGCCCTGGCGCCGCACTGCACCTCGATGAACGTGCCCGAGGCGCCGTTCGTCCTGCACCTGCCCAACGTCATGCACCTGGCCAGCGACGTCGCCGGGGTCGTCCCCGACACCGATCCGGTCAGCTCCCTCGAGCTCGCCGCCGCCCTGCACCCCTCCGCGGCCGTCGGCGGCACCCCCACCCCGGTCGCCCAGGCGCTGATCACCCAGATCGAGGGCATGGACCGCGGCCGCTACGCCGGACCGGTCGGGTGGCTCGACGCCGACGGCGACGGCGAGTGGGGCATCGCGCTGCGCTCCGCCGAGGTCGGCGCCGACGGCCGCAGTGTCCGCCTCTTCGCCGGCTGCGGCATCGTCGCCGACTCCGACCCCGCCTCGGAGTTGGCCGAGGCGCAGGCGAAGTTCGTCCCCGTGCGGGACGCCCTCACCTCCGGCTGACCGCGCCCGGGCCGGGCAACTGGTCACTTCTCGCAGTTCTCCGGCGGCGGATGTGCGGCAACTGCCCAGTTGCGGACCGCGGTTCGTCCCGGGCGCCGGAAGCAACGTTGTTCGTCCCCAGATCGGCCGATGCCGCCGGCGTGCCACCGAGACCCGCGCCACCCTGGCGGCATGGAGGTCCGACGAGGGGAGATGCGCCGGCGCGACTGGCACCGGGTGACCCGGGGCGGATACGTCCGGTCGAATGCCGATCCGACCGCACTCGACCTGACCCGGCGCCTCGCCGCCTGGCAGGTGGCGCTGCCGCCCGATGCCGCCTTCACCCATGTCACCGCTGCAGCGGTTCTCGGTTGGTGGCTCCCGCGACTGCCGGAGCCCGTGCCGGTGTTCGTCCAGGTCCCGATGCGCCGGCGGGTGCGCCGACCGGGAGTCCGACTCCTCCGCACCGATGCCCCGCGTCCGCCGCTGCTGGTCGACGGTCTGCGGATCGCATCGGCGCCCGACGTCCTGCTCGCGTGTGCCCTCGACCTCGGTGCACTCGATCTGGACGTGGTCGTCGACAGTGCGTTGCGGTCGGGGATCTCGCGCGGGACGGTCGAGGAGTGCGCCCGGGAACGCCGACGCGGGGCAGTCGCACTCCGCGCGGCCCTGACGCGAGCCGATCCGCGGTCGGAGTCGCCCTGGGAGACCGCGTTGCGACGGTTCCACGAGGTGGTCGACGCGCCGGTCGTCCCTCAGCACCGGGTCGAGCACGAGGGGCGGTTCGTCGCCCGGGGTGACCTGTGGATCGCCGGCACCCGCACCCTGCAGGAGTACGACGGCGCGGTGCACCGCACCCCCCGCCAGCAGGAGAAGGACCTGCGTCGCGAGCGCCGACTCAACGAAGCGGGGTGGGTGCGCAACGGCTATACCTCCCGCGATCTCGTCAACCGTCCGCTCACCGTGCTGCAGGATGTCGACCGTGCGCTCGGCAGACCCACCGATCCGGCGCGCCTCGACGCCTGGGCCGTCCTGCTCCGCGAGTCCTGCACGACCCCGGCGGGGCGCTCCCGGTTGGCGCAGCGCTGGCCAGGCCCGAACCCGGAGCAACTGGACAGTTGACGCACTTCTCGGGCCCGAATTCTGCGGCAAGTGTCCAGTTGCCGGCGGGCGAGTCGTACCGGCCCGCGCGGACGCGAGGTGCTGACGTGGGGGCGTGCGCCGTGGTGTGCTTCTGCCATGTTCACGCCTGAGACGAAGGCGCGGGGGAAACGCTTCACGCAGGTGCGACTCCGCGAGGGATATTCCATCGAGCAGGTCGACGCGTTCGTCGAACGCTGCATCATCGAGCTCGCGCGCGGACCGGCCGCCCAACTGGCCCCCGAGGACGTCCAGAACGTGCGCTTCCACGCCGTCCGGCTCCAGAAGGGCTACGACATGGGCGAGGTCGACGCCTACCTCGACTACGTCACCGCCCTGCTGACCGAGTTGCGCGGCACCCAGCCGTCCTGACCCGGCACCGGCTCAGGACGGATCAGAGGGGTCAGACGTCGTACTCAGACGTCCTGGCCGGTGGCGACGCGGCGGTAGTCCAGCTCGCGCTCGCCCAGGAAGCGCTGCAGGTGGGTGTCGATGACCCCGCGGCCGGGCTCGCTGAAGATCGCCTCGTGGATCGGCACGGTCAGCGGCGCCCCGACCTCGCGCGCGTAGTCGATGGTCTCGGCGACCTTGCTCCACGGCGCGGTGGCGGGCAGCAGCAGCACGTCGACGGGTACGTCGGGCGGGGTCAACGCGTCCCCGGGGTGGTAGACGCTGCGGCCGGCGGCGGTCAGGACGTAGCCGGTGTTGTGGACCCGCGGGATCTCCTCGTGGATCACCGCGTGCCACTCCCCGACCGGGCGCACGGCGAACCCGGCGACGGTCAGCTCGGTCCCCGGGGTGACGACGTGCAGGCGCTCGGCCAGGTCCGGGGCGTCGGTGCGCAGTTGCTCGACCAGCGAGGCGTGGGTCCACACGTCGGCCCCGGCCCGGCGCAGCCGGTCGACGTCGACGTGGTCGAAGTGCTCGTGAGTGATCAGGACCGCGTCGACCCCGTCGACCGCCTCGGGCTCGGTGAACCCGCCCGGGTCCACGACGACGGAGGCCCCCTCGGCCTCGAACCGGACGCCGGAGTGACCGAACTTCGTGATCCGCATGCTCCGACCGTAGCGCCCGGAGGCTGCGGTCAGCCCGCGGACGCCACCAGGCCGCGCAGGAGGCCGTCGAGCTCCCGCCGGTCGGCGCGCGAGCAGCGCACCTCGACCACCTCGATGCCCCCACCGGGTGATGCCAGGGCGTGCTCGAGCTCCGCGACCGACTCCACCCGCCAATGGGGGGTGCGGGTCGCCGCACAGAGCGCAGCGAGGTCGGTGCCGTGCGGGGTGCCGAAGAGCCGCTCGAAGGAGTCGGCGTACTCCTCCCCGCCCTGCTCGAGGGAGGAGAAGATGCTGCCGCCGTCGTCGTTGACCACGACGATCGTCAGGTCGGGGCGCTCCTCGTGGGGTCCGAGGACCAGTGCCGTCGCGTCATGCACGAAGGTCAGGTCACCGACGAGGGCGAGGGCGCGGGTCGTCCGCGGGCGCCCGAGCGCCGCCCCGATGGCGCTGGAGACCACACCGTCGATGCCGGCGAGTCCGCGGTTGGCCAGGACCAGCCGGCGTTCCCCCACCGCAGCCGGCCGGGCCATCAGGTCGAGGTCGCGCACCGGGTTGGACGAGCCGACGAAGAGCAACCCGCCGGGAGGTACGGCGGCGCTCACCGTCGCCGCGACCTGGTGCGGGCTCGGGGTGGCACCGGACCGTTCGGCGACCAGAGTGTCGAGCGCGGCGGAGACCTCCGCATCCCGATCGCGCCACCGGGCCAGCCAGGTGTCGTCGCCGTCGGGCTCGCCGGTGACGGCGTCGACGACCCGGGAGACCCGTCGCCCGGGGTCGGTGTAGCCGGTGGCGTTGCGCACCGCGATCACCTCGACGTCGGGGTCGGAGATCAGCCGGGTGACCGGGCGCGACAGCGTCGGATGACCGAACACCACGACCCTCTCGATCGCGGTGCGCAGCTCGGGGTCGCCCAGCAGCAGCCGGTAGCTGCGGATGGCGTGGGTGCCGGTGCGGGCGCCGCTGCTCGGCTCGGCGAGCAACGGCCATCCGGCCTGCTCGGCGAGGATCCGCGCGGGCGGCCCGGCGTCGTCGCCGGCCACGACCACGGTGCGGGGGCCGGCGCGGAGCAGCTCGACGCCGACCGGCCCGACACCACCGGCGTCGACCGGGGCCGGTGCGGGCGGGGTCAGCGGCGTGGACCAGCCGTCATCGATCCCGGGCACCAGCGGCTCGGCGAGCTGGAGGTTGACCTGCACCGGGCCGGGCGGACCGTCGGAGCCGGCGGCGACCTGCACGGCTCGGCGGACGAGGTCCCGCCAGTCGTCGACCTGGGTCTGCTCGTAGGTCCCCGGCCGCCCCGGCGGGACGTCGAGCGCCCAGCGGGCCGCCGAGCCGTAGAGCTCGACCTGGTCGGTGGTCTGGTTGGCCTGGGTGCCCCGCATGGCGGCCGGTCGGTCGGCGGTGAGCAGCAGCAGCGGCACCCCGGCGGCGTCCGCCTCGAGGACGGCCGGATGCAGCTCGGCGGTGGCGGTCCCCGAGGTGGTCAGGACGGCCACCGGCGTCCGGGAGGTCTTGGCGATGCCGAGGGCCAGGAAGCCGGCGGTGCGCTCGTCGATGCGCGTGTGCAGGCGCAGTCGCCCCGCACGGGCGGCGTCGAGCGCGGCGAAGGCGAGCGGCGCGCTGCGCGACCCCGGGGCGAGGACGAGGTCGGCCACGCCGTTGCGCACCAGCGCGTCGATCCAGGTCCGCGCCAGCGCCGTCGCCGCGTTGCGCGGGACGTCGGGGGCGGGGCTCGGCTCGGTCGGGTCGGCGCTCACGGGCGCCGATCCTGCCGCACGGCCCGCACCTCGGCGAGGCGCGCCCTCCAGATCGCCTCCCGCTCCGGCGCCGCACGGTGGGCGACCAACAGGTCGGGGTCGGGCACGGGACGGCGTACGGGGAGCGCGCCGTCGACCGGGAGCAGCGGGTCGGCGACGACGTCACCGTCGAGCAGGCTGGTGGTGCCGAGCCCGCAGGCGTACGGCAGCTCGGGCAGCGCCGCGGCGAGAGCCACGCCGGCGGCGAGGCCGACGGAGGTCTCCAGGGCCGAGCTCACCACGACCGGGAGGCCGATGTCCTCGGCGATCCGCAGGCAGGCGGCCACGCCGCCGAGCGGCTGCACCTTGATGACGGCGACGTCGGCGGCCTCCAGCTCCCGCACCCGGTAGGGGTCGCTCGCGCGCCGGATGGACTCGTCGGCGGCAATCGGCACCTCGACCCGGCGGCGCACCGCGGCGAGGTCCTCCACGCTCGCGCACGGCTGCTCGACGTACTCGAGGCCACCGGCGGCCCGGTCGAGCACGGCGATCGCACGGACGGCCTCGTCGACGGACCAGCCACCGTTGACATCGATCCGGACCGCGCCGTCGGGACCGAGGGCGTCGCGCACCGCGGCGACCCGGGCCTCGTCGTCGGCCAGCGTCTGACCCGGCTCGGCCACCTTGACCTTGGCGGTGCGGAACCCCGGACGGGCGCGCACGAGCTCCGCGGCGCGCTCCGGGTCGACGGCCGGGATCGTGACGTTGACCGGCACCCGGTCGCGCACCGGGGCCGGCCAGTCGCCGCGTACGGCCTCCTCGGCGCAGCGCAGCCACGGCTCGCTGGTGGGGGCGTCGTAGTCGAGGAACGGGCTCCACTCGCCCCACCCGCCGTCGGCGCCGCGCAGCAGGACACCCTCGCGGACGTCGATGCCGCGGAAGCGCACCCGCATCGGCAGCGACCAGACGACCTCGGTCTCGTCGGGGCGGTGGCTCATGACTCCTCCCGCAGGCGCATCCGGTCGATCTTGCCGTTCGCCAGCAGCGGGAGCGCGTCGTGGTGGCGCAGGATCTGCGGTGCCCAGGTGCGCGGGTGCACCGCGGCGACCCAGTCGCGGGCCGCGGCCAGGTCGAGGTCGCCGACCACATGGGCGACGACGCGCTCGCCCCACTCGGGGTCGGGGACGCCGAGCACCTCGGCGGCGGCCACGGCCGGGTGTTCGCGCAGCCGGGCGGCGACCGCGGCGGCGGCGACCTTCACGCCGCCGCTGTTGATCACGTCGTCGGCGCGCCCGAGCAGGCGCAGCAGCGGGCCGTGGGCGTCGGCGGTCAGCTCACCGAGGTCGTCGGTGCGGTACCAGCCGTCGACGAAGGTCCGCGCGGTGCGTGCGGGGTCGCCGACGTACCCCTCGGCCAGCATCGGCCCGCGCAACCACACCCGGCCCTCGTCGTCGATCCGCACCTCGACCCCGGGCAGCGGACGCCCGTCGTAGACACAGCCGCCGGCGGTCTCGCTCATACCGTAGGTCGCCACGACCCGGATCCCGGCGTCCTCGGCCCGGCGCCGCACGGCCGGGTCGAGCCGGGCCCCGCCCAGCAGCACCGCATCGAGGCTGGCGAGCGCGTCGCGGTCGGCGGGCACCTCGAGGGCGCGGACGAGCTGGGTCGGCACGAGCGAGCCGTAGCGGCGTACGCCGGTCATCGCGCCGACCGCCGCGGCGAGGTCGGGGAAGCGGTCGGCCAGCACCGGGCGCTCCCCGGCGAGCAGCGAGCGGGCGAGCACCTGGACACCGGCGACGTACGTCGGCGGGAGCGTGAGCAGCCACTGGCCCGGACCGCCGAGGAACGCGTGCGTGGCGTGCACCGATGCCTCGATCGCGGACCGCGGGAGGGCCACCCGCTTCGGTTCACCGGTCGAGCCAGACGTCGCGATCTGCAGCGGTCGCGGATCGTCGGCGAGGAGCCAGTGCGTCAGGAGCGTCGCGACGGCATCGGCGGACCCCGTCACCGGCTCGAGGCCGGCGGCTGGCGCGGACAACGGCCGACGTCAGGCCGACCCGGGGGCGCTGTCGCCCTCGGCCGGGCCGTCACCCTGGGCGCGCCGACGGGCGTCACGGCGGCGCTGCTGCTCGAGCCGGCGCAGGAAGTCCGGGTCGTCGTCGGGGCCCTTGACCCGCGGCGGCTGCTGCGGCCCGCGG
>JAJUGK010000141.1 GCA_029268205.1 Nocardioidaceae bacterium
AGTCGCGGTCGTCGCGCACGCTCCAGGCGACCCAGGCGTCCTCCCCCCGCACCCGTACGACGTCCTGGACCACCCACGGATCGCCGTTGCCGAGCACCGCGGGGTCCCTGCCGTTGAGCTGGTGGTCGAGGACGAACTCGCCGATCTCCGCCATGACGGTCTCGGCTTGGGCGAACTCGATCAGCCCGCCCTCCCCGGTGGTCTCGCGGTCCCACAGCTTCGCCATCACCGCGAACGCCAGACCGGCCGGAGCCGCCTCGTCCATGTGGTAGTTCTCGCCGGCGGAGTCGGGCTCCTCGCCCTCGTAGCCGTCCATCGCCGCGATGCCGACGAGGCTGTTGAAGTTGGGGCCGTAGCCGAGGTAGTCGCTCATCGGCCCGCTCATCCCCAGCGGGGGCATCCGGGCCACGACCAGCCGCGGGTTCGCCTCGAGCAGCCGCTCGTGCCCGATGCCGAGCTTCTCCAGCACACCGTTGGAGTTGTTCTCCACCAGCACGTCGCTGACCGCGACCAGCTCCAGGAACGCCTCGTGCCCCTCGGGGGTGTCGAGGTTCATGCAGGCGGCGAGCTTGTTGCGCGAGTGCCAGTTGAACAGCGCGGACCGGTCGTAGGGCCGCTCGCCGGGGTCCTTGTCGGGGTAGGTGCCACCGTGGTAGCCGGTCCTGGCGATCGACTCCTTGGTCGTGCGCGCCGACACCTGGCGGCTCACGCGGTCGTTGCCCTCGACCCGGATGACCTCCGCCCCGAGGTCGCCCAGGAGTGCGGTGGCACCCGGGCCCGACCAGACCACGGTCAGGTCGATGACCCGGATCCCGCTCAGCGGCAGGTCGGGGTCGGGGCGGTAGGGCGCGCTCACGACAGGGCCTCCTCACGCACGGCCGCGCCGTGCTGGTCCAGCAGGGGTGCGGCGCTGCGCAGTGCATAACCGCGGTCCATCCGCCACGGCGGGCCGGCGTACTCCAACCGGCCGGCGACGGGGTGCTCGGCCCCGACGAACGCCCCGCGCTCGCGGAAGTGCGGGTGGGCCAGCACCTCCGAGACCGAGAGGTAGGCGGTGACCGGGATCCGCGCGGCCTCGGCGGCCTCCATCACCTCGATCTTGGGGCGCTTGCCGATCCAGGCGGCGACGTAGTCCATGAAGTCGTCCCGGTCGGCGTCCATCACCGTCTGCCGGTCGAGGTAGCGCTCGCGGAAGGCCGCGTCGTCGGCGCCGACCAGGTGGACGAACCGGTTCCAGAACGCCTGGTTGGTCACGTAGACCATCACGAACCCGTCGGCGGCGCGGAACGGTCCGGTGAAGGTCGCGCCGTGGCGGTGCGGGCTGCGGGCACCGCGCGGCGCGGTGATGCCGGAGTACGACGCCGAGAGCAGGTACGACGCCCGGCGGTCGGCGCCGGCGAGCAGCACCTCCTGGCCCGCGATGTCGAGGACGGCCCCGCGGTCGGTGCGCCGGGCCCGCAGCAGTGCACCCATCGTCGCCTGGCCCGCGCTGCGGCCGACGGTGTAGTGCTCCAGCAGGCCGGGCTTGCGCAGCGGGGCGCGGTCGGCCTGGCCGGTGGCGTGCATCGGCCCGCCGGCGGCCTGCAGCACCAACCCGCTGGCCTCCCGGTCCCGCCAGGGCCCGGTCTGCCCGAAGGCGCTGATCCGGGTGATCACCAGGCGGGGGTTGAGATCCCGCAGCACGTCGGGACCCAGCCCGAGCCGTTCGAGGTGGCCGGGCCGGAACGACTCGACCAGGGCGTCGGCGCGGGCCACCAGCCCGAGCAGGACCTCGCGGTCGGCGTCGGCGCGCAGGTCGAGGGCGACCGACCGCTTGTTGGTGTTGAGGTGGAGGAAGAGCGCGCTGCGCTCGGGGTCGGGGACGTCGCCGGGGAACGGCCCCCAGGCGCGGGTGAGGCTGCCCTCGCCGGGCTTCTCCACCTTGACCACGTCGGCGCCGAAGTCAGCGAACAGCTTGGTGGCGTACTCGCCGGCGACCCAACGACTGAGGTCGAGCACCCGCAGGCCCGACAGTGCCTGTGCGCCCGTCATGCCAGCCACCCCGCCGCCACATCGACGCCGCCGCCCTCGACGCCCAGGCGCCGGGCCCGCTCCGACCACAGGTGCAGGTCGGTCTCGAGCACATACCCCATCCCGCCGTGCAGCTGGTGGGCGTCGGCCGTCACACGGCGGTACGCCGTGGCGGCCTTGAGCACCGCGATCGCGGTCTCGCGCACCCCGGGCCGGCCGCGTCCGAGCCAGAAGACCGCGCTGCGGGCGGCCAGTCGTGCGGCCTGGGTGGCGATGTGCATGTCGGCCACGAGGTGCTGGGCGGCCTGGAACGAGCCGATCGGGCGCCCGAACTGCTCGCGGGAGCAGGTGTGGGCCACGGTCCGCGCGATCACCGTTTCGGCGCCGGCGGCCATGTCGACGCACTGCAGGGCACGCACCGTCAGCGCCACCCGGCGCAGCTCCTCCTCCCCGACCGCGCCGAGCACCGCGTCGTCGGCGACCAGCACGCCGTCGAGGACGATCTCGTGCCACCGGTCGTCGGCGCTGGTCGGCAGGGGCGTGAGCTGCACCCCGGGCGCTGCCGGGTCCACCAGCAGGGCGAGGACCTCGTCGGGTTCGCCGTAGGTCTCGACCGCCGCGGTCGTCAGCACCGCGTCGGCCAGGTCGGCGTCGCCGACGTAGTCCAGGCGGCCGGTGACCCGCAGGCCGTCCGCGGTCCGCTCGGCGCGCAACCGGGGGCGTACGTCGGTCGCGTCGTAGGGGCTCGCGACGGCGACGGTGCCGCGCAGGTCGCCGCGGATCAGCGACGGCAGCCGGGCGGCGCGCCGGTCGGGGGCGGCCAGGGCGTCGATGGCGAGCCCGAGGTGGATCGTGTTCAGCACGACGCTCGGGCACAACGCCCGGCCGGCCTCGGCGTAGACGACCGCGAGGTCGTCGAGCGTGCCGTCGGACCCGCCCACGTCCGCGGCGAACGGCAGCGCGAGCACCTCCGCGCGGACCAGCGCCTCCCACAGCTTCTGCGGGAACCGCTCGCCGCCGGGCTCGCGCAGGGCACGCACCAGCGTGGTCGGGCAGTGCGTGGCGAACAGGTCGCGCATCGCCGCCGCGAGGTCGCGCTCCTCCTCGGTGGCCACCAGCTTCACGACAGGGTCTCCTTCTCGCAGGATTCGGGCGTTCGGGGCCGGGGCCCGCTCAGCGCCCGTACGACGGCATGCGGTGCCCGCGTTGGGCGATCACGTCGCGCAGCACCTCGTTGGTGCCGGCGCCGAAGCGCAGCAGCGGGGCGGCGCGGTAGAGCCGTTCGAAGGCTCCGTGCAGCGGTGCCGCTGCGGTGTTGTGGCCGAGCAGACCGTCGGGGCCGAGCAGATCGAGCGCGGTCTCCGCGATGCGCTGCCGCAGCTCGCTGGTGAAGACCTTCTCGGTGCTGACCTCAACGCTCGGGATCGTGCCGTCGGCCAGCAGCGACGCCGCCTCGAACCCCATCAGGGTCGCGACCTCGACGTCGGCGTCGAGCTCGGCGAGACGCCGGCGGACTCCGGGGTCCGTGGCCGGGACCGCGCCGTCGCGGCGCGGCTCGCGGGCCAGCGCCCACAGGTCGTCGACGGCCCGGCGCAGGTCGCCGGCGTTCGTCAGCGCGCCGCGCTCGAGGTCGAGCGCGCCGGTGATGTAGCGCCAGCCCCTGTCGACCTCCCCGATCAGGTTCGTCGCGGGCACCCGCACGTCGTCGAAGAACGTCTCGTTGGTGCGGTATCCCGACCACGCCTCGAGCGGCCGGATCGACACCCCCGGGGCGTCGATCGGCACGATGATGACCGAGATCCCCTTGTGCTTGGGGACATCGGGGTTGGTGCGCACGCACAGCCACTCGTGGGTGCAGCGCTGGGCGCCGGAGTTCCAGATCTTGGAGCCGTTGATCACCCACTCGTCGCCGTCGAGGACGGCGCGGGTGCGCAGGCTGGCCAGGTCGGTGCCGGCGTCGGGCTCGGAGTAGCCGACCGCGCAGACCATCTCGCCGCGGGCGATCGGCGGCAGGAACTCGGCCTTGTTCTGCTCGGTGCCGTGGCGCATGATCATCGGCGCCACGGAGGTGACGGTGAGGTCGGGGCCGGGCACCCCCCAGCGCTCGAACTCGCTGACCAGCAGGTGCTGGTGGATGGGACCGAGACCGAGACCGCCGTACTCGGTGGGCCAGTTCAGGCCGAACCAGCCCTTCTCCCCGATCTTGCGGCGGAACGCGGCCAACTCGCCGTCGCGCTTCTCCAGGTCGTGCTCGGCGAGCTCGGCGACCAGCGCGGGGGTGACGTGCTCCCGCAGGAACGCCCGCACCTCCTGCAGCCACTGCCGCTGATCGGCGTCGAGTGCGAAGTCCACGATCTCCCTCGGACTGGTAGTAGTATTCCTAATCGATATAACCACACCGTGGAACACGCGCTAGTGTCAACTCCCATCCAGCGGCCTACACTGACACCAAGCAAGTGTTTGGTTGCTGGCACCTGGGAGGAGTGCGATGACGATGACGCCGGAGGGAACCGGGCGGAGCCCGCAGGCCGAGGACCGCGCGCAGCGGCCGTCGGTGGTCGAGCGGGTCACGCAGATCCTGGACGCGTTCCAGCAGTCGCCCGACCGGCTGCTGCTCGAGGACGTCACGGCGATCACCTCGCTGCCCCGGTCGACGGCGTTCCGGCTCATGACCCAGCTCGTCGAGCTCGGCTGGCTCGACCACGACGCCCGCGGCTACCGCCTCGGCGCCCGCGCGATCGGCATGTCCGCGCGCACCCACGACCACGGCGGACTGCGCTCGATGGCCGCCCGGATGCTCAACCGGCTGCACCTGCAGACCCGGGCGGTCGTGCACCTGGCCGTGCTCGAGGGCGGGATGCTCTACTACCTCGACAAGGTCGGCGGCCCGGTCCTGGACTCGATCCCCTCCAACGTCGGCACCCGGGTGCCGGCCGACACCACCCCGATGGGGCGCGCGATGCTCGCGGTCCTCTCCCCCGAGCGCGTCGACGCGCTGGTGGCGAGCACCGCCGACATCCCGCGCCGCGCTCCGCTCGACATGATCGACCTGCACCGGCGCCTGGGGGCCTGCCGCCAGCGCGGCGGCGTCGACATCGTCCGGGCGGGCGGGCCCAACAAGCGCATCGTCGCCCTCGGCGCCCCGGTGCACGGTCCCGACGGCCTGCTCGCCTCGATCGGCGTCTCGTGCAGCGACGGGCAGATCGTGCCCGAGCACGTCGCCCCGATGCTGCTCTCCGCGGCCCAGCGGCTCACCACCGACCTCGGCGGCACGGTCGGCGGTCGCTCGCTCCGGCTCGCGGAGGAGACCGCCTGACCCGGCCGGCGAGCCCGTCAACGGCGGCACCGCGGCGGGTTCACGGCAGGTAGCCCACCTGGGTCACCGGCTCCACCGGCCCGCTGCGGCGGACCGTGCGCAGCCCCGACAACAACGCGGAGCGCAGCTCGCGGGGGTCGACCACCTCGTCGTACGTCGCGGTCGCGGCCAGCCGCCACGGCCCGGAGTTCTCGGTCGCGACCAGCTCCTCCCGGGTCCGCTCGTCGGCCTTGGCCGTCGCTCCCCCGACGGCGGCCGGGATCCCGCCGAGAACGGCTCCGGGCAGGGCGAGCGACAGGGTCTGACCGCCGAAGGCGTTCTGTCCCATCACCGAGCTGCCGAAGCCGAACGCCTTGCGCATCGTCACGTGCAGCTTGGGGACGGCGGCGCGGTGCTGGGCGGCGAACATCCGCGCCCCCGCCCGCAGGATGCCGGCCCGCTCCGAGGCGGTGCCGGCGAGCACCCCGGGGTTGTCGGCGAGCTGCACCAGCGGCAGGTGGAACGCCGCGGCCCGCTCGACGAAGCGCGCCGCCTTCTCCGCCGCGGCGACGTCGATCGCCCCGGCGAGCACGTTCGGCTGGTTGGCGACCACCGCGACCGGGTGTCCGCCCAGCCGCGCGAGGGCGGTGATGACCGAGGCGCCGTACGCCGGCTGCGACTCGGTCACCGAGCCGGCGTCGAACAGCTCGGCCAGCACCGGGCGCATGTCGTAGGGCCGGCGCGGATTGGGCGGGATGAGATCCAGCAGCGCCTCCACCGGGCGCGGTCCGGTGTCGGGCCCGGCGACGTGCGGCGGCCGCTCCCAGGCGTTCGCGGGCAGGTAGGACAGCCAGCGACGCACCGCGGCCAGCGCGGCACGGGCGTCGGGGGCGACCTCGTGGGCCAATCCGGAGTGCGCGGCGTGGACCTCCGCGCCACCGAGGGTCTCCTTGTCGACGTCCTCGCCGAGCGAGGCCCGGACCAGTGGCGGGCCGGCGGTGAAGAGCATCCCCTGCCCCGCAACCATGATCACGTGGTCGGCGAGCGGCGCGGCCAGGGCGCCGTGGCCCGCGGACGGACCGGTGACGACCACGACCGTCGGCACCCGCCCGGCGAGGTCGACCAGCGCCTGCAGGTCGTTGGGGGCGGGTCGGTGCGGGTGGAGGGCGTTGGTCGCGCGGTGTCCGGCCCCCTCGAGCATCAGCACCAGCGGCACGCGCTCCTGCAGCGCGAGCGCGGCGAGCCGGGCGCGCTTGGTCGCACCCGCGGTGCCGATCGAGCCGCCGGCGACGGTGAAGTCCTCGGCGCCGACCAGCACCGGGCGGCCGTCGACGAGTCCGGAGCCGGCGATGAACGCATCCGCCGGGGCGGTGCCGTCGCCCGCGAGGGTGCCGAGCTCGACGAAGGTGCCGCGGTCGCACAGCTCCGCGACCCGGTCCCGGGCCGGGAGCCGACCGGCGGCCCGCACCCGCTCGACCTTCGCGGGTCCCCCCATCGCACGCGCCTCGGTACGACGCCGCTCCAGGTCGGCCAGCAGCGGGGCCCACTCCTCACGGTTCTCGCTCACGGCAGCGGCACCTCCTTGCGGATCACCTTGCCCGTGGCGTTGCGCGGCAGCGGCTCGGTCGTGACCCGCCAGCGCGACGGCACCTTGTAGCGCGCGATGCGCTCGGCCACGTGCGCCTGCAACGTCTCGGCCGTCGCCGACGTCCCGGGGTGGAGCACGACGACCGCACCTACCTCCTGGCCGTAGCTGGGGTGCGCGACGCCGACGACGAGGCACTCGCGCACGTCCGGGTGCGTCTCGAGCGCGGCCTCGACCTCGGCGGGATAGATGTTCTCGCCGCCGCGCAGGATCAGGTCCGAACGCCGGCTGTTGATGCGCAGCGC
>JAJUGK010000142.1 GCA_029268205.1 Nocardioidaceae bacterium
CGCACCGTCCTGCTCCATCGGCCCGGTCCCGAGCTGAAGCGCCTGACCCCCCGCAACAACGACAAGCTGCTCTTCGACGGCATCCCCTGGGTCGCACGGGCCCAGGAGGAGCACGACGCGTTCGCCGCGGTGCTGACCGACCGGGGCGTCGAGGTGCTCTACCTCGTCGACCTGCTGGTCGAGACGCTCGGATCCGACGAGGCGCGGGCTCGGGCGATCGACGCCGCCACCAGCAGTCTGCGGTTGGGCGAGACGCTGCGCGGCTACCTCTCCGGGGCGCTGCACGACCACTCCCCCGAGGAGCTCGCGCTCGTCCTGACCGCCGGGATCCGCAACGACGAGGTCCGCGGCGGGCACGGCCTGGTGACCAGCCTGCTGGCCGACGACGACTTCCTGCTCGACCCGCTGCCCAACCTGCTGTTCACCCGCGACTCCAGCCTGTGGATCGGCGATCACGTGGCGGTGACCTCGCTGGCGATGCCGGCCCGCGAGCGCGAGACCCAGCTGACCGAGCTGATCTACGCCCACCACCCCCGCTTCGCCGGCACCCCGCGCATCCACGGGTCGGGGTTGGAGCACGTCGAGGGCGGCGACGTGCTCGTGATGGCACCCGGCGTGCTCGCCGTGGGGGTGGGTGAGCGCACGACACCGGCCGGCGCCGAGCGGCTGGCCCGCCAGGTGTTCGCCGAGGGCCTGGCCCACACCGTGCTCGCCGTACCCATCACCCAGGAGCGGGCGACCATGCACCTCGACACCGTGTGCACGATGGTCGACGTCGACAAGATCGTGATGTATCCCAACATCGCCGACAGCCTGACCGCGTACGCCGTGACGCCCCACCCGGAGGACCCCGCAGCACCGCTGACCGTCGCGCCGCCGGAGCCGTTCCTGATCGCTGCGGCCAAGGCGATCGGTATCGACACGATGCACCTGATCGACACCGGCCTCGACCCGGTCACCGCCGAGCGCGAGCAGTGGGACGACGGCAACAACACCCTGGCGATCGCGCCGCGGGTCGCGGTCGCCTACGAGCGCAACGTCGAGACCAACGAGCGGCTCGAGGCCGCCGGCATCGAGGTGATCGCGATCGCCGGGTCGGAGGTGGGCTCCGGGCGCGGTGGTCCCCGCTGCATGTCGTGCCCGATCGCCCGGGACCCAGACATGAAAGCCCAGGGATGAAAGAGGCCCGGCCGCTGTCGACGGGGGATGCGACAACGGCCGGGCTGCGGTGAAAACTAGCGGGTCGGACACCCGGAGACAACACAGGTGGCCGACCCGCGGACGGTCACCGGATGGTCAGCTGCCGGTTGGCCAGACCGGACCGGGCGGCGCGCTCCTCGGAGGTGAGCGGATCGGTGACCGCGAGCGCCTCCGCGAGGGCCTCGGCGAAGTCGGAGGCCGGGTCCTCCAGCGCCTCCGCGCCGGTGCCCACCTCCAGGTCCCACACCGGCACCAGCAGCCCGTGGGCGCGGAACATCCCGACCAGCCGGGAGCCCTCGACCAGCCGCGTCCGGCCGGCGGCGTGCAGCCGCGCCAGCGCGTCGAGCAGCGCGTCCTCGTCGTGCGGCATCGCCCAGCGCAGGTGCTCCTTGCTGCCCACGTCGGTCCAGTACGCCGCCTCGACCTGCGCCAGCCGCAGGGTCGGGTGGGCGGCGGCGTCGGCCTGCTCCAGCGCCGCGGCGAGGCTGCCGTCAGGGTCGTCGACGTCGGCGACCCACCACCCGAAGCCCTCGTGCACGGTGACGTCGAGGGAGTCCTGGGCCACCAGGTCCTGCAGCCGCGGTGCGTCGGGCGCCGGCGCCTCGGTGATGCCCACGGAGCTGCCGGGCTCGGCCTCCAGGGCGCGGGTCAGCACCGCGGCGAGGTCGCGGCTGGGATCGCCGTACGCGTGCTGGACCTGCAGGCCCAGCCAGATCGTGCCGTCGGCACGCACCAGGGCCGGCGCGGCCCCGGGGTTGAGGGTGGTGAGCACGACCTGCCGGTCGCCGGCGGAGGGGACGGTCAGCGGCGCGGTGGCCGAGGGCACCAGCTCGCGCAGCGCAACCACGTCGCACTCACCGGGCAGGCCCTCGAACGGACGCCGGGAGAACACCGGCGGCGGCCCGTCCTGCGAGCCGTGGCAGGCCTTGTAGCGCCGCCCCGACCCGCACGGGCAGGGCTGACGGGGGCCGACCCCACCCTCGGCGGCCGGGGAGGTGGCTCGGGACTTGGTGCGCGACTTCTTGCCCATGGGAGCGAACGCTAGCGCTCGGGCGTACGCGGAGCGGGGGCGGGCGGGCCGGAGCGCCGGCCGATCAGGGCGGGGTCAGTCGGTCTCATCGATCGGCACGACCGCGTGCACCGTGGTGCGGGTGCGGCCGCGCTCGGTCCACCAGCGCGAGGCCAGCGTCTCGACGATCGCCATGCCGCGTCCGCTGGTGTCGGTCGGCGCGGCGGGCACCCGGCGCGGGCGGCTGCGGACACGCTCCGCGGTGCCTCCGTCGGTGACCGAGATCTGCAGGCCGCGCCGGTTGATCTCCCACGCCACGGCGAGCTCGTCGCCCGGCAGCGGCTCCGCATGACGGACGGCGTTGCCGACCAGCTCGGAGACGATCAACCGGGCGTCGTAGGCGAAGTCGCCGTCGACGCCGGCCTCCTTGAGCCAGGAGCGCAGCTCCCGGCGGGCCTCCGACACCGCGGCCGGGGTGAAGGGGAGGTGCATCGACACCGGCGTGACAGCGCGGGTGGCGGTACCCATCACGGCCTCCTTGTCGGTGTCGGTGTCGAGGTCACGGTCGATCGCGGACGGGTCGTGATGTCGCGAGTGCGGATCGGACGGGACTGGCATGCATCGGAAAGGTTCCCGACCCCCCGGCGCGTGAAACCCCGGGCACGCAGCACCCTCTCACGCCGGGCGCACGCGGTGAGGGAGCTCACGCCATCGGCCGTTCGTCCTCGGTCACGCCGTAGTGGGCCAGCGCCATCCGGGGCCGGTCGGTGATGACCGCCTCGACGCCCAACGACCGGCACAGGTCGAGGTCCTCGGGGGTGTTGACCGTCCACACGTGCATGCGCAGCCCCTCGCGCACCAGCTTGCGGGCGAGCCGCGGCTGCTCCCGCAGCAGCTCGATCCCCGGCCCGGCGATCCAGCGCTGCTCGCGGATCGCCGCGCTCAGCCGCCACGCGTAGACCTTGTCGAGCAGGAAGACCAGGTCGATCTCGGGGGCGAGTCGGCGTACGCGGTGCAGCGCGATCTGGGAGAAGCTCATGATCCGCACGGGCGCGTCGGCGCCGGTCCACCCGAACTCGCCCAGCAGCTCGACCAGTCGGCGCTCGACCAGGCCGGCGTACCGCGTGGGGTGCTTGGTCTCGATCGCCAGCTCGATGCGGCGGTCGTAGTCGGCGACGGTCTCGAGCAGGCGGCGCAGGGTGAGCACCTTGTTGTGGCTCTCATCGACCTCGGGCGCCTCGTCGTCGAGGTCGGCCCAGGGGTTCTTCCACTGCGCGAAGTCGATCTCGTCGAGGTCGGCCAGCTGCATCGTGGAGACGACGCCGCGCTTGTTGCCGGTGCGCCGCAGGTCGCGATCGTGCACGCAGACCAGGTGGCCGTCGGCGGTCAGCCGGACGTCGCACTCGAGTCCCTCCGCACCGTCCTCGAGCGCGGCGAGGTAGGCGCCGAGGGTGTGCTCGGCGCGTTCGTGGCTGGAGCCGCGGTGCGCGACGACCTGGGGTCGGCGCGGCGTGGACGCCTTCGCCGTACGGCGACTGGACGCTGCGGCCATCGGCCCATTCTCGCACCGCGGGCCGCGCGTGCCCGGTAGCGTGCCCGCGGGTCGGACCGCCCCCGCCCGCCGCCTCGACCTGGGAGCCCCTGCGTGGAGTACTACGTCGCCACCGCCTTCACCGACCTCGCCGATTGCCTGGTGCTCGCCGAGGCCGCCGAGGAGCTCGGCTACACCGGGATGGGCGTGCCCGACCACGTGGTCAACCTGCACACGCTGTCGACGCCGTACCCCTACACCGAGGACGGCTCCCGCCGGTGGCCGGAGTTCACGCCGTGGCCGGACCCGTGGGTGCTGATCGGCGCGATGGCCGCCCGCACCACCCGGCTGCGGTTCGTGACCTCCGTCTACGTCGCGGCGCTGCGCGACCCGTACTCGGTGGCCAAGGCGATCAGCACCGCCGCGGTGATCGGCGGCGGCCGGGTCGCGCTGGGGGTGGGCGTCGGCTGGAGCAAGGACGAGTTCGCCCTGCTCGGGGCGCCGTTCGCCCGGCGCGGGGCGCGCACCGACGAGATGATCGAGCTGCTGCGCAAGCTGTGGTCGCCCGGTTGGACCGAACACGACGGCGAGCACTTCCCCACCCCGAAGCTCGAGATGGAGCCCACCCCGCCGCCGATCCCGGTGTACGCCGGTGGCTGGAGCGAGGCGGCGTACCGGCGGGCCGCCCGCAACGACGGCTGGATCGCCGACCTGCTCACCACCGAGCAGGTCGTCGCCGGCATCGGCCGGATCCGCGAGCTGCGCGCCGAGGCCGGCCGCGGTGACGAGCCCCTGGCCGTACTCGCCTCGCTCTCCGACGCCTTCCTGCCCGAGCAGTTCGCCGCCGCCGAGGACGCCGGCGTCACCGCCCTACTCACCATGCCCTGGGCCTACTACCACGGTCGCGACGTCACCCTCGACCAGAAGCTCGACGGCCTCCGGCGCTTCGCTGCCGATAACGGCATCGCCCCCGCCTGACCACCGCTGCGAGTCACACCAGCCCCAAAATTCACCACATATGTGGCGAATTCGTCGTTCCAGGCGCCGAATTCGTGTCCGAAGCACCAGGATCGCCACATATGTGGTGACTTTGCCGGCGCCCTCAGCGCTGGGCGCGGAGGAACTTCCCGAAGTGGGGGACGGTGAAGGCGACGGTGCCGCGCTCGGCGGAGTAGACCAGGCCCTTCTTGATCAGGCCGTCGCGGGCGGGGGAGAGCGACTGCGGCTTGCGACCGAGGGCCTGCGCCACGGCGGCAGTGGCCACAGGACCGTCGTACGGCGCGTCGGAGTCGCCGCCGAGGTCGGCCATGGCGGCCATGTAGTCGCGCTCGGCGGGGGTGGCGCGGTCGTAGCGGGCGCCGAAGAAGCCGACCGCGAGCTCCGCCTCGGCGTCGGGGGCGGCGGCGCGGACGTCGTCGGCGGTGATCGGGTCCTCGATCGCGGTGTCCCAGGTGACCTTGCCGTAGGCCTGGACGAAGTAGGGGTAGCCGTCGGTGAGGCGGTAGAGCTCGTCGAGCCCCTCCGGGGTGATCCGTACGCCCTCGCTCGCGGCGGGCACGGTGAGCGCCCGGTCGGCCATCGGGCGCGGGAGCCGGTCGACGGTGACGTAGCGGAAGAGCCGCTCGGCGTACGACTTCGCCGCCGCCAGCGTGACGGGCAGGTGCGGCAGGCCCGCGCCGACGACCAGGAGCGGCGCGCCCTGCTGGCTGATCTCGTGGCAGGCGCCACACAGCGCGGCCAGCTCGGCGGGGGCGACGTCCTGCATCTCGTCGATGAACAGCGCGATCCCGACGCCGAGGTCGGCGGCGAGCTCGGCGGTGTCGGTGAAGAGCTCGAGCAGGTCGAGCTCGAGGTCGCCGGAGTCGGCGCGCCCGCGCGCGGCGGTGACGTCGAGCGGCGGCCGCCAGCGCACCCTCTTGCGCTCCTCCAGCGGGGTCTGCTGGGCGAAGGCGACCAGGACGCCGGCGACCGCGTCGACGTGGTCGGGGTCGCGATGGCGGTGGCCGAGCTCGCGGATCGCGGCGTGCACGGCCTGGGCGATCGGGATCCGCAGCGACTGGTCGGGACGCGCCTCGATCTTGCCGGTCCCCCACGCCCGCCGCACCGCCTGGCCGCGCAGGGCGTTGAGCAGCACCGTCTTGCCGACCCCGCGCAGCCCGGAGAGCACCATCGACCGCTCCGGTCGACCCGCGGCGACGCGCTCCAGGGTCACCTCGAACTGCTCCACCTCCCGGTCGCGACCGGCGAGCTCGGGCGGGCGCTGACCGGCGCCGGGGGCGTACGGGTTCCGGATCGGGTCCACGATCGGACGATATTCCGATCTCTAGGGAGTTCCCTAGATTGACGTAGTCATCGCTAGCGCGTGTCGCGGCTGGCTACGCTGACCACGTGCCGGAGCTGCCCGAGGTGGAGGCGCTCGTCGTCGACCTGCGCGGTCGGCTCGACGGGCGGGCGATCGCGCGGGTGGACCTGGCCACCTTCAGTGCGTTGAAGACCTTCGACCCCCCGCTGACGGCGGTCCACGGGGCGTTCGTCGACGGCGTGCACCGGCACGGCAAGTTCCTCGACGTCGAGGCCGGCGGTGTGCATCTGGTGCTGCACCTGGCCCGCGCCGGCTGGATCCGGTGGCGCGACGAGGTGCCCAAGGTGCCGCCGAAGCCGTCGAACAAATCGCCGCTGGCCGCGCGGATCGTGCTCGACGACGGCTCCGGTCTCGACATCACCGAGGCCGGGACCCGCAAGAGCCTGGCGATGTACGTCGTCCGCTCCCCCGCCGACGTCGAGGGCATCGCCCGGCTCGGCCCCGACCCGCTGTCCGACGACTTCACCCCCGCCGCGCTCGGCGCGATCCTCGACGCCGCGGGTCGCGCCCAGCTCAAGGGCGTCCTGCGCCAGCAGAGCACGATCGCCGGGATCGGCAACGCCTACTCCGACGAGATCCTGCACGCCGCACGCATGTCGCCGTTCGCATCCGCCTCGGGCCTGGACGACGACGCCCGGCAGGTGCTCTACGACGCCATCCGCACCACCCTCGGGGACGCCGTACGCCGTTCCGTCGGCCACGGCGCCGCGGACCTCAAGGGCGAGAAGAAGGCGCACATGGCCGTCCACGGCCGCACCGGGGAGGCGTGCCCGGTCTGCGGTGACGTGGTGCGCGAGGTGTCCTTCGCCGACTCCTCGTTGCAGTATTGCGCCACCTGCCAGACCGGCGGCAAGCCGCTCGCCGACCGGCGTACCTCGAAGTTCCTCAAGTAGGCGCGCGCCCCGCGCGGGCCGGGGGCGCGGGCCGGGGGCACGGGCCGGGGACGCCGACCCGGTCCGGCACCCGCCGGCTGCCGCGCGCTCCTGATACTGGGACCC
>JAJUGK010000143.1 GCA_029268205.1 Nocardioidaceae bacterium
CCGCCGGCATGTTGGGGGGGTCCTCCATCGGGGGGTGTTGGGGGGGTGGGGCGGCGGGGGGGCGCCCCACGACTACGCTAGCCGACGGTTCCGGGGCCCTCGGGCGCGCACGCGACCCGGCGGACCCCCGACCGCCCGACCGACCCACCCTCGCGAGGAGTCCTTCCGTGGCCGACGCCCCCCGATCCACGCCGGCGCCGACCGGTGCCCCGACCTCGATCGTCCGCACCGTGCTGGCGGCCGCCCTGGTCATCGCCGGCATCGCCTGGATGGCGGTCTTCATCAACGTGGCCCAGGACGGGCAGAAGCTCACCTGGATGGGCGACCTGGGCCGGTGGAACTTCCTCATCGGCCTCGCCGTGCTCTTCATCGGGTTGATCGTCGCCTCCCACCCCAGCGCCCCGCTCGGCCGCGGCCGCGGCGTCATCGTCGGCATGCTCGGCTGCTTCCTGATCGGGCTGGTGTGGATCTGCGTCTACTACATCGCCGGCCCCGACAACTCCATCCCGGTGCTGCGCAACCTCGACCAGTACAACCTCCTGGTCGGCATCGCGTTCATGGCCGTCGGCTTCGTGTTCGCCACGAAGTGGGAGTGAGCGGCCCGCGACACGACCGTGCGATCCCGCGATCCGGCACCGCCGACTGATCGTGAACTGATCGGGATCTGACCGGGAACCGCATGACCGGACGCCGAGGTGGGCACCACCTCGGCGTTCGGCTTCTTCACGTCCCGGTCACGCCCGGTGGCTGCCCGGAATCACACGCGTGTAGTTCTCCACACTGGGGATAATGCCTGTGGATAACTTCCACGATCGACGTTGCTCGACATCACAGCTAGCCGACCGCCAGCGATCCGGCCACCAGCGCGCCGAGGACCACCGCGGCGAGGACGGCCAGGCCGACCACCTGCCACCGGGTGCGCTGCGCGCGCGGCGGCAGGACGAGGACCGCGGCGACCAGGAGCCCGCCGACCAGCCCGCCGAGGTGGCCCTGCCAGGAGATGAAGTCGCGTCCCCCGACGGTGATGACCACGTTGATCACCAGCCAGGTGAGCAGCATCCGCAGGTCACCGCCCACGCGCCACCCGACCACGAGCAGCCCGCCGATCAACCCGAACACCGCGCCCGAGGCACCGATGGTCACGCTCGCGGGGTCGGAGAGCCACAGCACCGCCGCGCTCCCGGCCAGGGCCGAGAGCAGGTAGAGCGCGAGGAACCGCACCCGACCCAGGACCATCTCCAACTGCGGTCCGAGGAACCACAGCGCGAGCATGTTGAACCCCACGTGCCACACGTCGACGTGGGTGAAGGCGCTGGTGAGCAGCTGCCAGACGGCGCCGGTGCCGACCCCGTCGACCCACACGGCGCCGCCCTGCCGGCAGACGCTCTCGACGACCCCCGGGAAGTAGCCGCCCCCGCCGACCGGCTCACAGCGACCCAGCGGGATCAGGCCGAGCCGGTCGACCCACGCGCTCGCCCCGGCGCCGGTGGCCGTGACCGCCAGCCAGACAGCCACGTTGAGGGCGATCAGGACCTGCGAGGTCAGCGCGGGGCGCGCCGGCACCGCTCCGCCGTACGGCGTGCGGGCGCGGCGGACGCTACGCGCACCCTCGCGGACGCAGGCCGGGCACTGGAACCCGACCGCGGCGGGGTTCATGCAGTCGGGGCAGATCGTCCGCTCGCACCGCTGGCAGCGGATGCCGGCCGGACGGTCGGGGTGGAAGGCGCACACGCCCGCCGGCGACCCCGAGGGCGGGCCGGCCGGCGAGCCGGGCGGTGGGACCGACGGTGGGACGGTCAGCTCAGCTGCCCTCCACCGCGACGGACTCGATGACCACGGCGTCCTGGGGGCGGTCCATCGCGCCCGTGGGGACCGTGGCGATGGCGTCGACGACGTCGCGGCTGGCCTGGTCGGCCACCTCGCCGAAGATGGTGTGCTTGTTGTTCAGCCACGGCGTCGCGCCGACCGTGATGAAGAACTGCGAGCCGTTCGTGCCCGGGCCGGCGTTGGCCATCGCCAGCAGGTAGGGCCGGTCGAACTGCAGCTCGGGGTGGAACTCGTCCTTGAACTGGTAGCCGGGGCCGCCGGTGCCGGTGCCGAGCGGGCAACCGCCCTGGATCATGAAGCCCTCGATGACCCGGTGGAAGCCGAGGCCGTCGTAGAACCTGCCGGTGGTCTTCTGGCCGCTCTCGGGGTCGACGTACTCCTGCGTGCCCTGCGCCAGGCCGACGAAGTTCTTCACCGTCGTCGGGGCGTGGTTCGGCAGCAGGTTGATCACGATGTCGCCGTGGTTGGTCTTGAGGGTCGCCTTCAGGTCGGACATGGCCGCCTCTCGCGTGGGTGGGGTCGTTGGACAGGGTGTGTCGGAGCGCTCCACACCCGTGTCGATCCTGCCACGTGGGGGTTTGCCTGATCGCGGCGGACGGGCATCATCGACTCCAGATCGACGCCCTTCCCCACACCGCCAGAGAGGACTCCCCATGAAGCTCCGGTCCCAGGACCTCCGTGACCGCGCCACCGACCTCAAGGACCAGCTGTCCCCGCACGTCGAGTCGGCCGTCGCCAAGGCCGGGCCCGCGCTGGCGGACGCCCGCGAGAAGGCCGCCCCGGCGCTGGCCGAGGCCCGCGACAAGGCCGCCCCCTACGTCGCCGAGGCGCGGGAGAAGGCCAAGGACCGGTGGCACACCGAGGTGCTGCCGGCGCTGACCGCCGCTGCTGCCGCCGCCGACGAGGCGACCGCCGACTACCGCCAGGAGGCCAAGCGTCGCGGCGTCGCGACCGCCGCCGCACTCAAGGGCGAGGTCGAGGCACCGAAGCCGAAGAAGAAGGGCCGCAAGCGCAAGGCGCTGCTGCTCCTGGCGCTGGGCGGCGTGGCGTTCGCCGCCGTCCGCAAGATGCTCAGCCAGGACTCGCAGGCGTGGGAGACCTCCTACCAGCCGACCCCGGCGGCACCGGCCTCCTCGAGCCCAGCGGCCCCCGCCGCCAGCTCCTCACCCACCGACGCACCTGCCGACACGGCGGCCGCCACCCCGGGTGAGGCGCTGGCCGACGCCGCCGACGAGCCGCACGCGGCCACCGACCCCGACCAGCCGGCCACCGAGGTCGAGATCGACGACGCCGGGCCCAGCGGCTCGAAGGGCTGACCGACCCGGGGCGGCAGCCGACTGATCGCTGCGCCCCTCCCGTACGACCGCACCGCCCGGCACCTGCGCTGCAGGTGTCGGGCGGTTCGCGTGTCCGGGGTTCGGGGTGTCCGGATTGGGAGCGCGTCGGTCGGCGCCCCGTCAGCCGGCGGGCTCGAGCTCCTCGGCCCACTCCTCGCGCACGCGGCGGGTGGCCCGCCGCTCGGCCCAGAACGACAGGATCGGCACGGTGCCGCTGAGCAGGGTGACGACGGTGAACCCGATCTCGAACCGGGCCCGGCGCGCCAGGTCGAAGGCGGTGAAGAGGAAGATCATGTAGAGCCAGCCGTGGGCGACGCCCAGGGTGGCGCTGATCCAGTCGCCGAGCTCGTTGGCCCGACCGCCCTCGGGGAACAGGTCGGGGTGGAGCAGGTGGCCGTAGTGCAGCGGCAACCCGATCAGGCACAGCACGACCAGCAGCACCCCCACGATCGCCGCCATCACCTGGTACCGCTTCAACGCGCCGCTCACGACTCACCTCTCACGTGTCGAACCTATCGCCGGTCCCGGGCCGACCCGGGTGTCGTCGCTCTCCTCGGACCCGGTCGGGCCAGGGCCGGTCGGGTCGGGGCCACTGCCGCTCAGCTCGGCCAGCTCGGCGGCGGCGACGACCTCGTCGCGACCGAAGCGCCACCAGATGAAGGCGGCGAAGACGCCGAAGACCCACCACTCGATGGCGTAGAGCAGGTTGCGCAGCGCGGTGAAGATGCCGACCTCGGGCAGGTCGTTGGGCCCGACCGCGGCGGGTACGTCGCCGGCGTCGAGCTCCCCACCGTCGACCGCGTGGGCGACGACGTACCCGCTGAACAGGTCGATGCCGACCCGCTGGGTGAGCGAGGCGATGCGCAGCTCGGGGAGGACGTCGTCGGTCGGATCGTCGTCGGTCAACCCGCGGCCCTCGGAGGGCTGCAGCCATCCGGTGACCTCGACCGGAGCAGCAGCCGGGGGAGCGGGGTCGACCGGTGCGTCCACCCAGCCGCGGACGACGGGGATCGCCGAGTCGGTGCCGTCGACCGCCACCGGGGTGACGACCCACCAGCCCGGCTCCCGGTCGGCGCCCTCCCGGGTTCCCGCGGGGCGGGGGTCCTCGCGGTCGGCGACGAAGAACGTCTCCTCGGGCCGCCAGTCGCCGGTGAGCTCGACCGGGCGACCGACGTCCTCGCCGGGGAAGGCGTCGTCACCGTCGAGCACCGACAGCAACGCGACCGGTGCGCTCTCGGAGAGGTCGCGGGCCTCGGCCTCGCGCCGCTGCTCCCAGGCCTCGAACTGCCAGACCCCGGCGAGCATCGCGATGGTCACCGCGGCGATCCCGAGGGCGTGGACGCCCAGCATCCGGGGGGTCACCAACGCCCGGAGCGGTGAGCTCTCCCTCGGCAGCCGGTCGCGGTCCACCCTTCAACGGTACGGTGTGACGCGTGCGACACGGGGATCGAGGCAACCCGGGGCGCAGTCGGCAGACCTACCCTGGCGCGATGACGTCGCGGATCCACCACCTCGATTGCGGGACGATGGTCCCGCTGCTCGCCGGCCGGGTCCTGCCCGAGCGGCTGGTCGCCCACTGCCTGCTCCTCGAGCGGCCCGAGGGGCTCGTGCTGGTCGACACCGGCTTCGGCACCGCCGACATCGCCGACCCCCGGCGGCTCGGTCCGGGGTTCGCCCGGATGGTCGGCCTCCAGCGGGACACCTCCGCGACCGCGCTCGCCCGGGTCCGCGCGCTCGGCCACGACCCCCGCGACGTCACCGACGTGGTGCTCACCCACCTCGACCTCGACCACGCTGGAGGGATCGCCGATTTCCCGCAGGCGCGGGTGCATGTGCTCGCCGACGAGCTAGCCGCGGCCCGCGCCCGTCGGACGCCGGCCGAGCGGAACCGGTATCGCACGGTGCAGTGGGCACACGGCCCGCGCTGGGTCGAGCACCGGTCCGATGCCGGGACCGACTGGTTCGGGCTCACGGCCGTGCCGGTGCTCGACGGCACCGACGACCTCGTGGTCGTTCCGCTGGCCGGGCACACGCGCGGCCATGCCGGGGTGGGCGTACGGCGTCCCGATGGCGGGTGGCTGCTCCACGCGGGGGATGCGTACTTCTCCGCGGCCGAGAAGGTCGACCCGGCGGCCGCGCCCCGGAGCATCCGGGTGCTGCAGACGCTGCTGCAGGTCTCGGGCACCGCCCGGCGCACCAACCAGGAGCGCCTGCGGACCCTGTACGCCGAGCACGGCCCGGCGGGGTCGGGGGACCTCACCATGTTCTGCGCCCACGACGCCGCGGAGTTCGCCGCGCTCGCGCGCATACCCGGAGATGATCCATCCCACACTCTGGCAAGATGATCGGCATGAGTCCCAGCCCTGACCACGAGCGCCGGGCGCTGGTCGTGGAGGACGACGCCGACATCCGCGAACTGATCGTCTTCTCCCTCGAGGCCCAGGGCTTCACCGTGCACCAGGTCGGCGACGGGCGCGAGGCCGTCACCGCCGCCCGGGAGATCGACCCCGACCTGATCACCCTCGACCTCGGTCTGCCCGGTCTCGACGGCATCGAGGTGTGCCGGCGGGTGCGGGAGTTCAGCGACGCCTACCTGATGATGGTCACCGCCCGCGACGAGGAGGTCGACAAGCTGATCGGTCTCGAGACCGGGGCCGACGACTTCCTCGCCAAGCCGTTCTCCCCGCGCGAGCTGAAGGCCCGCGTCAACGCGATGTTCCGCCGCCCCCGGCGACCCGTGGCCGCCACGGAGCCCGACCAGGACGTGCTCGAGCACGGCATCCTGCGGGTCGACGTCGACGGGCGCCGGGTCCTGGTCGAGGGGCGCGAGATCGAGCTGACCCGCACCGAGTTCGACCTGCTCGCCGAGCTGATGCGCACCCCCGCACGGGTGTGGAGCCGCGAGGCGCTCCTGCGGTCGGTCTGGGGCGATGAGTGGACCAGCGACACCCACCTCGTGGAGGTCCACATCGGCAACCTGCGTCGCAAGCTCGCCGCCGCGAGCGGGGGCCAGCGCCTCATCCACACCGTGCGCGGTGTGGGCTATCGGATGGAGTGACACCCGGCCTCGTCGCCGGCCTGGGCTCGTCCCCGGGTCGTCGTCGTGTCGTGCTCGCAGCCGGGGGTCAGGCCGGCAGGCCCAGGTGCCTCTCGAGGTCGCAACGGGTCCGGTCGGCCGCGGCGGTGAGGCGCGAGGCGACCTCGCAGGCCGGCACCAGGACGTGCCCCCGCAGATGCGCCTCGAGGTCGCAGGCCAGCGCCTGGAGCTGCCGGGCGCCGACGGTGGCCGAGGAGACCTTCAGGCTGAGCACCGCGTCCATCGCCGCGGTCGGGTCGTCGCCGCCCACCGCGTCCTGGATCCGACCGACCCGCGTCGGCAGCATCGCCAGGTAGGCGCGGACGAACCGCTCGGTCGCGGAGGAGTCCTGCAGGGCATCGACCAGGGCGGTCAGGACTGCCGGATCGAATGCCGGAAGGGCGGACTCGTCGCGTAGCGCGCCTGCCATCGCAAAGGCCTCTCGTGCGGACGGGGTGGGTGGGTCCTCCCCAGGATCCGCCACGGCGCTCAAGGGCGCTGGGCCCGAAAGGTCCGGATTTCTGCAAGATGGGCGCAAGAGAGCGCGGGGCGAGGCTCGCGTGGTGGCCGCGGAGAACGCCGGCGGGGGGCGCGGCCGGCGTACGCGACGGGAGTGCGAGTGGACCCGGCTGGACCCAAACCGAACACCCAACGTCGGCTCGAACGGCTGAGGTCGGCGTGGGAGCAGGCGAGACGGGGCATCGCGAGCGAACAGCCACCGGCGTCCGAGCCCGAGCCGGGGGTGGTGTCGAACCCAACGAGACGGTCTCGAACACCGCTGACCGAGAGGGAAGTGGACGCTATCCGAACCGCC